>NZ_JBDSMB010000123.1:0-3837 GCF_039916025.1 Flavobacterium sp.
CCCCTTACAAGGTTCAAGAATTTTTCCTTTCGGTTTAAAATACTTTACAATTGCTTTTGCCAATTCATCAGGAGTGTAAATATTATCATTCACTTGACGGCGGCTCAAAACTTTTCCGAATAGTGTATCTGTATAAAGCTCTCCCATTAGAATAATTTTCCTTGATGAAACGATTCTTGTTTTTTGTCGATTACTCTTTTCCCCTCGATGTGCTTTAAATACTCGTTGTTAATTTCGAGTTTGTCACCGGGATATTTAGGCATTTCATTGTAAGTTTTTCCGTCAAGTTCACGTCCTGCGGCTTCGGGAAAGCTACCCCCCCATTGTTTGTGAAAGAAAAATGTTCCGTCTCTTTTTGCTATATCTCTGAGGTTACGAATCCATTCTATGCAGTGAGGCTTTGGAATCCATAACTTTGTATCTTTGTCATAATCTACAAGACCCCTTACGAGTGAAACTTCTCTCTTCCATAAATGAAACCCGGACTCCCCCCCTGTGATAATCCAATCTATTCCCTTGAGAGATATACTTCCCAAATCTTCGAGCAATGGCTCTGCTGAAATAAATTTGATTTTCGCGCGGACTTTTTTTAATATCTCGAGGCGGTGTAAATTTTTCTTATCTTCAATGGTTACCCCACACCACATATTTTCGGGGAATTCATACTTGAGAGAATATTCGAGCATGAGTTCGGGTCTCTTTGTTAATACTTGATATTCATGCTGTGGAGTTTTTTTCATTACTTCCAACACTTGAACGAAATACTCTTCCGGGATTTTCTCCCAAAACAAATCTGACATTGAATTTACAAATACGAGAGAGGGTTCGTCCCATTTAAAAGGGTCTCTCATTTTGTGGGGTCGCAGTGTTAAATCAAATCCGTTCGGGAAAGCGGCGTGACCTGCGTACTTTTTTGCGATTGTGTCTGCATAACAAAACTTGCAACCCTGCGAGATTTTCTGACAGCCTGTTACTGGATTCCAAGTTTTCTCAGTCCAGATGATTCCTGTTTTTTCCATGTTGTAATTTAAGGTTTTATAAATGAAAATATCCGTAGAACTTATTTGAGTTATTCGTCCAATAATAAATTTTCTTTCTTATCTTCTTTATTTTCCTGCGTATTGTTTATGTCTGTGAGCGCCGGGGGAAAATCGCTGCTCTGAGTTTCGGACGGCGGCTCCGTTATGAATGTTCCGGGAGTAACTGCTTCTTTTTCATTCTCCGGTTTGTTTTCATCTTCTTTTGTCTCCTGCAGGAAAGGGAGCTTGTAATCCTCGGGGGTCATTTCCTCAGTATTATATAGGGTCTCGGGCTTCTCTCCTATAGCAAGAATATAAATAGTTTTTAAATTCTCTTTAGGGAAATGATATTCAACTCTGCAATTTAATTCTCTTTCCTCTTCACCTTTATTAATTCCCGCCGCTGAATTTCCGATCGTCAATTCTTCTTTTGCAATTAATTTTTTATAGTCATCTTTCTTAATTTTCAACTCTGCATTCAATCTCGTTTTTTCAGTTGTAGCGTTTGCGAAATTGTGAGCCTGTTCTAATAGTTCATCATCGGACAATTTAATTTTTATCTTTAACACTTTTTCCTCTTTGATAATCTCGGGTTTATCTTCCCCGAGTTTTGGCTCTTCCAATATTTTATCGGGGTCTTTGCCTTTACTCTTTTTATTTTTTACTTCTTTCTCTTCCGGTTTGTTTTTCTCTTTGGAAGATGTTTTTTCTTTTGTCTTAGGGACCGACTTAGAATTTTTCTTTACTTCTTTTTCTTTCCCTGGCTTTGGTTTTGGTGTAGGCATTGATTTTAATTTAGATTAATGAAATATGCTGCTATGTGAATTTTCTGAATTCTTCGTTTACTTTATTTACAAAATTCTGTCCGTTTTTTCTTCCAGTGTATGTAAATATTTTACTGTCGGGATCTATTGTTTCATCTATCCATATCCCCTCGAATCTTGCCGCACGTTCTTCCTTAACTTCCTGTAATTTTTTTTTCTGCAAGTTGTTTACCCAATTGAATTAAATTTCTGTGAGGTTTCTTACCATAGTTACCGAGACCGCCCGGCCATAGGACTAATTTTTTTTCTTTGTTGAGAAGCTCCGAGGGGTTGAATTGTTTTAAATCAATATCGGGAAATCTTTTTTTTCTTTCAATTGGTTTTAAGCGGTAATCGGTTTTTGCATTCTTTCTGAGATTACGGCGTAACGGAGTAGGTTCGGGTTCGTACTCCCCCCCGAGTGCCACATATTTTCTGTATGTAAATTCATTGCAAATCTCATTTTGAAAATCTATTGTGTGAGACCTGCAGTAATGTTTTGCTGATTCCATTAGTGTATTGAAACGCATTGCTTTTATTTGGTCGAGTGTGTGCATCGTTCCTACTGGAAGTCTTGTCTCTGAATTAAAGCCGGGTATTATTTCGCAACCATACTCAATTAAAAATATCAAATGTTCCAATCTTTTAACTGAGGTAATTTTTATTAAGTCTAATTTAATTTGTGATTCCATAAGTTATAATTTAAGGTTTTTAATAAATCGTAGGAAGATTATTTGTATATAGAACGTCCTGTAAATCTTCAAATGAAGATACAAGCCTTATTACTGAACTATCTTTTGAGAGACTGAAACAGGTCTCAATTCTATTCGCGAAAATTTCAAATATTGCTCCATTGATTTTTTTTGTATAGAAAACTATTCCGTAAAATCCTTTAGCTTTCCACCCATGCTGTTTTAAATATTCAGTTCTCATTTTTGTAACCTTTCGTAAACTTCGGGGAATAATTGTTTTATTTCTGAATCTATTGGAGCTGAATAAATTTTTGAAACTCTTTGCAGTTTAAAAATTGCTTGAGTTAATTTTATAATGTGATACTCTTCAAGCATCGAGGGAACGTCTAACATTAATTTATCAGCTCCCCCGTTTCTTTTCTGCAATAATGAAAGATAAAAATCAGGCGTTAAATTTTGGAATGGTAAAACTTCATAGTAAGCGGCTAAACTCTTATCACTTTGTATTTGAAAAAATGATTGTATGAGTGAAATTTCATTTTGATAATCTCCCCAAAAATTTCTAACTGCTGAAAAAAATCTTTTTTTGATAGGATATAAATCAATGAAATCTTTTTCATTGGTTGGCTTATATATTCTTATATGCCATGACTGTACAAAATCACAACTGAGAGAATGCTGTTCACAAAAATTTTTTATTCTGTCCGCTGTTTGTGGTAAATTTACGTTTTTCATAATTTAAGGTTTTTAATAAATGTAAGATTTATGAGCTTTCACAAAATCTGAAAAGTTTTTTTGATAACGGATTTTAATTCCCTCTTGTTTATAATTCAAAATTGCGTTGTTAAAATTGCTGTACTCTTGAAGTGTTTTTATATACCTGCGAAAAGTTCTGACGTGAATTTCTATATTGCTATCTTTTTTCTCGTAGTACTCATAAGAGACTGTAAAGCAATATTTGTCATCTTGTGTTTTTAAATCTGTAGAGTTCAAAAAACCACTACCCCAAAATTCTGTATCTGTATCTTTTTCTGAATCTAAGTCTGTTTTCTTTGTCTTATCAGTTACGTAACCAAGCTGTAACGGTTCTGTAACGGTTACACTCTTACCTATCATTTGTTTAACTTTCTTCCTATGAGTAGCGACCTTAATTCTGTTCTTTTCTTTTTGTGAATTTATCTTCTCTAAGTTTTGATGCTTCTCGAAATTTTTCAAATAAATTGTTTTATTTCTAAAAATATCTATCATCTTGTATTTTTTAAAGAGGACTATTCCAAGCTCTACTGTAGGTTTGGGGATATTTAATTCCATAGAAAGAGTCTC
>NZ_JBDSMB010000124.1:0-17308 GCF_039916025.1 Flavobacterium sp.
CGCGAACTCACTGCATTCTTCCGATTTTATTTCTAATAAGAAAATAAAAAATGCTTTGAATTTTGAATTCCAAAACATTGATAGTGTTGTTAAAGAATTTGTTTCTTTGCAAAAGTAATTATTGTACCTGAGGCGTATCCGAATTTAAAGTGCTGTTCGGATTTGGTGGAACAACCTGACCATTTTTCTTCGTTTCATTTTCTATTTTCAAAGTAGCTGTGCTCAATTTCTCTTTAACTTTCTCAAACATTTTTTTGTATTCCTCAAGATCTGAAGCGTAATATTTATTGCTTTTCACAAACTGAACACTGTCTATTTTATATTTTTTATAAATATATTCGTTCCCCATTTTTACTGTTATGCCACCATTTATATTTTGCGATTTAATAGCTTCCAATAAGGATATGTCATATAAAATATCGACCATTTTGTCTTTACCAATAAGGTTTTTAGGCTTTTCAACTGAATCGCTGTTGCACCCGAAAAACAGAACTATAAACCCTAAAAGAATACATTTTTTCATATTTATGCTGAATTATTTCAGTAATTTATCTGTCAAAAAGCAAACGCTTTCCAACAGGAATATCTTTTACTTTAAAATTTTGATAAACCAATTGACCATTCACAAAGGTATGCGTAATTCTTGATTTAAAATTATATCCGTCAAATGGTGACCAGCCACATTTGGCCAGTATATTTTCTTTCTTAACATTCCATGGCAGGCTTGGATTCACAATCACCAAATCGGCATAAAATCCTTCTTTGATAAAACCACGCTTTTCGATTTTGAAAATCTTTGCCGGATTGTGGCACATCTTCTCTACTATCTTTTCTACAGATATTTTCCCTTGATGATTGGCTTCAAACATCGCCACCACAGCATGTTGAACTAATGGTCCGCCAGATGGTGCTTTTAAATAGGATTGTTGTTTTTCTTCCAATGTATGAGGTGCATGATCGGTAGCGATAACGTCAATTCTGTCATCGAGCAAAGCTTCCCACAAAGCCGTTCTGTCTTCTGCGGTTTTTATAGCCGGATTCCATTTGATGAAATTGCCTTTTGTTTTATAATCTTCATCCGAAAACCAAAGATGATGAACACAAACTTCGGCAGTGATTTGTTTTTCTTCCAACGGAATTTTATTGGTAAACAGTTCCATTTCTTTAGCTGTTGAAAGATGGAAAATGTGTAATCTTGCTCCCGTTTTTTTAGCTAAGGCAATTGCTTTGGAAGACGAAATATAACAAGCTTCAGCACTTCTAATCAAATGATGGAATTCTACCGGAATATCTTCACCAAATTGAAGTTTGTATCTTTCTAAATTGTTTTTAATAGTCGTTTCATCTTCGCAATGAACGGCAATCAGCATCTTTGTACTCGAAAATATTTTTTCTAATGCTTCCTGATTATCAACCAACATATTCCCAGTTGATGAACCTAAAAATAATTTAATTCCGGCGACATTTTTAGGATTTGTTTTTAGAATTTCTTCTAAATTATCATTCGTTCCGCCCATCATAAATGAATAATTGGCAAAAGATGTTTTGGCAGCAATTTGATATTTTTCTTCTAAGATTTCCTGGGTAACTGCATTTGGAACCGTATTCGGTTGTTCAATATATGAAGTAATGCCACCGGCAACGGCAGCCCGACTTTCGGAAGCGATATCTCCTTTATGAGTCAAACCAGGTTCGCGAAAATGCACCTGATCATCAATAGCGCCCGGAATAAGATAACTTCCTTCGGCATCAATTATTTTACAACTGGAATGTTTTGGGCTAATGCTTTCGGCGATTTCAACAATAAATTCGTTTTCAATCAAAACATCGCCTTCAAAAATGATTCCTTCGTTTACAATTTTGGCATTTTTAATTAAAACAGTATTCATTTTATAATTGATTTAAAAACTTCTTAAACCTTAAAGATATAACTCCAAAAATGGCTTCCTTGATAATAGAACCACTCATTTTGGATTGTCCTTTTGTTCTGTCGGTGAAGATGACGGGAACTTCCTGTATATTAAAATTTTTGGCGAAAGCCCTGTATTTCATTTCAATCTGAAAAGCATAGCCAATGAATTTTATTTTTTCTAAATCTATTTTTTCCAAAACCACTCGGTTATAACAAATGAAACCAGCAGTAGCATCCATGATTTTCATTCCGGTAATCATTCGGACGTAAACAGAAGCAAAATAGGAAAGCAATACTCTGCTCAAAGGCCAATTGACAACATTCACTCCGGTAACATATCGGGAACCGATGGCTAAATCTGCACCATTAAAATGACAGGCATCATGCAATCTTTCTAAATCAATTGGGTTGTGTGAAAAATCGGCATCCATTTCAAAAATGTATTCGTAATGATGCTTCAATGCCCATTTAAATCCGTGAACATATGCAGTTCCTAAACCTGATTTTTTCTTTCTAACGGACAAAAACAATTTGCCTTGAAATTCGCTTTGCAATTCCATGACTTTATCTGCCGTTTTATCTGGTGAATTATCATCAACCACAAGAATATGAAAAGTTTTATGTAACGAAAACACTGCCCGAATAATGCTTTCGATGTTTTCAATTTCGTTATAGGTTGGAATAATTACAATACCGTCGTTCATAGTAAGTGCCGTCAAACTTCGATGCAAAAATAAACTTTTTATCAGAGCGCAATCTTAATAATTATATAATAATTTTAAGAAATAAAAAATTACTAATTTTGTCGTGATTATGATAGAAATTGTTTTACAGCCCAGAATTTTAGAACCTAAGGATTGGGCAACATGTTTGTTTGTTTTTTCTTTTGTTTTAATTGCAATTACCAAGACTGCTTTTGAAACCCGTTTTAGTGAATTTCTAAGAATTTTGGTTTCCGATAAATACATCAAAGTGTACAAAGACACTTCTCACCTGATGAGTGGTTTTACTATATTGTTGTTTATTGTTCAAATTATTTCGTTTTCATTTTTTATTCAATTGGTTCTCAATTATCTTGGATATGTTTCGAAAACGGATTGGGTAATTTTTCTTCGGATTTTTACATTTTTTGGAATCTTTGTGCTATCAAAATTTTTGATAGAAAAAATTGTAGCAACCATTTTTAACATTGAAGAATTTGCAGAGCAATTCAATTTACAGAAAGTAAGTTATCGAACTTTTGTTGGTTTGATTTTATTACCGGTAAATATTTATCTGTTTTATAACAATACTCCATCAATTATTCTGATTTATTGCACAATCGCTGTGATTTTAATAATAAACTTGTTTTCTTACCTGGTTTCGTTGAAGATTTATCAAAACTTACTCATCGGGAAGTTGTTTTATTTTATTTTGTATCTTTGCGCACTTGAAATAGCGCCCTACTATTTTATATATTATTTGATTACAAAAAATTTAGCCCATTAGAATGTCAAATCTGAAAGTGAAAACAATTTTGGTGTCCCAACCAGAACCAAAAGTAGAGAATTCCCCTTATTTCGAATTACAGCAAAAGCATAAAGTAAAGATTGATTTTCGATCATTTATACATGTAGAAGGTGTAAGCGCAAAGGATGTCAGAGCTCAAAAAATCGACCTAAATAACTTTACGGCTATTATTTTAAACAGCAGAAATTCTGTGGACCATTTTTTTAGAGTGGCCGAAGAAATGCGTTATAAAGTTCCCGAAGATTTAAAATATTTTTGCCAGTCTGAAGCTATTGCTTTTTACCTGCAAAAATATGTGGTTTACAGAAAACGTAAAATCTATGTTGGTCAGAAAGACTTTGTTGATTTATCTCCATTAATCAAAAAATACAAAGACGAAAAATTTCTTTTACCAGCTTCAGACCAATTAAATTTTGATGTCCCACAAACATTGAATGCTTTAAAAGTAGATTGGACACAAGCCACTTTTTATAAAACGGTAATGAGTGATTTATCTGATTTGGCAGATGTTTATTATGATGTTTTGGCTTTCTTTAGCCCAACCGGAATAAAATCATTGTTTAAAAACTTCCCTGATTTTAAGCAAAACGACACACGTATTGCTGTTTTTGGAAGTACTACACAAAAAGAAGCTTTGGAACACGGATTACGTATCGATATTTTGGCACCAACGCCTGAAACTCCATCAATGACAATGGCTTTGGAGAGATATATCGCCGACGCTAACAAAGGAAAATAAAATTATTTTACCATCATAAAAAAAGCCATTCTCAATTAAGTGAATGGCTTTTTTCTTTGGTTAGGTTTGTTAGTTTGTTTTTATAATTGTGGTCCAGCTTTTACTAAACTATGACCTTCTTCATTATCTGTATATTGCGCGAAGTTTTTAACGAATAACGACGCTAAGTCATTGGCTTTCTTATTCCACTCTGATACATTTTCATACGTATCTCTTGGATCTAAGATTGATGAATTCACATCATGTAAAGACGTTGGAACTTCTAAATTGAAAACCGGAACCATTTTAGTTTCTGCATTTTCAATTGAACCATCTAAGATAGCATCAATAATGGCGCGTGTGTCTTTTATAGAAATACGTTTTCCTGTTCCGTTCCAACCAGTGTTCACCATATAAGCCTTGGCTTGGTTTTGCTCCATTTTCTTTACTAATTCTTCTCCGTATTTTGTTGGATGCAATGTCAGGAACGCTTTTCCAAAACACGCAGAGAATGTTGGTGTTGGTTCCGTAATTCCGCGTTCTGTTCCTGCTAATTTGGCTGTAAATCCTGAAAGGAAATAATATTTAGTTTGTTCCGGCGTTAATTTAGAAACTGGTGGCATTACTCCAAAAGCATCTGCCGTAAGGAAAATAACTTTATTGGCATGACCAGCTTTTGAAACCGGTTTTACAATATTGTGAATATGATAAATTGGGTATGAAACTCTCGTATTCTGAGTTACCGAAGTATCTTTAAAATCAATTATTCCATCTGCATCAACCGTAACGTTTTCTAAAAGCGCATCTCTTTTAATCGCGCTGTAAATATCCGGTTCATTCTCCATGCTCAAATCTATAGTTTTCGCATAGCAGCCACCTTCAAAATTGAAAACGCCTTCGTTGTCCCAACCGTGTTCATCATCACCAATCAATTCACGTTTTGGATCTGTAGACAATGTTGTTTTCCCTGTTCCTGAAAGACCAAAGAAAACAGCAACATCTCCAGCTGCACCTTTATTAGCTGAGCAATGCATTGAAGCAATTCCCTGCAATGGCAAATAATAATTCATCATCGCAAACATTCCTTTTTTCATTTCGCCACCATACCAGGTACCGCCAATAATTTGGATTTTCTCAGTTAGATTAAAGGCTACATATACTTCCGAATTTAATCCGTGAGCTGCATAATCTTTGAAAGAAGTTTTGGAACCATTCATTACAATAAAATCAGGTTCGCCGAAATTTTCCAATTCAGCTTCCGTTGGACGGATAAACATATTGATAACAAAATGTGCCTGCCAGGCTACTTCCATAATGAAACGGACTTTCAGTCTTGTATTTTCATTGGCACCACAAAAGGCATCAACGACATATAATTTCTTTCCGGATAATTGAGTGGTAGTAGTATCTTTTAAGGCTTCCCAAGTGGTTTGGGTAATAGGCTTATTGTCGTTAACCGCTTTATCTGAGTTCCACCAAATGGTGTTTTCAGTAATGCTGTCTTTTACAATGTATTTATCTTTTGGTGAACGACCGGTGAAAACTCCAGTCATGACATTTACAGCTCCAAGTTCCGTTAGCTGGCCTTTTTCAAAACCTTCTAAATTTGGATTTAACTCATCATTGTATAACTTTTCGAAGGAAGGATTGTGAATAATTTCGTGAACATTTTTAATCCCATATTTTTCTAACGAAATCGATTTCGCTGTTTGAGCGTAGTTCTCCATAGAAATTAGTTTGTGTTGCATTATCAATTAGAGGGCAAAGGTAAAAATTAAATTTTAGAAACTATTTTTTTTATTATAATATTATCTCTTTGTCCTCCAAATATTCCAAAACAAAATGCTCCAGGCCGCAATTAGCAAGGCTCCACCGATTGGTGTTAAAATTCCAATAAACTTAAAATCAACTCCGCTTATCGCTTTTGTTGTTAATAAATAAATAGAACCCGAGAAGAAAATTACTCCAAAAATTACCAATTGAAACACCATTTTTTTTGCTTTTTCACTAAGTAAAGTGTTGAATCCTAAAAACAACAAAAACAACGCGTGATACATCTGATATTTTACTCCAGTTTCAAAAGCGTTGAGTTGTTCAATCGTCAATTGTTTTTTTAAAGCATGAGCGCCAAAAGCACCTAAAATTATTGCCAAAATTCCCATAAAGGCACCAACACCTGCAATTTTTCTTTCCATATTTATTAAGTCTATACTAAAACACAAATTTATTCGTCATCTGCATACTATTGAAGAAATTTCACGTTTCTTTTGGCATTTGAACCATTTTAAAAATTTATTTTTGCACCATCAATTTACAATCATGAGGAAAATACTTTATATACTTTGTTCTTTTTTTGTTTGCTGTTCTTTTACGAGGGTTAACAGCCAAACGATAAAAGCGGGCGAAAAACTGGTTTTTACAGGTTCATATAATATGAGTGGTTTGATGACACAATTGGCACAAGTTACCATGTCAACCGAAAATGTTACGACTTCTAAAAATACCTATTTGCATTTGAGTTGTGAATTATCAACGTATAGTAAATGGGATTCGTTTTTCAAAATCAGAGATTTATATGAATCCTATGTAAATCCGATGACTTTAAAACCAAGTTTATACAAACGAAACATAGACGAAGGTGGCTGGACAAAAAAGGAAAAATATGTTTTCAAAGGAAACTCAGTCAGCAGCACTTCGAAGAAAAGAAAAAGACCTGAAACTCAAAAAAACTTTACTATTGGCGGATCAACACAAGACGTGGTTTCACTTTTGTACAAAGTAAGAACAATGGATTTATCGAAATTTAAAGTAGGGCAAACCCAAAACTTAATGATTGTTTTTGACGAAAAGCAAATTCCGGTGACATTAAAATACATGGGAAAAGAAATTATTTCTGCCGGAAATTTAGGCAAGAAAGAATGCTACAAATTGTCAATTGGCGCCAAAACAGATGCCTTAAAAGGAACAGACAAAAACCTTATTTGGCTTACCGCCGATGCTAAAAAAGTACCAACTTTATTGAAATTCAGCATTCCGGTTGGAACCGGGCAATTAGTATTAACCTCTGCAAGCGGGATTTAATCATGAGAAAGTTATTTTTAATTTTAGCCATCATTTTTACAGTATTCGCCATCATTTTTACGGCTTTGCCATTAAACACCATTGCTTTTTTACCTATTGGATTAGGTATTGTTTTTTGTTTGGTATTGCTTAAAAAATCTGATGCAAATCAAAAGAAACTTCCTAATATTTTACTACTTTTATGTGTTCTTTCTTCCGTTTTTGTATTAGGAAAAACACTTTTGATAAAAGACGAAGTGGTCAAAGATGCCAAATTTGAACAAGAAAAAATTGAAACCAAGAAAGAAGCCAAACAAGAACTCGAAGATTTAGAAAAGGATTTGGAATAAAATACAACAGAATGAGAAACATTTTAATCATCGGTGCCGGACGTTCAGCATCTTCACTAATAAAATATCTTTTAAGAAAATCTACCCAGGAAGACTTAAACGTAACTATTGGTGATTTGTCTATAGAATTGGCCAGAAGAAAAACATACAATCACACTAATGCAAGACCAATTGCTTTAGACATAAACAATATTGAAGAACGTCAGGCCGAAATTCAAAAAGCAGATATCGTTATTTCAATGTTACCAGCTCACATGCATATTGAAGTAGCAAAAGACTGCGTGACTTTCAAAAAAAATATGGTTACGGCTTCTTATATTTCGGATGAGATGCAAAGTCTGGATGAAGCTGTAAAAGCGAACAACCTGGTTTTTATGAATGAAGTTGGTCTCGATCCCGGAATTGACCACATGAGTGCCATGAAAGTGATTCATGAAATTGAAGCCAAAGGAGGAAAAATGATTTTATTCGAATCTTTTTGCGGCGGTTTGGTTGCTCCTGAATCTGATGATAATCTTTGGAATTACAAATTTACCTGGGCACCACGAAATGTGGTTTTAGCTGGTCAGGGTGGCGCTGCCAAATTTATTCAGGAAGGCAAATACAAATATATTCCGTATCACAAATTGTTCCGCAGAACAGAATTCTTTCATGTGGAAGGTTACGGAAAATTTGAAGGTTATGCCAATCGTGACTCCTTAAAATACAGAAGTATTTATGGCCTTGATAATATCCTGACTTTATACAGAGGAACAATCCGTAGAGTTGGTTTTTCCAAAGCATGGAGTATGTTTGTGCAATTAGGCATGACCGACGATTCGTATGCAATGGAAAATTCAGAAACGATGAGTTACCGTGATTTTATCAATTCCTTTTTACCATTTCACGCATCAGATTCGGTTGAATTAAAAACCCGAATGGCGCTTGGTATCGAACAGGATGACATCATGTGGGACAAATTAATGGAACTCGATATCTTTAATGCAAAGAAAATTGTTGGACTCAGAAATGCAACTCCGGCTCAAATTTTAGAACGCATCTTAAACGACAGCTGGACTTTACAACCCGAAGACAAAGACATGATTGTGATGTACCACAAATTTGGTTACGAAATCAATGGTGAACGCAAACAAATAGATTCTAAAATGGTGTGCATTGGTGATGATCAAATCTACACTGCTATGGCAAAAACTGTTGGTTTACCTGTAGCAATGGCGACTTTACAAATCCTGAACGGCAACATCAAAACGCCTGGTGTACAATTGCCAGTTACAAAAGAAGTATACGAGCCTATTTTGAAAGAACTGGCAACACACGGTATAGTTTTCAACGAAACCGAAATGCCTTATGTAGGTTATAATCCTGATAAGTTGTTGGGGAATTAAAATATATTAAAAACCGAAATTCTAATCGATTTCGATTTTTTTATTTACAATTGAAACTATTTCTATACTTTTGATTTACAAATTTTAGGTAATGAAGATAAATCAACTACAAATAGAAATTGACGGCATCGATAAAGAAATCCTTCGTGATTTAATGGAAGATGCCCGAAAACCAATATTACAGATTGCGAATAAAATTGGAATTTCCGGCGCTGCGATTCACCAACGATTGCGAAAACTGGAAGATGCCGGCGTAATTGCAAGCTCAAAACTAATTGTAGATAATAAAGTTTTGGGTTATAAAACCATGGCATTTATTGGAATTTATCTCGACAAAGCTTCGAGTAATTCGGAAGCGGTGAAAGAACTTAAAAAAATTCCTGAAGTTTTGGAATGTCACTATACGACTGGAAACTGGAGCATCTTAATCAAAATGATTTGCCGCGACAACGAACATCTGATGCAGCTGCTTAACAAAAAAATCCAACCGATTAATGGTGTTTCAAGAACAGAGACTTTTATATCTTTGGAACAGCAGATTGAAAGACAAATACAATTATAGTAATTAGTGACTAGTAATTAATGATTAGTTTTAAAATAGCTAACTCTCTAGCCCCGACAGTAGTGGCACGTAGTAGAACGGATGGCGGGAACATGGATTGCTGAAACTACCCAAACCACTCGCTCCTAAACAAAAAAAATCCACCACTTTCGTAACGGATTCTGTTTTATCTTCTGTTGCCAAAAACCTGCAACGCCCAATATAAAAGTGAAGCTAATGCACCGATTGCTGCAACGACGTAAGTTCGAGCTGCCCATTTTAAGGCATCCTCTGCTCCTGCGTATTCTTGCTGACTCAACATATTTTTATTTTTCAGCCAAGCCAAAGCTCTGTTACTTGCATCATATTCAACAGGTAAAGTTATAAAGGCGAACGCTGTGGCAACTGCCATCAAGACCAATCCGATAACCGCAACATAAAATCCGAATCCTAAATGCGCTCCGGCTCCGAGAATTAATCCTCCGAAAATCAGCCATTGAGAAAGTGTGGATGACACGTTTACGACAGGAACCAACTGCGAACGAAGTTGCAGCATACTGTATGCCTTGGCATGTTGAACAGCGTGACCGCATTCGTGAGCGGCTACTGCAGCGGCCGAAGCATTACGCTGGTTGTAAACTCCTTCGCTAAGGTTGACCGTTTTATCGGCAGGATTGTAATGGTCTGTTAATTGTCCCGGTGTGGAAATGACTTTAACGTCATAAATCCCGTGATCGTGCAGCATTTGTGTTGCAATTTCGGCACCCGAAAGTCCGTTGCGTAAATGAACATGTGAGTATTGTTCAAATTTGCTCTTCAATTTTGAACTAACAGCAAAGCTTACTAAAGCAATAAGACCGATTAATATATAATATCCTAACATTGTTTGTTTTTAAGTGTTTTACAAATCCATCAAATTGCACGCCAATCCTAAATGAATGACAACTTGACATTTATCTGCAAATCGTAATAAAGGCGATTAATTCTGCGCCTTCATAATACGTAAACGAAACCGTTACGATTTCATAACCTGCATTGGCTTTTTCGTTTAGAAAATGTTCTACTTTTTCATTTAGTTTTTCTTTCATACTACTAAAACCTGCTTTCTCAACAATAGTATGGACTTCGAATTTTTTCATGGTTGTGTTTTTTCTTCTTATACGGGATTTTTTGAAAATGTTACACAAAAAAATCCCAAACACTTTTGATGTTTGGGATTTCATATTTTCTTCAGAATGTTATTATCCAACCAGATTAATCACTTTCCCCGGAACAATAATCACTTTATTTGGAACTTTCCCATCTAATTGTTTTAGCGTACGTTCATCTGCCATAACAATTTCTTCAATTTGTTTTGGAGTTAAATCCAAAGGCAGCTTTATCGTAAAACGCATTTTTCCGTTAAAGGAAACCGGATATTCTTTTTCAGATTCTACTAGATATTTCTCATCGCAAATTGGAAAAGCAACCGTAGATATTGAACCTTCATGACCCAATTGACTCCAAAGTTCCTCTGCAATATGTGGAGCATAAGGCGAAATTGTAATTGCCAATGGTTCTAATATTTTTCTGTGATGGCATTTTAGTGCCGCCAATTCATTCACGCAAATCATAAACTGCGAAACTGAAGTATTGAACGAGAAATTCTCGATGTCTTCAGTAACTTTTTTGATGGTTTTGTGCAGCGATTTGTACATGTCTGCTGTTGGATCTTCATCAGTAATATTCAAACCAGTATTGTCATCAAAATACAAACGCCATAGTTTTTTCAGGAAGCCAGAAACTCCTGTAATTCCGGCAGTATTCCATGGTTTTGCCTGCTCCAACGGACCAAGGAACATTTCATACAATCTTAAAGTATCGGCACCATAATCTTCACATATTTCATCAGGACTAACAACATTCAACCAACTTTTTGACATTTTTCCAATTTCGGTCGTTGCATAAATTTTTTCGTTTCCTATTTTGATTGCAAAAGCAAACATTGCGTCTTCTCTCATTTTTTCAACATTAATCTCTAAAGTTGAAGGGTCAATACTCCTATATGGAATTCTCTTTTTATTTAAGTCAAAATTCTTATCTACTATCTCTATTGAAAAATGATTATCTGGTACTTTACTTATTTCATCATCAAAATATTTCTCTTTAACATGTTTTTTAAACAAAGAAATCATCTGTCTTTTTACATCTTCATCATTAACCTTAGGATCTAAAGGAAAAAAGTCGTCTAGTATTTTATTGTTATCTCTTTCTTTTATATCCGTAAAAATTAGTGCTGATGTATTCCAGTCTTTCCATTTGGTTTCTGAATAAATAGTCCCTTTAGTATCAAGATTTATTCTCAGATTATAAAAGAAAAAAGGATAGTATGCTCCTGTTCCCAAAATCATTCCCTGATTAATCAGTTTTTTGAAAGGCTCTTCGGTTGGTGCGTAGCCTCTGTCTTTTAGGAATTTGTTCCAGAAACGCGAGTATAATAAATGCCCGGTGGCGTGCTCGCTTCCGCCAATGTATAAGTCAACTCTTTCCCAATATTTCAACGCTTCTTTGCTGGCAAATTCTGGATTGTTATTGTCTTTTGGATCTTGCATGTAACGCATCCAATACCATGAACTTCCCGCCCAGCCTGGCATCGTATTTAATTCTAATGCAAATACTTTTTTATTATCAATAAACTCATTGCTGACAATTAAATTATTTGCGCTGTCCCAAGCCCAATCGGTCGCATTCCCTAAAGGCGGTTGTCCGTCTTCTGTTGGTAAATATTTTTCAACTTCAGGCAAAACAATTGGAAGATATTTAGAGTCAATCATTTGCGGCATTCCATTCACATAATAAACCGGAAAGGGTTCGCCCCAATATCTTTGACGCGAGAAAACAGCATCACGCAAACGGTAATTGGTTTTCCCTTTTCCTTGGTGGATTGCTTCTAATTCTTCAATGATTTTTTTGGTTCCGGCTTTGTAACCCAAACCGTTTAAGAAATCAGAATTTACCAATTCAAATCCGTCTTTTCCGGCAAACGCTTCCATAGAAATATCCTGATTGAAAATGTTCTTGATTTCCGGCATTCCGTTGGTTCCTTTGAAATGATTCGCAAACGCATAATCTCTTTCATCACCACATGGAACTGCCATAACAGCTCCTGTTCCGTAACCCGCCAAAACATAATCGCCAATCCAAACCGGAATTGCTTCTTTGGTAAATGGATGTTCAGCATAAGCGCCAGTGAAAACTCCCGAAATGGTTTTTACATCTGCCATTCTTTCACGTTCCGAACGCTTGGCTGTTGCTTCAACATAACTTTCAACCGCCGCTTTTTGTTCCGGAGTTGTGATTTGAGAAACCAATTCGTGTTCCGGTGCCAATGTCATAAATGTCACTCCGAAGATTGTATCAGGACGAGTAGTGAAAACTTCAATCGTTCTCTGTTGTCTGTTGTCTGTTGTCTGATTATCAGCTGAGAACTGAGAACCGGGAACCGAAAACTTTATACTTGCTCCAACCGATTTTCCAATCCAGTTTCTTTGTGATTCTTTGATGCTTTCGCTCCAATCGATAGTTTCCAATCCCTGCAATAATCTTTCGGCATAAGCAGAAATCCGCATCGACCATTGTGTCATTTTTTTGCGGATAACAGGATGTCCGCCACGTTCGGAAACGCCGTTTACGATTTCGTCATTTGCCAAAACAGTTCCTAACGCCGGACACCAGTTTACTTCGGTCTCCGCCAAATAGGTTAATCTGTATTGCAATAATATTCGTTGTTTTTCTTCCTCTGAAAAGAAACTCCAATCCGAAGGAAAAAAGATTTCAATATTATCATCGCAAACTGCATGAACGGTAGCATTTCCTGCTTTTTCAAAAATGGAAATCAAAGTCGAAATATCTTCTGCCTGATCTGTATCTTTATTGTACCACGAATTGAATAATTGAATAAAAATCCACTGCGTATGTTTGTAATAATCAGCATTTGAAGTACGCACTTCTCGACTCCAATCGAATGAAAAACCAATTTTATCTAACTGCTCTCTATATCTCGCAATATTTTCACGAGTTGTTTTTTCGGGATGTTGTCCAGTCTGAATCGCATATTGTTCCGCCGGAAGTCCGAATGAATCATAGCCCTGCGGATGCAAAACGTTAAAACCTTTGTGACGTTTGAAACGCGCCACAATATCAGAAGCAATATAACCTAACGGATGACCAACGTGCAAACCAGCGCCAGATGGATACGGAAACATGTCGAGCACATAATACTTTGGTTTATCGGAATTATTTGTAGCCGCAAAAGTTTGGTTTTCAGCCCAATATTTTTGCCATTTTTCTTCTATTTTTTCGTGGAAATATTTCATCTTATTTAATTAACCCTTCCAGGGTTTTGAACCCTGGAAGGGTTGTCTCTTTTAAAAATTTAAGCGACAAATTTACGTTTATTATAATAAAGTTAAAACTTTGTACGTTATAAAGAAGAAAAACAATTTTCTTTATTATTTTTACCACATCAAAATACAATTTATGTTATCGTCATTTGAAAAGTTTCAGAAACGCAGAGTTATTACTTCCTATTTTTCGGTCGTGTTGAGTATCTTTTTAGTGTTGTTTTTATTGGGGATTTTGGGACTTTTTGTCATCAATTCCAAACGATTATCAGATAATTTCAAAGAGGAAATTGCAATGACTGTTTTCTTTAAAACTGAAGCATCTGATTCGACGATAACCGCTTTTACCGAAGAATTGAAAACGGCAAAATTCGCCAAATCTTTTGAATATGTTTCGAAAGAAGAAGCTGCTAAGAAACATATGAAAGTAATTGGTGAAGATTTTATGCAGTTTTTGGGTGTGAATCCGCTGCAAAATTCTTTCGACATTCACCTGAAAGCCGATTATGTTACGAATGCCGGCATTGCCCAAATTGAAAACCGTTTGCGTAAAAACGAAATGATTGCCGACATTGTTTATGATAAGCAACTTGTGACTTTGGTCAATGATAACATCAAGAATATCAGTATGTGGATTTTGATTATCAGCTGTGTTTTTGCACTGGTTTCGGTATTGCTGATTAATAGTTCATTGCGTTTATCCATTTTTGCCAACCGGTTTATTATTAAAACGATGCAAATGGTTGGTGCAACCAAGTCATTTATCAGAAAACCATTTATTCAACGCAGCGTTTTCCTTGGATTGATTGGCTCGGCATTGGCAATATTTGCTTTAATTGGCGTATTGCTTTATATCCAGACAACATTTCCAAATCTTGGAATTATGGAAGATAAATTAGCTATTGGCGTAGTGCTTCTAGGAGTTTTGGTTTTAGGAGTTGTGATTACCTGGATAAGTACTTTCTTTGCTACACAACGCTTTTTGAATTTAAGAACAGACGATTTATATTAAAAATAATATTCAGCAGAGATGCTGAACTAAATTCAACTTAAATGAAAAATAACGAGCAGAAACCTGACTTTCTTTTTGAAAAAGCAAACTATAAAATCCTATTAATTGGCATTGCTGTTATAGCTTTAGGATTTATTCTGATGAGTGGCGGCGGAAGTGATAATCCAAAAATTTCAAATGATGAGATTATTTTCGATTTCCAAAGAATTCGTTTGGCGCCAACCGTAGTTTTGATTGGTTTCGGAATTACGATTTATTCCATTTTTAAGAAAAAGTGATTAGTAACTAGTAATTGGTGATTAGCAAAAAAACTCGATTACTAGACAAACTACTATTCACTAATTACTAATCACTATTCACTTAAAAACATGGATTACATTCAAGCTATCGTACTAGCCATCATTGAAGGAATAACAGAATTTCTTCCCATTTCTTCAACAGGTCACATGATTATTGCTTCCTCATTTTTTGGGATTGCTCATGACGATTTTACCAAATTATTTACCGTTGTTATTCAACTTGGAGCAATATTATCAGTTGTCGTTTTATACTTCAAACGCTTTTTTCAAACGCTTGATTTTTATTTCAAATTACTTGTGGCTTTTATTCCAGCAGTAGTTTTTGGATTGCTTTTTAGCAAAAAAATTGATGCTTTGCTGGAAAATCCGATTACGGTTGCGATTTCATTAGTCCTTGGCGGAATCATTTTATTAAAAGTTGATGATTGGTTTACCAATAAGGAAGAAACTCAGGAAACGGAAAACATAACTTATCCAACAGCTTTAAAAATTGGTTTGTTTCAATGTTTAGCAATGATTCCCGGAGTTTCTCGAAGTGGCGCAAGTATCATTGGTGGAATGTCACAAAAATTGTCAAGAACAACAGCTGCAGAATTCTCGTTTTTCTTAGCAGTTCCAACGATGCTTGGTGCGACAGTTAAGAAATGTTACGATTATTACGAAGATGGTTTTCTATTGAATCAAGAGCAGATTAATTTGCTGATTATTGGTAATGTTCTTGCTTTTATCGTGGCGATGTTGGCTATCAAATCTTTCATCGGATACTTATCAAAACACGGTTTTAAAATGTTTGGTTATTACCGAATTATAGCAGGTTTAGCTATTCTGATTATCCATTTCTGCATCTTAAAATTAACGACAATCTAATGACTGCCGAAGATTTTTTAGAAGGTCAAATCCTTTTGATTGACAAACCTTTGACTTGGTCTTCGTTTCAGGCGGTGAATAAATTGAAGTACATTTTAAAACGCAAATATGATCTTCCAAAGAAATTCAAAATCGGTCATGCCGGCACTTTAGATCCTTTGGCGACAGGTTTGCTGATAGTCTGCACAGGAAAATTTACCAAGCGAATTACCGAAATTCAGGGTCAAGCTAAAGAATATACCGGAACTTTTACCGTTGGCGCCACAACACCATCGTACGATTTAGAAACCGAAGTCGATGCAACTTTTCCAACGCAACATATTACAGCCGAATTAATTCAGGAAACTGTAAAACAATTTTTAGGTGAAATCGACCAAAAACCACCTGTTTTTTCAGCTATAAAAAAAGATGGAAAACGTTTGTACGAGCATGCACGTGCCGGAGAAGAAGTCGAAATTGCTTTTAGAAAAACTACCATACACGAATTTGAAATAACCAGAATTGCCTTGCCCGAAATTGACTTCAGAGTGGTTTGCAGCAAAGGAACTTACATTCGTTCACTGGCTTACGACTTTGGAAAAGCACTACATTCGGGCGCATATTTATCTGTTTTACGCAGAACAAAAATTGGAGATTACTCTGTTGAAAACGGCATTTCTCCGGAAGATTTTGAGAAAAATGAAAGCTAAGTTTTTACTACTCATTTTATTCGTTTGCCAAATTGGTTTTTCGCAATCAACTGAAAGCTCTGATAAATCAAAAGACGATGAATCATCATACACGTATACAAAATTTGATTTTTCTATACCATTAAGAGTAAACCAGCATTATGGCGAAGTTGATCAATACACAGGAGAAAAAGAACCGTTTTTTTTGTTCGATGGACTTAGTGGCAGAGTTGGTTATGGAACTCATTTGCACAAATGGCTTGCTTTAGGAATTAATATCGGAATGGATTGGAAAGCCAATGAAAGCCTTGTAGTTGTTCCTGTCTTTGGGACAATAAAAATTAGCCCAAAAGTTGGAGAAGAAACCAGAATATTTATTGAGCCAGGTTATGGAAAAGCATTTGCTTTAGGAAGAGGCGATTTATCAGGTGAATTTGAAAAACTTAGTTTAGGCATTGAAACAGAAGATGGTTTGGGACTTTATTTTGAACTTTGCCAATATGGTTTCTCTAAAAACGGGAAAGATAAAATAGGAAGCCTAAGCTTAGGAATAAATTATACTATCTTTTAATCCTTTTATCTTTTATAAATAAAAACAGAATATG
>NZ_JBDSMB010000125.1:0-23660 GCF_039916025.1 Flavobacterium sp.
ATTGAAAATGCTAACATTAATGTTAAAGCAGCAATTAATTTTTTCATTGTGTAAATTTTAGTTGAATTAATAACACCAAAACTAATTTATTTTGACGAAAACTCAAAATTTATTTTTATTTACTTTCAGGAAGATCGTGTGATTTTGTTTTTTCTCTTCTTTCAGTCATCTTTTCTTTCATGTGCTCTTTTTTCTCTTCACGGTTTTTCTCCCATTTTTGAAACTGCTCAGCTGTTAAGATTTTTTTCATGTCTGCGCTTAAAGCAGCTTGTTCAGCGTCTCTTTTTGCTTTCATTTCTTCTCTTTTTTTAGTCTGAACTTCTTTCATTTCCGCTCTTTTGGCTTCTCTTTTTTCTACTTCTTTGCTTACTAAGGCTTTAACTTCCTGAGCTTGTTTGTCGTTTAAATTCAGGTCTTTAGTCATTTTTTTTACCTGAAAATCAACTTTTTGTTCCGAAGTTAAATTTTCTCTTCCAGCTCTTCTTCCTTCTTTTTCTTGTGCAAACGCTGTTACTCCAACAACTAATAATGCAGCTACAATTAATTTTTTCATTTTATATGTTTTTAAATTTGTGTCAGTAGGACGACGATGTTTCTAAAAGGTTTAATAATTAACAAAAAATTATAAAAGATGAATTATTATTTCCCCGAAAATCGCGCTTTCAAATCGTTGTACATGCTTTCATGTGTTGTTAAAAATTGCTTGTCATCATAATTCAATCGCAGTTTTCTGAAATCGCCCATATATTTATCGGCTTTTTCAAATTCATTGGTTACTATCGTAGCAAAGATTAAGTTTTTCAAAATAGCCGTTCCTACTTTTTCATCAATACGTGCTTTGCTATCATCATAATTCACTTCAGAAATTACTTTTTCCCAAATACTTATTGCATTGTCAATGTCTTCAACTGCAGCTTCGGTATTTGCAGCATAATTTTTATATCCGGAAACGGCAAAATCTTTAGCTTTTTCTACATCATCATATTCTCCTTTTTTATTTTTTACATAAAACAAAACCACATTTCTGGTGATTTTTGGATAACCGTAGGTTTCATTCAGATAATTGTTCATATTGGTCAAAGTATTCTCCGCCAATGGTCGCTCAATACTGAGCCTGTTAGGTTTTGAACCTGTTGTCAAAATCTGATAAGTACCGGTTTCAGCATAAACGCCTGTCTTTAAAACTTCATTGTTGAGTTTAATTTCAAGCGTTGCAGGTTGTCTGTACTTTGTTACAAACTGAGTTTGTTTGGTAATGAATTTTTCTCTGGTTTGTGGATTGTAATTCTCAACATCTACAATAGCTGCCACTGGCTCAACCCATTCAAAAGGCTTGAAATCTATTTTGATTTTCAATCCGTCATTGGCTGGAGCAAAACCACTTATTTTTATATAGTTTTTGGTTAAAACTTCCGGATCCATAATGATGACGTCACCAGTGTTTATCGACTGCACATAAGGCAATGGTGGATTTACAAAAACAGGTTTAGGCGGAATGTTCAATGTTGGTCTTTTATCAATTAAAGCTAATTTTTCAAGCTTTGACATTTTGTTGAACTCATCACTTTCCAATTTGTATTTTTCCTTGGCTCCAGCTACACTTTTATCGTATTCTTTTAGCGTAACTTCATCATATTCTTTTTGAGCATCCTTTACTTTATTTGGATAATTTTTCAGTTCTGCCTGGTATTTATCTTCGGCAATTTGCCTAAAAGTGCTATCGTCTTTTAGGTAAGGTGTCGTAATCGTACAACTATATGTTTTTACATTGTCAGGCAATACCTTTTTTGGAAAAAGTGTCTGTGTAAAAGCCATACGAACGCTTTCAATCGATTGCCCATTTGTTGTTGAAACTCCAATAAAAATGGCTAGTAATGTGATAATTTTTTTACTCATGATTTTAAAATTGCTTTTTTTGTATTCGTGAATCTTCGATTTCTTTTTGTTTTTATTAGAATTTTAGATAACCATATTTTTCATTAGAAGGCGATTTGGCTCTTAGGATATATTTTCCGTCCTGAACATATACATTCACGGAAGTGTCTAAATCAAAATTTTCACTTACAGTATCATATTGTGGAATGTAGGTTAACTCCAAACCATTATCGGGAATAAGGCTTTTTGAAACCGGATTTCCTCTGTCGTCATAAACTTCAATTGTTATAAAACGGTCGTTATAGGTTCTTTTACCCAACATTGTTTTTTGAGTATCGTTATATAAAATAGTCAATTGATTGTTTCTTACAAAGTATAAGTATGAAAGAAAACGACCATTATCATTCACAGTTTTTTCTTCACTGAACGGAACATTTTTAAACCATTCCAACTTACCAGTTTCGTTGTCTAATTTTCCAAAAACAATACCCTCATTGGAGTAAGTGTAATCATATTCAAAATTAAAAGTCTGACCAGGAACTACTGGTTTGTTTTTTCTTTCGATGTATGTCAAGTCACCAAAAAACCAGGTTTTCATTCCGTCAAAAACAAAATCCTTGATGTTTAAACTGATAATTTCTCCAGTTTCATTTTTTTCAATGTATACTTTTTCGCCTTTTTGATTAAATTTTGCGGCATAAATCCCATTAGTTGGCGGCAATCCTCCACGATAAAGTTGTATTCCTTTTGAACCAATTCGGGTATATAAGCCTTGTAAGTAAAAATCATCATTTAAAAATTGCCCTTTATATGTTGATAGTTGATAATCATTGTCAAATTTCAATGAGGTTTCAGTCATAGTTTGTTGGCTTTTGTCCCAAAAGTAAATCGTTTTAAACGGTTTTTCTTTAGCCAAATCAATTTCTTTGACAATAAAAATATTACCCTGATTGCTTACGTAAAAGTTCTGCTCATTTGGTTTTTTGTTTATGTAAGGAGTATCATAGCTAATTTCCCCAGCTGCTTTAAAGTCTTTGTCAAAAACAGCCACATTCATTTTTTCATTTGCTTTTTTGTCAAGAGAATACGATTTGATTACACCGTAAAATTGTTTGTTATCAGACCGCGCTATGTAATAATTTGAATTTCGTGTTGGCATTTTTGTAATCAGGACTGGTTCAGTTTTTACGCCAGTTTCAATATTTACCTTTTGATAATACAATTCTCTTTCTTTTGTTTTGGTATTGAAATCATCAGTAAACATAATGAAGTTCACGCCGTTTTCCTGAAACACTTCGAGGATTGAAGCTGTGTTTAATCCCATTACAGGTTGCTTTAATGATAAATCTATAGTTTTGATTTTATCCAATTTAGCGATGTCAAGATTATTTACAGCGACTTCCTTATTGAAAATTTTATCGTTGTAACGAATGTTTATCTGAAAAACACCATTTGAAACATAATGTTGTAAAGTACTTCCGGTTTCGTTAGCCGATGAAAATGGATTTCCCCATGTAAAAGTCTGACTTTGGATTCCATCTGAATATAATCCAATCAATAGCATAGCTAAATAGCTCAATTTCTTCATAATATTTTAGTATTGTTTTATTTGTTGGCAAAAATAGAAAAATCTGCCAGTTACTGACAGATTTTTATGTTAATTCGAAGATAATCAAAAAATTAGATTTAATTCAGAACAACCGTTTTGTTTTCGCCGTCGACAGCGACTTTGGTTAAACCATGTTTTGCCAAACCTTTCATGGCGGCATCCCATTTTTTTCCGCTTAAAGCTGATTTGTCTTTGAGTTGCGCTATCGGTTGATTGTTTTCTGTTTTTAATAGGCCAATAATTAGCTTTTCATCTTCAGTCAATTCTACCTGCTTTTTCTCCGGACGCATTTGCGGGAAGAACAGTACTTCCTGAATAGAAGGATTATTTGTCAAAAACATGATTAATCTATCCATTCCAATTCCTAAACCAGAAGTTGGTGGCATTCCATATTCTAATGCACGTAAAAAATCTTCATCTATAATTCCGTTTGCTTCATCATCGCCTTTTTCTGCTAAAGCCATTTGTGCTTCAAAACGACCACGTTGATCAATTGGATCATTTAATTCTGAATAAGCATTCGCAATTTCTTTTCCGCAAACCATTAATTCAAAACGTTCTGTCAATTCTGGATTATCTCTATGTTCTTTACAGAGTGGTGACATTTCTTTTGGATAATCTGTAATGAATGTTGGCTGAATAAAGTTCCCTTCGCATTTTGCTCCGAAAATCTCATCAATCAATTTTCCTTTACCCATAGTCTCATCCACTTCAATATGCATTGATTTGGCAGCGTCAAAAAGTTCAGCTTCCGTTTTACCCGAAATATCAAAACCTGTAAATTGTTTGATTGCATCAGTCATCGTTACTCTTGCATATGGCGCTTTGAAATTTACTTTATGTTCGCCAAAAATAGCTTCGGTAGTTCCGTTTACTTCATTGGCACAATATTCCAAAAGATTTTCGGTCATTTCCATCATCCAGTTGTAGTCTTTATAAGCTACATAAATTTCCATAGCGGTAAATTCCGGATTATGCGTTCTGTCCATTCCTTCGTTTCTGAAATTTTTTGAAAACTCATACACGCCATCAAACCCACCAACGATTAATCTTTTCAGATATAATTCGTTTGCGATTCTCATATATAAAGGCATATCCAAACTATTGTGATGCGTAATAAACGGACGCGCCGCAGCACCACCGGGAATAGATTGTAACACCGGAGTTTCCACTTCCATATAACCAGCATTGTTAAAGAAGTTTCTCATTGCCGTGAAAAGTTTGGTTCTTTTCATGAAAACTTCCTTCACTTGCGGATTCACAACTAAGTCAACATAACGCATACGGTAACGCAATTCGGCATCATTAAAAGCATCGTGTACATTTCCATCTTCATCAGTTTTTGGCAAAGGCAACGGGCGAAGTGTTTTACTTAAAAAAGTAAACTTCTCTACACGAATACATTTGGCACCAACCTGCGTAGTGAATAATTCGCCTTCAATTCCAATGAAATCACCTAAATCAGTTAGTTTCTTAAAAACCTGATTATATAAAGTTTTATCTTCTTCCGGGCAAATCACATCGCGGTTTAAATACAGTTGAATTCTGCCTTCGCTATCCTGCAATTCGGCAAAGCATGCTTTTCCCTGATCGCGAACACTCATTAAACGACCGGCAACAATAACCTTCTTACCTTCTGCAAAATTTTCTTTCACCTGTTTCGAAGTATGATTAACAGGGAATAAGTCTGCAGGATAAGGATTAATTCCCAATCCACGTAAAGCAGTTAGTTTTTCTCTTCTAATGATTTCTTGTTCCGAAAGTTGCATAGTATTGTATTTAAGCGTGCAAAGATAGGGATAAGTGACAAAGTTTCAAAGTGGCAAAGTTTCAAAGTTGTTTTGAGTTTTGGAGCGAAAGGTTTGGGCTTTGTCAGCAGTCCAAATTCCCGCTTTCCGCTCTACATGGTGCCGCTACAATCGGGGCTAAAGATTAACGTCGAGTTAACTTTGAAACTTTGTAACTTTGCCACTTTGCAACTCCAATTAAAATGAATAAAGAAATTCAACTTCACGATTTAGGTAATAGAGATTATAAGGACACTTGGAATTATCAGGAGGAATTGTTCAAACAAATCGTAGACATAAAAATCCAAAACAGGAGAGATGAAACTCAATTTGAAACTCCTAACTATTTTCTTTTTGTAGAACACCCACATGTTTATACTTTAGGAAAAAGCGGTGATATGAGTAATTTGCTATTATCTGAAAAACAACTGGAAGCAAAAGGCGCTACTTTTTACAAAATCAATAGAGGTGGAGATATTACTTATCATGGTCCGGGGCAAATTGTAGGCTATCCTATATTAGATTTGGAAAACTTTTTTACAGATATCCATAAATATTTACGCTTTCTGGAAGAAGTTATCATAATGACTTTGGCAGAGTATAATATAATAGGTACAAGAAGCGAAGGTGAAACCGGAGTTTGGCTAGATGTTGGAACTCCATTTGCCCGAAAAATTTGTGCGATGGGTGTCCGTGCGAGTCGTTGGGTAACAATGCACGGCTTTGCTTTGAATGTAAATGCTAACCTGGGTTATTTTGATAATATCATTCCTTGTGGTATCAAAGGGAAGGCAGTCACATCGCTTCATGTAGAACTTGGACATGAAGTTGATGAAGCTGAAGTAAAAGAAAAAATTGAGAAACATTTTTCTAAACTTTTTGATTCAACTTTTATCTAAAAATCTAAGCAGTCTAAAAATCTAATTTCAATTGTTCTGGCAATAACCGAAAACTCATTCGGTGGTATTTGGTTGTGCCATATTTTCTGATGGCTTCCCTGTGTTCGATAGTTGGATATCCTTTATTTTGTTTCCAGTTGTACATTGGAAATTCTTCATGAATTCTATTCATATACTCATCTCTATGTGTTTTTGCCAAAACAGAAGCCGCGGCAATGCTCATATATTTTGAATCTCCTTTTATTATTGTGGAATAGGGAATGTCATTAATAGGTTTAAAACGATTTCCATCTACTATAATATAATGAGGTATTGGTAACAATTTGGTAATACATTGCTGCATTGCATTTATTGAAGCATTCAGAATATTTATCTGATCAATAATTTTAGGTTCGAGATGCGTTACAGAAAAGCAAACGGCCTTTGATTCAATTAAAGGTTTTAATTTTTCCCGAATCTTTTCAGAAAGTTGTTTAGAGTCATTTAATAGTTCCAATTCAAAACCTTCGGGCAAAATAATTGCTGCTGCGGTAACCGGTCCGGCCAAACAACCACGTCCGGCCTCATCTGTGCCGCATTCTATATTGTGATCAGAAAATTTGAATTGTAACATTAAAACTTTTTTTTGTAAAAATATAAATTATGACGCAACTTTAATATCATTATTGTATCATAACGAATGGAGTTAAAATTGTTATCTAAACTTTAACATAGCAAAAAATAATATTTACAGTTAATATTTGGTTAATTAAGAAATAATTAAGAAGTTTGCAGAATAACTAACTCAAATAAAAATTAATATGAGATCGAAGTTCAAATGGATTTTTACGCTATTATTAGCGTTATCAATGCAGTTTTCGTTTGCACAAGAGAAAACTGTAACGGGTGTTGTTTCAGATAAAACTGGACCATTACCAGGGGCGAATGTTGTTGTTAAAGGAACAACAAATAGCGCACAAACTGATTTTGACGGTAAATATTCTATCAAAGCTAAACAAGGAGATGTTCTTGTTATATCTTTTGTTGGAATGACAGATGCCAGCATTCCTGTTGGAGCATCTAATGTCGTTAATGCAAAATTAGAAGCGGGAATTGGACTTGAAGAAGTCGTGATTCAAACCAATTTAGGTTATTTCAAGAAGGATGCCAACAAGATTACTTCGGCAGTTTCTACTGTTTCAGGTGAAGAGTTTGTTAAACAGGCCCCTTCGTTAGCTTTTACCAATGCACTTCAAGGAAAAGCTGCGGGTGTTCAAGTAACAGCACGTAATGGTATGCCAGGTCAGGGAGCTTATGTTACTGTTAGAGGTAACGTGAGTATTACTGGTGGTTATGCTGGAGCGGCTTATGTTGTTGACGGTGCTTTTGTTAGTGAGACAGAAGCTTCTGCTATTGCTCCAGGGGACATTGAAACGCTGTCTGTATTGAAAGATGCAGCTGCTGCAGCAATGTACGGTTCGAAAGGTGGTAATGGTGTTGTTGTTATTACAACAAAAAGAGGTAAAGCAGGTAAAGCTAAATTTGAAATCAATAATTCAATCGGATTTACTGAAAGAGCTCCTGATCAAAACATGAAGTTAATGAATGGAGCTCAAAAATTACAATATGAGTTTGAATTAGGAGAAGGTCCTGGTGCAACATCTACTCCGGAAGAGTTATTGATGCTTCAATCATTTGAACATAATTGGGAAGATACATTGCTAAGACAAGGAGCTTTACATAACTTCAATTTTTCTGTATCAGGTGGTACCGAAAAAAGCACTAGTTATTTCTCTTTAGGATACAATAAGAATGAAGGTATTATTAAAGGTATAGATGGATATCACAGGATAACTGGAGCTTTTAGTAATGACTATCAAGCTACGGACTGGTTTAAAATTGGTATGGATGTAAGAGGTTCTTATGAGGTGAATACCTTGCCTAGAGACAGATACAATGCTCAAAACCCATTTGCGGCTATGGTATGGTATAATCCTTATGAGCCAGAATTTGATACTGACTTAGCTACAGGTGAAT
Organism: Flavobacterium sp.; assembly: GCF_039916025.1. Lineage (GTDB taxonomy): Bacteria > Bacteroidota > Bacteroidia > Flavobacteriales > Flavobacteriaceae > Flavobacterium. The sequence continues at coordinate 8,187 of NZ_JBDSMB010000125.1, forward strand.
TAATTCTTGATGCGGATGGTAATCCTACTTATAACTTAACTCACGCAGGTTTCCCTATTGGAGAAGCTTTAAGAAACAATCCTGAAGAAGTAAGATTCTTCAGAATATATGCGAGACCTAACATTGAAATTAAACTAACTAAAGGGTTAGAATTTAGAAGTCAATACAGTATCAATTACGAAAGAAGACAGAGAGAAGCGTTTACTAAGCCAGGTTCTGTTCTTGACCAGTTTGTTGGAGACCCAACAGCTCCAGGATCTAAAACTGATAGTGGATGGGATAATATTGACAATCAATGGACAAATAGTCTTAACTATAAATTCAAATTAGGAGAAAATCATAATTTTAGTGCTACAGCATTATATGACTGGACATATACTAACTTTAGATCTTATTCACTTTCAAGAAAAGGTTTTATAGCAGACCTTCCAACATCTGGTACTGTTAGTACTACAGTTCCATTTACCACTAGAACAGAAGAAGCAGCTTATGGTATATTAGGAGCTATTGATTATGACTACGCAGGTAAATACCTATTGTCTTTCAATATAAGAAAAGACTGGGCATCATTATTAGGTCAAAATACAAATTCTGCTGTTGCAAAAGGTGGATCTATTGGTTGGGTTTTATCTAAAGAAAGTTTCTTTAAATTTAAACCAATTAATTTCTTGAAACTTAGAGCATCTTTAGGAGAATTAAACTCAACTGCAGGAGTTGATAGATATGCTAATTTATCTACTTATGTTTCTACTGCTTATACTAGTTCTGGAAGTGGTACAGTATATAACTTAGATAGAATTGGTAATACTTCCATTGCATTTGAACAAGCTGAAAAATTAGATATTGGTCTTGAAGCGAGAATGTTTAAGGATAGAGTTGCTTTTACGGCTTCTTACTTCAAGGATAAAAGAAATAATTTCTTATTTGCCGATGTAAGTACTGAAGGAGCTCAGTGGAATATCACAAGAAATGCAGGTGACTGGGAAGCTAAAGGATTTGAGGTTGAGTTGAAAGCTTTTGCAATCAAAAAAGAAGATATGAATTTATCTTTCTATGTTAATGCTGCTCAATTTGACAGAACAATCAACAAGCTTAATGCGCCAACAACTGAAGCGATTCGTGCATTTACAATTAATAGAGTTGGATACAGCCCAGATTCATTCTATTTAGTTCGTTATGCAGGAGTTGATCCAACTAACGGAGATGCATTATACCTTGATGTTGATGGAAACGTTACAAATGTCTTTAATTCAGATGACAGAGTTCTATTGAAAGATAAAACACAATATGCTAAATACGAAGGTGGATTTGGTATGGAATTCGAATTTAAAGGATTTGATGTATCTACTGACTTTGTATTCAAAGAAGGTAATTATACTTACAACTTAAGATACAGAGATTTATTAACGGATGGAGTTACTATTGCAGATAATCAGGTGGTAGCTGCTCTTGATTACTGGACTCCTGCTAACACAGATGCTGCTCAGCCAGCACCATTACAATTGTCAGGTGTTGATAATAATCAAGACTCAACCAGATTCTTGGAAGATGCAAGTTATATCCGTTTCAGAAACTTAAACTTTGGTTATACTTTTGACAAGAAAATTTTAAAAGCACTACCATTGGATAAAGTTAGAATTTATGCACAATTACAAAATTTACATACCTGGACAAAATTCCATGGAGATCCAGAAGTAGGTATTGGTAATGGTGAATCAGGAACTGCAATTCCTGGTCAATACGCTGGATATTCATATCCTACGGTGAAATCTGTTTTATTTGGTTTAACAATTAATTTCTAATAAATAAAGAATGAAAAAGATATTTTTATTTTCAGTTCTATCCTTATCACTTTTTTCGTGTGATAACGATAATATATCATTTAGTACATATAATGCGATTGATGATTCTAGAGTGTTGGAAAAACCAGCAGATTTCACAAACGCTATTAATGGTGCCTATGTATACATGTTTAAAAGAGGTGGCGATACTGGTTTCGGTCAGGAATTGCTGATTGACTCTGAAGTAGCTACCGATAATGTTATCATTAACATTCAGGGAAGACAGTCTAACAAAGACGGTTACAGATTTACTTCTACTCCTGGAAGTTCACATTTTGATTTTTATAATGCTGCTTACAGATCGGTAACATTCGCAAACCTTGCATTAACTCAACTTTCTAAGTTGCAAGATGGTGCTTTCAAAGATAATATCGAAGGTGAAGCAAGATTTGTACGTGCCATCAACCATTTGGAGTTGTTGAGAAATTACAGTAAAATCCCAACGCAATCTGCAGATGCAATGTCATCTTTAGGTGTATCTTATCTTGAAGTTGTTGATCCGGTTTTAAAACCATCAAGATTAACTGTACAGGAATCTTATGATAAAGTATTAGCTGACTTGTTAATTGCTAAAGATAAAATAGCTGATAACGTAATCGCTAATGGACACCCAGGTAAAGCGGCTGTTTATGCCTTATTATCTAGAGTTTATTTATACTTAGGACAATGGCAGAATTGTATTGATAATGCAAACTTGGCTATTGCTAATTATTCTGGAGATGTAGCTACAAGAGCTCAATTCTATACAAGTGCTACAAACGGTCTTTGGGAAGACACAAATGCTGCAGGTGTATTGTTTAAAATAAGAATTGATGTGGCTGATGCTATTACTCCTGGTGTTGCTTATTCTCAGGCAGCTGGTTCTCAGACTAAATCTGAATATGTTGTATCAAAGGAATTCTATGACAAATTCATAGCTACAGATATTAGAAAAGCTGCTTACATAAAAACAGGTCCTTTTGGCACTGGTGCTAACTTACATCTCTATAATAACATTTCAAAATATGATGGTAGAGGTACAGGAACAAAAAATCTTGTTGATGTAAAAGTATTAAGATTAGAGGAAGTTTATTTGAATAAAGCTGAGGCAGAATATAACCTAAATGGTGGTGGTTTAGCTTCATTAGATAAAATTCGTTCAAACAGATATTCTTCATTTGTTTCAGGAGCAGAAACTGGTCAGGCTCTATGGGATGCTATTCAATTAGAAAGACGTTTAGAGTTAGCTTTTGAAATGGATAGATTCTATACACTGAAAAGATTAAATTTACCGGTTGTAAGAAGTGCTACTGATGGACATTTCGCTGACGGAACTGGAACACCTCCTGAGTTCACTACTCTTCCAGCTGGAGATTGCAGATGGCAGTTTCCTATTCCACAGGATGAAAGAGATATCAATGAAAATCTACAACAAAACCCTTGTTACACTGGTACGGGTGGATAAATAATAATTAAACCTCTTTCTTCGGAAAGAGGTTTTTTAGTTTTAAGCCGACTTTTTAAGTCGGCTTTTATTTTTTTTGTACTTTAGCGGTCATTAAAAATTGTCTTATGAAAAAATATTATTCAGCTTTAATCGCCTGCATTTCTTTTCTTAATTTTTGTAACTCACAAACAAAATACAATGAAAAAGGATGTATTCAGAAATACTATCAATTTGATAGCAATGTCAACAAACAGCAGGCTATTTCATTTTATTTGAAAAAAAATAGTCTTGACGCAGATAACTCTTTTGTGTCAAGTAAAGAAACGACCGATGCCAGTGGCATAGTTCACCAAAGAAACCAACAATTTTACAAAGGAAGAAAAGTTGAATTCGGAACATTAATAACACATACCTTAAACGGAAATGTTATCTCCATAAATTCCGAGTTGTATAATCCTAAATCTGTAAATAGTTCACCAACATTAACAGCACAAATTGCATTCAATAAAGCGCTCATTAATATAGGTGCCCAAAAATACCTTTGGGAAGATGAGCAACAAGCCAAAATAATGAATTACGAAAAACCAACTGGTGAACTTGTGTTTTTTCCTATAGTTAAAACAGGTGAGGTTACTTTGGCTTATAAGTTTGATATTTACTCTATAGAACCACTATCCAGAATAGAAATTTTTGTGGATGCACATTCCGGTGAGATACTATATAAGAATCCAATCATCAAGCATGTTAGCGAATTAAATTCAAAAAAATTAAGTGAAAATACAGAATCATTTGAGGCATTCCTAACAGGAACAGCTGCTACTAAATATAGTGGTTCAAGGAATATTGAAACTGTTTTAAATGCAGGTTTAGGCATGTATGTTTTGTCCGATATTACAAGAGGAAATGGCATTGTGACCTATAATTGTGAAAGACTGGTCAATACCTATCAAAATGTACACTTCACCGACAATGATAATAACTGGACAAGTGCTGAACATGCTAATTCTTTTTATGATAATGCAGCTTTAGATGCTCATTGGGGTGCTGAAAGGACTTATGATTTTTGGAAAACTGTATTTAACCGTAATGGATATGACGATAATAATGCGCTTATTAGAAATTATGTTCACTTTCAAAGAACTGCAGCCTCTTTAAGCAATGCCTTTTGGAATGGTTCCGTTATGAGTTACGGTGACGGTGTGAATAAACCCTTTACTTCTATTGATATATGTGGACATGAAATAGGTCATGCTGTCTGTACTTATACTGCAAATCTTGCTTATCAAAATCAATCAGGAGCAATGAATGAAGGATATTCAGATATTTGGGGAGCTTGTGTAGAATATTTTGGAAGAACAGGCAGTCTAACCGGAACTCCAACTGCTGCGGTGTGGAAAATAGGAGAAGATATTACAAGTGGAGGATTACGAACTATGGTTACCCCAAATACAAGTGGTGATCCTGATACATTTCAAGGAACATATTGGAAAGAAACAGGTGATGAAGGAACTTGTATACCTTCCGGAACTACAAATGATTATTGTGGAGTACACAGTAATAGCGGAGTGATGAATCGTTGGTTTTATATTCTGACAATAGGAGCTTCTGGAACTAATAACGCACCTATTGCTGATAGAGATACTTACAGTGTAACAGGTATAGGAATTATAAAATCATCACAAATAGCCTATTATGCTGAAAGAGATTATCTAACGCCTAATTCAACTTATTTTGATGCCAGAGAAGCTACAATTCTAGCAGCCAAAAGTTTATATTGTAGTGCGAGCCCTGAAGTAGCCGCAGTAACCAATGCGTGGTTTTCAGTAAATATAGGGAGTAGTTTTGTAAGTTCTTCAAATGATGTAAGTCTGGATAATATTCCTTCTAATAATTCTATTAACTGTGGCGTTACAAGTGTTCCAACTACTGTTTATTTTAAAAATTTAGGAACAAACCCAATAACAACAGTAAACATAGCATATAATGTAGACGGTGGTTCTAATACTAATTTAGTTTGGAATGGTAGTTTATCTACATGTGCTACAGGTAGTCAATTAATAACGATAAACACAGCATCGTTGTCACCTGGAACTCATATTCTAAATTTCACAACTACCATTGCAGGAGATACTGTTAACTCAAATAATTCAAAATCAACTTATATTTTTGTAAATCAGCAATCAAATCTTAATCAGATAAATACCTTTGAATCTTCAGCAGATAATTTGATTACTTATAATGAACTGGTTTCTAACAATTCACTATGGCAAAGAGGAATCGTAAATAAGACCAATTTAACTGATAGTTCAAATTCGTATGCCACAGGTTTAACCAATCCTTATACGCCAGATACCAAATCATACCTAACTTCCAGATGCTACGACTTATCTCAGGCGCAAAATCCTATTTTGAAGTTCGACATGGCTTTTGATTTGCAATACGCAACAGATATTCTTTACATGCAGTATTCTACCAATGGAGGAACAACTTGGAGCAGATTAGGATCTGCATCAGATTCAGACTGGTATACTGTTGATTCAGGGTGTACATTCTGCGTTGGTGGTGAATGGACAGGTGATGCCAGTAATACAAACACAAGCGGTACAACCAACGGAACAAAAAGACTATATAGTTATGACTTAACTGCATTTGGGTCTACATCGCCAACACCACAATCAAATATGTTGTTTAGGTTTGTTTTTGAATCTGATAGTACTGATAACTATGACGGTGTACTTATAGATAATTTCGTAATTGAAACTACATTAGGTACAGATGAATTTTCACCAGCTAATGTTAATATATATCCAAACCCGGCAAAAGGGATTTTGAATTATACTATTAACAATGATATAGTTTTAACAGCAATTACCATTAATGACATTTCAGGCAAACAAATATTCAAATCAGCAAATTCAATTAACAATTCAATAGACGTTTCAAACCTTTCTTCGGGAGTTTATTTTGTAACGTTTAAATCTGATAAAAATTCGGTTACTAAGAAATTTATTAAAGAGTAACTTTTCACTCAATTATATAAAAAACCATTCCAATTATTGGGGTGGTTTTTTTATGATTTTATTACAAATTGTTTTATGTATTTTTGTTACGAAATATTTTAAGATGAAATACTTATTAACCGTACTCTTTCTATTGTTTTTTTCAGTTGGTTTTTCGCAGGATGGTCAAACGGATGCTGCTAACAGCACACCAAAGAAGCAACCAAAAGCAACTTTTGATCAATACAGAATTATCACTTTGCAAAAAGACACTACTTATGTGGATACTTCTTTAACCATCAAAAAAGAATACGAGTACAACTACCTGCGCAAAGACATTTTTGGACTTTTACCTTTTGCGAACGAGGGCCAAACCTATGCAGTTCTCGATTTCGGATTAAAAAATTTCAATTCATTTCCTGAAATTGGTTTCTCCGGGAAACAGTTTAATTATTTAGGGGTTAATGATATTAAATATTATTCGGTAGCAACTCCGATAACTGAGTTGTATTTCAAAACCACAATGGAACAAGGTCAATCCATTGATGCTTTTATTACGGTAAATACTTCAGAACGATTTAATATGTCTGTTGCTTTCAAAGGATTGCGCTCTTTGGGAAAATACATCAACCAACTTTCAAGTACCGGCAATTTCAGGTTTACATCAAGCTATAATACTTTAAATAAAAGATATTATCTGAATTTTCATTTCACCGGACAGGATTTCCTGAATGGAGAAAATGGCGGAATTACAAACATTGAAGATTTTGAAAGCGAAGACGGAGCTTTTACAGACCGCGCCCGACTTGAAGTGTACTTAAAAGATGCCAAATCTTTTATGAAAGGCAAAAGAATTTTCTTTGACCATAATTTTAGAATCAATGGGAAAAAAGGCGACAACAATTTATATCTGACACACCAGTTCAATTACGAAAACAAATTTTTTGAATACAATCAGAAAACTGTCTTATCAACTGTTGGTAATACCAGTGTAAAACGTTTTGGTGAATCTTATGTATTATCAAATATTAACGACCATACGCGATATAACAGACTATATAATAAAGTTGGTGCTATTTATGAAAATTTAGTACTCGGAAAATTCCAATTTTTCGCCGAAAATTTCAGATACAATTATTACTATAACAAAATATTGATTCTGGATTCAGGGATAATTCCAAGTTCTTTAAGTGATGAAATCAATACTGTTGGCGGACAATACGATTACAGGAAAAATAAATGGAACGGAACGTTCACTTATTCCAATTCGATTTCAAAGCAGCCAATGTCAAATTTTGATGCCAAACTGAACTATAAACTCAACGACAAAAATGAGTTTGTTTTTCAATACCAAATGGTGAATAAAATTCCGGACCATATTTATAATCTGTATCAAAGTAGTTACGTTGATTACAATTGGCACAACGATTTCAAGAATGAAAAAATAAATAATATCGAAGCAACGGCTAAAACACAATGGCTTGATGCTTCATTGCAGTTAAGTTCTATCAATGACCATTTGTATTTTAGTAACGATGCCATCGACCCACAGCAGCAAATTATCACTCCAAAACAATACGACAAAACCATAAATTATTTGTCTGTCAGAGTGAGCCGTGAGTTCAAATGGTGGAAATTGGCCTTAGATAACACAGTGCTTTATCAAAAGGTGGATCAGGAAGATGATGTTTTGAATGTGCCTCAAATAGTGACGAGAAATTCACTTTACTTTACCAATTATTACTTCAAAAAAGCCTTGTATCTGCAAACCGGTTTTACAGTAAATTATTTCACAAAATATTATATCAATGATTACAATCCGGTAACTACGGAAGCATTTGTACAAAACCAAAAAAAGGTTGGCGAGTTTCCAATGCTTGATTTCTTTATCAACGCTAGGATTCGCCAGACAAGAATCTTTTTTAAATTAGAACATTTCAACTCCAAAATAACCGGAAATAATTTCTACACAGCGCCAAATTATCCATACCGTGATTTCATGATTCGATTTGGTTTGGTTTGGAATTTTTTTCAATAATTTTCTTGGGCGTGAAAACGCGCTGTCCACTATATCTTTTGCCCTGAACACCAGGACAAAAGGATGCCGTTCCCATCACGCACGCAAACGTTTCGAATTAACGTTCTCCAAACTTGCAAACCTTCTTTTTATCAATATCTTTGTAACTAAAAGAAATGACTTGAGTGTGCGAAAGCATGACTCCAAAAACAATAGACAAAGGGAATGAAATACGCAGAAAATATATTAGGAACTATTGGAAACACGCCATTAGTAAAGCTTAACAAAGTTATAGAAGGAATTGATGCCTTGGTTTTGGCCAAAGTAGAAACCTTCAATCCCGGAAATTCTACCAAAGACAGAATGGCTCTTAAAATGGTCGAAGATGCCGAAGCCGATGGAAGATTAAAACCTGGAGGAACAATAATCGAAGGAACATCAGGAAACACCGGAATGGGATTAGCGCTTGCCGCAATTATAAAAGGATACAAATGTATTTTTGTAATTACGGACAAGCAATCCAAAGAAAAAATGGATATCCTTCGTGCAGTTGGCGCCAAAGTAATAGTCTGCCCAACAGATGTTGAGCCAACAGATCCGCGTTCGTATTATTCTGTTTCAAAAAGATTGAGTACGGAAATTCCAAATTCCTGGTACGTAAATCAATATGATAATCCATCAAATGCTCAGGCACATTACGAGCAAACCGGTCCTGAAATTTGGGAACAAACAGATGGAAAAATTACGCATTTCGTAGTTGGGGTAGGAACTGGTGGAACCATTTCCGGAATTGGAAAGTATTTAAAAGAGAAAAATCCAAACATTAAAATTTGGGGAATTGATACCTACGGCTCTGTTTTCAAAAAATACCACGAAACCGGGATTTTTGACGAGAACGAAATCTACTCTTATATCACTGAAGGAATTGGCGAAGATATTTTACCAAAAAACGTTGACTTTTCAATAATTGATGGTTTTACAAAAGTAACTGATAAAGACGCTGCTGTTTACACTCGTAGAATCGCTTTGGAAGAAGGGATTTTTGTAGGTAACTCCGCTGGTGCATGCGTGAAAGGTTTGCATCAATTAAAAGAGCATTTCACTAAAGACGATGTAGTTGTGGTTTTATTCCACGATTCAGGAAGTCGTTATGTTGGAAAAATGTTCAATGATGATTGGATGCGTGAAAGAGGTTTTTTGGATGAAGAAATCACAACAGCTGAAGACGTTATCAAAGATCACAAAGACAAACCATTAGTAATTGTTCGTACTGAAGAATTAGTTTCTCATGCAATTGAGCGTTTGAAAAAATATAATATTTCTCAGATTCCGGTAATCGATACGACTGGTTTTGTCGGAAGTCTTGACGAAACTGATTTGTTCAGAAGTTATGTGGAAGACAGAGATATTGCCGACAAGCCAATTCGCGAAATCATGGGTAAACCTTATCCAATTGTAAAACCGAATACGCCAATTGATGAGATTTCTAAATTAATCAACAAAGACAACCAAGCGGTTTTAGTAGATTTGGGTAATGGAAAACACCACATTATTACCAAACACGATATTATAAGTTCTATTAAGTAAATAGGCAAAAGCCATTAGGCAATAGAAAAGAGTCAGGAAGAACAGTAATGTCTTTTCCTGACTTTTTTACTGATCCCTTTTCCCTAATCCCTTTTATCTACTCTCCAATCAAAACTCCGGAAACATTCCACGAGCTGAAGCTTGTTCCTTCGGGTAAGCCTTGCGGAATGGTAATTTGTATTGAATGATTTCCGGTTTCTAAGTTTCCTAAATCAATAAAAATGGGATTAGTTACAGTTCCCGGACACCAATTCGCTCTGCTGTAATCAGAAGAAGATAACCCATTAGGAAAATTTCCCGAAGCAGGATTCGATAAACGATAGGAACCACAATCCTGGCGCCAAGGCGTAAAGCTGAAAGCTTCTTTTCCGTCAAGGAAAATCGTATTCTTCTTTGGTACAAATTCATCTCCATTTTCCCAGCCGCCATGACCAGTTGTGATATAACGAAGCTTGCAGCTTTTCATGGGTTTTTCTAATTTGAAATTGACTTCCAAACCTTTGTCGGAACTAAACATGGTTCCATATTCCTGACCAGCCATTTCCATAATATTATTAGTGCAAAAAAGCGGAACGATTTGCGTTGGAATAGCTTTGCTTTCTTCTTCGTCATGTATGGTAATATTCGCCGAAACTTTATGTCCGCCTTTGTCATAATTCCCAATGTTGATTCCAATCCAAACTTCCTGATTGCTTAACAAACTTCTCAAATCGGAAACATCCTGACGGTACAATACATTTTCTGCCCAGGTTTTATCTTTTAGCTGTAATGTGTTGTATTGCTTAACACCAAAAGGCGTATAGAAACGCATCAATTCCACAACAGGATTATAATTTTCTGTTGCAGCAACACCTTGATATTCTTTGCCATTTCCGTTGTTGTAAATCGGTAATGTTTTAGCTCCGTTTTTCAAACCGTCTAAAAATGAAGTTGCTTTATTGGTTGGAATGATAAAAAACGAACCCGTTCGGTCATAAGCGTCTCCATTCGATTGTTCGGTTACATCAACAAAAATCTGGCTGCCGATTTTTATTTCCGGAATCTTGACTTTTCTAAGGGCAATCGTTCCATTGGCAAATCTGAGAATTGTATCATTCGATTTTGATTGGTCAGAAAAATTGATGATTTGATCTTTAAAAACATTGATTGTGGTAAACCTACTTTTCCAAAGCAAATCTTTATAAGTTAATCCGTCAACTGTTTTTTGTGCTTTTCGAAAGTAAGGCAGCGCATCGATTTTTTCCACTTTAGTCGCGGCAATGACAAAGTTTCCGTTCCGAACCATTTCCAAAACCAAACCTAAATTTTGTCCCAAAATACTAGGCGAACCTTTGACTTTCAAATCCTCTGTATACCAGAATTCAATGGTGTTTGAATTGACAATGGTTTTGGCTTTTTTACAATTGTAACCTAAGATTTTCTTTGTGTCATTTAAATATTCAAAAGTTTGTTTTGCCAAGGATAAACTATCTGTGGTTACTATGATTTTCAAATCACTTAAAAGCGCAGTTTGAGAATAAGAATTTTTGCTTCTGTCGATGGTGGTTTCTTCAAAAGGAAAATTCCCTTTTTGATATCTGGTGTTTTGGGAAGTGAGTAATGTGTACTTAACATTGGTGAAAACCCAAACTGGATCTTGATTTTCAATCATAGTTCCGTTGGAGCTTTTCACGTAAGTGATTTTATAGTTTTGGGAAAATGAACTTCCGTAAACTAACAACAAAACGAATAAAAGTAATTTTTTCATTACAAAAATGTCAATTATAAAAGTAATTTTCTTACTTTAGATGAAAATTAGGAATCGTGAAAGAAGATTTTCTTCATTATGTATGGCAATATAAGAAGTTTGACTTTTCTAACCTAACAACTGTTTCGGGAGAATTGCTTACGATAACGAATTGTGGAAATTATTTGCAACGAACAGGACCGGATTTTTTTAATGCCCAAATTGTTTTAGGCAATCAAAAATGGGCAGGAAATATTGAAATTCATATCAAATCTTCCGATTGGTATTTGCATCATCACGAGAAAGACACGAATTATGATAATGTAATTCTGCACGTAGTTTGGGAACACGACGCACCGGTTTTTAGAAAAGACAATTCTGAAATTCCAGTTTTGGAACTTAAGAAGTATATATCAAAAAAGGATTTAGAAAATTACAATGCTTTAGCATTACCAAAATCCTGGATTTATTGTGAAAGTCAAATTGCGACTATTGAAAGTTTTATTTTGGAAAATTGGCAGGAACGATTGTTTGTTGAAAGGCTGGAACGAAAATATATACCGATTGAGCAATTGCTAAAGGAAACTGAGAATAATTGGGAAGCGGTTTTGTTTTGTATGTTGGCAAAGAACTTTGGTTTGAATACCAATGGAGAAACATTTTTGAAAATTGCCAAATCGATTCCGTTTTCAATTATCAGAAAAGAAAGTGCGGAAGTCGCGAATTTAGAAAGCTTGCTTTTTGGATCAGCAGATTTATTTCCGGTTGATGTTGAAGACAATTATACAAAAGATTTAAAATTTTTTTTTGAGTATATTTCACAAAAGCATAAATTGAAAAAGATACTAATTGAACCGGTTCAGTTTTTTAAACATCGGCCAGATAATTTTCCGACGATACGTTTGGCGCAATTGGCGATGTTATATCATAAACAGCAGAATCTGTTTTCGAAAGTTATAGTTGCTAAAACGGTTACAGCATTGCACCAGCTATTTGAAATTACGATTTCTGATTATTGGCAAACGCATTATCAATTTGATAAGGAAAGCCCAAAGAAGAAAAAACAGTTTTCAAAATCTTTTATCGATTTGCTGGTCATCAATACAATTGTTCCGATTCAGTTTGCGTATGCTAAAAGTCAGGGAAAAGAAGCATCGGAATCTTTATTAGATTTGCTTCGTGAAATGGCAGCCGAGAAAAATATGGTTATTGAAAAGTTTTTCAGTTTTGGAATTAAAGCCAAAAACGCTTTTGAAACCCAATCGCTGTTACAACTCAAAAATGAGTATTGCAATCAGGGAAAATGTCTGCAATGTGCTATTGGAATTCAGCTTTTAAAAGAGTAATTTTAATTTTTTAAATCAAGACAAAAATGTCACCAGTAATTCAGTTAAAATACTTCTTTGAAAAATACGGTTTTCACGTTTCTTCGCGTCTCGCGGACAAGCTTGGAATGAGTGCTTCCAACGTGCGTTTGTTTTTCATTTACATCACTTTCGTAACGGCAGGTTTGTGGTTTGGCGTGTATCTGACTTTAGCTTTCTGGATTAGATTAAAAGATTTAATACGTGGCAAACGAACTTCTGTTTTTGATTTGTAACTTTTGGAAACCAATGAATCCATAGTAAAATCTTTTTTAACCTATTCGAAAAGTCAACGGATTGGAATCATATTGTTTTTTTTGATTATCATTTTTGTTCAGGGTTTTTATTTCTTCTATGACTTTACGGATAAAGAAAACATTGACAAAGAACAATCCAAATGGTTGGCGCTCCAGAGCACTGTTGACAGCTTAAAGCTGGACAACAAAAACTATAAGCCAACGATTTATCCTTTCAATCCAAATTTTATAACCGATTTCAAAGGATACAAACTCGGGATGTCTGTAGAAGAAATCGACCGATTGCTGGCGTATAGAAAACAGAATAAATTTGTTAATTCCGCAGAAGAATTTCAGGTTGTGACCAAAGTTTCTGATTCTTTGCTGGCAGCCATTTCACCTTATTTCAAATTTCCGGATTGGGTAAAAAATAAAAAGAACCACTTTCAAACTTTTGCCAAAAAGGATTATTCAAAACCGGAAAAGATTATCGTTCTGGATATCAATCAAGCGACTAAAGAAGATTTGATGAAAGTTTATGGTATTGGCGATAAGATTTCAGACAGGATTTTGGAACAGAAGGAAAAGTATGGAGCTTTTGTTTCTATGGAACAGATGGATGATATTTGGGGTTTGTCTCCGGAAGTAATTGAGAGACTGAAAACATCTTTTGTTGTCAAATCTACTTCAAACAGCAAAAAGATTAATATCAACAATGCATCAGTCAAAGAGTTGACACAATTCCCATTTTTCAGATATCAATTAGCTAAAGATATTGTTATTTACAGAACCATGAATGGTGATATAAAAATGGAAGATTTGGCGAAAATTAAAGGTTTTCCTGTTGACAAAATACAAATAATTGCCTTATATTTGGCATTCTAAAATAAAATTAGCCATAGTTATATGAATTCAATATACTTTACAGAAGAACACGAATTGTTTAGGGAGAGCTTGAAATCTTTTTTAAAGATTGAAGTTGTACCACATATTGAAAAATGGGAAAAAACAGGAACAATTGACCGATTTATCTGGAAAAAGTTTGGTGAAATGGGTTTTTTCGGAATAGCGTATCCTGAAGTTTATGGCGGATTAAATTTGGATTTGTTTTATACTGTTATATTTTTAGAAGAACTTCAAAAAATAAAATCTTCCGGTTTTGCTGCTGCCATGTGGGCTCATGCTTATTTGGCAATGACGCATTTGAATGCTGAAGGTGGTGAAAGAATAAAACAGGATTATTTGACAGCAAGTATTTCTGGTGATAAAATAGGAGCACTGTGTATTTCGGAACCTTTTGGTGGAAGCGATGTTGCAGGTATGAGAACAACTGCTGAAAAAAAAGGAAATATATATATTATAAATGGATCTAAAACATTTATAACAAACGGAATTTATGCTGATTATTATGTAGTTGCTGCAAAAACAAACCCAGCGCTTGGAAATAAAGGGATAAGTATGTTTCTGATAGATACAAATCTAAATGGCATTACGGCTACCAAATTAGATAAATTAGGTTGGAGAGCATCAGACACCGCTGAGATTGCATTTGACAATGTTGAAATTCCAGAAGAAAATTTAATGGGTGAAGAAGGAAAAGGTTTTCCTTACATCATGCAGCATTTCGCTTTAGAGCGATTAATTATGGCAATCAATGCACATTCAAGAGCTGAATATGCGATAGAATATACCATAGATTATATGTCGCAACGCCAGGCATTCGGAACTACTATTGACAAGTTTCAGGCCTTGAGACATACAATGGTAGACCATGCCACTGATGTTGAACATTGCAAAGTATTTAATTATGCTGCCGTTGCCAGATTAAACCAAGGAGAATATGTAGTTAAAGAAGCTACTATGGCTAAATTAAAATCTACAAAAGTTGCTGATGAGACCATTTATAGTTGCCTTCAAATGCTTGGAGGATATGGCTATATGGAAGAATATCCATTGGCACGTTTATTAAGAGACAGCCGTTTAGGGCCAATTGGAGGCGGAACTTCAGAAATCCTTAGAGAAATTTTGTCTAAAATGATAATAGACAAACAAAGCTATAAGCCGGCAGTGAAAAAATTATAGCTTCTAATTTCAAGAAATTTACTGAATAGATAAAAATAATTCGTAATTCGTAATTCGTAATTCATAATTATTGTTACTTTTGCACCCTTAACGAGAGGAGGTGTCTATATTATGTTAATTATACCAATTAAAGACGGAGAAAATATCGATAGAGCATTAAAGCGCTATAAAAGAAAATTTGATAAAACAGGAACTG
>NZ_JBDSMB010000126.1:0-44567 GCF_039916025.1 Flavobacterium sp.
TAACCAAGTACCGCATTGAATCTATTGATTTATTAAAAGGATTGGTCATGGTAATCATGGCACTAGACCATACCCGGGATTACTTTCACTATTCGGCTATGATGTATGATCCAACAGATCCTAACCATTCCACTTTACCCATCTTCTTTACCCGTTTTATTACGCATTTCTGTGCGCCTGCCTTTAGTTTCCTTGCAGGAATGTCTGCCTTTATGGTTGGAAAAAGAAAGTCGAAAAGCGAGTTATCCGGTTTTCTACTCAAACGTGGATTGTGGTTGGTTTTTATTGAAATGACCATCGTTAACTTCTCGTGGTTTTTTGATGTACAATTTAGAAATCCTGCATTGTTGGTTATTTGGGCATTAGGCGTCAGCATGATTGTATTGTCAGCTTTGATTCATCTGCCACGAAAAGCTATTTTGTGGTTTAGTATTATCCTTATTGCGGGTCATAATCTTTTAGACAGTGTGCATTTTCAGGGGAATGTTATTTGGTCAATATTCCACCAACCGGGCGGATTTCCAATAAACAAAGATTATGTCTTTTTTGTTGCCTATCCACTTATCCCTTGGATTGCTGTGATGTCATTAGGGTATTGCTTTGGTACTTTTTATAATGCTGAATATACTCCAGAGAAAAGAAGAAAACTATTCAATACGATTGGTTTTTCTGCTTTAGCGCTCTTTGTAGTTTTGCGATTTACTAACGTTTATGGTGACGCTGTGCCTTTTACTGACTACGATACAACATCCAAAGATTTGGTTTCGTTTTTTAATCCTTCTAAATATCCACCATCATTAGATTATCTGTTAATGACATTAGGAGTTACGTTGGTATTCCTTGCCAACTCCGAAAACTGGAAAGGCAAACTGGTAAGCTTCTTTTCTGTCTTTGGCCGAGTACCCTTCTTTTATTATATCATACACATTTTTGTTATCCATTTGGCTGCGATGCTGTATGCGCAATTAGCCGGATATGGTTGGGATAAAGTAATATTGGAAGGTTGGATAACGGAGTTACCTAGAATGCGAGGCTATGGACTCGCCTTAGTTTATGTATATGCTATTTGGATTGCCATTATCCTATTGTTATATCCTTTCTGTAAATGGTTTGACACCTATAAACAAAACCACAAAGACAAATGGTGGTTGAGTTATCTATAAAAAAGAGAAAAGAACATAGAACATAGAAAAAAATAGCCATATCTGCTGAAAAATCTATCTTCTATGTTCTTGCTTCTTTTTAAACTGGCTGCATCTCAGTCGATATCGCAATCCTGTTCCACGCATTGATAGTGATAATCATCATCATGATTTCAGATACATAATTTTCATCAAACAATTGTATGGCTTTGTTATATGTCGCGTCAGAAAGATGATTTTGAATTAATGTGATTTCTTCGGTCATGGCCAGAATTGCTTTTTCTTCTTCTGTGTACAGATTTTTGACTTCTTTCCACGCATTCAGAAGATAAATTCGTTGTTCGGTCAATCCTAGCTTTTTAGCGTCTTTGGTATGCATATCAATACAATACGCACAACCGTTAATTTGGGAAGCTCTAATTTTTATTAACTCTTTGTGAATTGGATCTAACGCTGTTGATGCAATGTATTTTTCTAATCCCATCATCGCTTTAAGGGCTTCGGGCTGTGTCTGTAAAAGGTTTACTCTAGTGCTCATTATGATTGTTTTTTAAAGTTCGATACAAAGGTCTTTCATATCATTTTCAAAAAACTTGAACTACTTCAAGAAATCACTTCAGACTTTGCCCGCACGAATCTTACTCATGAATTCGGCACTGAAATCTAAATACGAGGCCAACATATATTGTGGAATACGCTGTACAAATTCGGCTTGCAACCTATTAAAATGACGATAGCGTTCTTCCGCCGATTGTGTATAAAGATACATGATACGCATTTGTGATGCCGCGTATGATTTTTGGAGTATCAGTCTAAAGTAGCGCTCCATTTTTGGTAATCGCGCTAATAAATCATCCATGCTATTCTTATCAATTGACAATACCTCTGAGTTCTCGACAGTTTGTATATAGAAACTTGTCGGGTTTTGGGTTTGCTGACTCATATAATCTGTAATCCACCAGTTTTCAATAGCAAATTGCAGTGTTTGCTCGGTGCCTTTATCATTGACAATATAAAGCCTAAGACAGCCTTTTAAAACAAAATATTGAATATCGCAGATTTGCCCTTCTTCTAACAATAGTGATTTCTTTTTAAAACTTTCTCTTTCAAAATAAGATGCAATGATTTCTGATTCCGAATCATCAACTTCAATAAATTTCCTGATATGTTCAATAAGCTGGTTCATCACACAAATATAATAAATGCTTCTCTATTACTTTTTTGCTTGATTAAAAAAATAACCGAAAAAATAAAACCTGCATAAAAACTAAGAATTTTACTTATATTCGTAACGTTGCTTTACTAACCTATACCACTCATATTTATGCCGAAAAATCTATTCAAAACCTTATTGATTATGCTTAGCGTTCAGGCTGGCGTAGCACAAAACATTACCGGAAAAATTGTTGATGCGAAAACCAATGAAAGCATTCCCTATGCTAATATTATTATAAACAATTCGGAAAATTTAGTCTCTAATGCCGAAGGGTATTTTACCATTGCTGAAAGTTATAGCAGTGATGCTTCCACCATTGATATTTCTTATTTGGGATATCTTGGTCGTAAAATAACAGTACGGGAACTTAAGAATCAACAACTCATTGTTGCTCTTGAACCCGGTATTGTTGAACTCGAAAATGTAAATGTCAACAACGTAAAACCCGACCCGCGAAGTATAATGGCAGAAGTTAAAAAGCATTTAAGCCAACATTATAAAAGCGAAAGTCAGGCTGTAAAAAACAAAGTGTTTTTCCGCGAAACCAGTGCGTTAAAGCCTAAAATATTAAATCTGGAAATCACCAAATCGACCGGGTTTAGTAAAGAAGCTTTAAAATCGGTAAATAAACAAGTAAGTGCTTTTACTTCTAAACTAATCTCGCAGCCACCAGTTGTATTCAGCGACATGCTTTGCAATTATTATACTAATACAACGAGAAAAGATGACAAAGCAATGTTTACATCCAAACTCGAAGTTATAAAAGCTACCCGACTTAAGGATGAGAATAATTCGTCATCTCTTGAGGACATACAAGAGAAAGCCGGAAATGTATTTCTGCAGCATTTAGACACAACCAAATACTACCGAATTAAAAGCGGATGGTTTGGTACACACGACACTATTTCGTTGCGGAAAGATTTTCACCAGGATAAAAAAAAGGATAAGAAACAAAGTCTTTTGACTTCTTCAAAATCAGACCTTAATAGCTTTGTTTCTCAAAATAACTTTCTGTATGGTGACAAACTTACCTTTGTTAACCAACCCGAAATGTATGACTATACCTATCAAGGAGTTGTCTATTCAAAAGAACAGGAATTTGTATACGTCCTCTCATTCAAACCTCGTAAAAGCAAGGCAAAATATACCGGCAAACTCTATATTTCAGAAACCGATTATGCGGTGTTGCGTGCCGACTATACTTTGGCCGAAGGCGAAACAGCGGGTGGCTTTAATATGAAATTCCTTTTGGGTGTAAAAGCATCCGAAAACGTAAGCAAAGGAACACTTATCTATAAACAAAACCCGTCGGGCGATGGTTATTATCTTCAGTATGGTTCTTTAGAAACTGGAATGTATATGTATATTAACCGACCTGTAAAATTTATTGAACTCGCCGCTGAGGAAAGAGATGTGCTGGCTATTGACCTCAAAATTGAAACCAATATAAGAACCAAAAAAGAATACCTCAATATCCAAAAATTGGAAACTTCTGAAGCAGCACTGGAAGCTCTCAAAGAGCAAGAATTCAAATATTTGCAGCTCAAACGCTACGATCCAACAATATGGAAAGATTATGGCGCTATTGAACCTTTGGAAGAAATGAAACAATTTGAAGCAGGTGATCAATTGTGATTTACGCTTACTAAACAAAATCAAAATGAAAAAATCCCTCCACACCCTACTCCTATTATTCCTGACAACTCTTTGCTTTGCTCAAAACGACAAACCTCAAAGGGCTGCTTTTAAATTTAAACTGGCAGAAGATAATTTGCATTATACTAAGATTAACGTACCTCAATCTGATTATTTTGTTAAGTATAAAATGCTGGAGATTTACGCTACCGAAAAACTCAATATAGAAGTGACGCTTCAAAACGATACCATCGCCACTATGAAAGTGGTTAAAAAGATAGTTTACCCGGAGCGCACCATTGTCATTGATTTTAAACAAAAGCATGAACGTGGAAAACTTATCGGGATCATGCTCAACATAAAGAACCCGTTTGATAAAAAATTAGTATATGATGCCAATATGTTTTTAATAGGCGGAGATAAATGGATTCCAACCAATGTGATTCCTGTCTATCCAAAAATACAAAGCTTTGAAAGCTGGCCCGACCCTATCACTACTCTTTGTTTATGTAACTGGCATTTTGAAAAGTAGAAATCGAGAGAAAAAACAGCACTAATTTGTTTTACATCATTGGCATTTTTTCATTATTTTTCCTTACTTTAGCACTACTTCGAATAAACAAATACCACGAAATTTTATTGGAAATGAATTGTCATGCCTTGTTCTCACGTAATGAGATTAGGCAAATACTTGTGTGGTTTGAAAAGATTTAGATTACCACTCGTATACGATTCATTTCAAAGAGTTAGTTAAATACTATAACCTTAAGTATCGTGTTTATGGGAAAAGGACTTGAAATAGAATTAAGCAGTGGCGATGTTATTCAAATTGAGAAACTCAAAAAGGAATTTGAATCAAAAACCGATGAAGAGTTGGTAGAATTCTACTTTACCAAACAGAATGATGACCAACCGATGACTATAAAACTCTAGCGTCTGTTTGGATTAAAACAACTTTTGAAGGAGCGTTTTGGCAACAAAATCATTAAATATAACGAGCAGAAACTTAAATTGTAAGTAATCTGAACGATAGGCTGGAAAAAGTTTCCTGATAAAGTTTATTGATTTTAAGTAAGAAAATAATTAGTAGGCAGTTAAAAATTTAAAAAAAAGTTAAATAATATATTGATTTTACTGATTTTTTTTATCATAAGTCTTAAACTCTTAAGAGAGTTATTATAATTTTCACATAATACTCTTTTCTTCTTAAAAATCAACAGTAATATGTTAGAGTCGGAGACCGTGGCGATTATTTTTTATTTAATTTAGCTGACTGATAACCCCAACGGTATTGAGCCCCAAAACTGCCGGTAATCTTAAAAATAAGTGTGTTGATATTCCAAATAAGAGTATCGCTCATAATATAAAATTATAACCTACTCCTAAATGTTTTTAAAATTTTTGTTTTCAAAACCGTTGCGTGCTAAGACGGATGAAAACAGTAGTATACTGTTCAAAATCATTTGCAGTGTACTATTGATTATTACTGCTACATCAGTCATGGCCATGGTACACCAACCCAAATACATCCTTCGTTTTACGATGGCAATATCCCTACTTTGGGTAATTAGCTTGGTTTTACTTTTTGCTTTAAAAAAGCAAAATTCCCGAATAATTGCGGTTATCTATATCTCTTTTTTACTGCTGATGATTTTAGGTTTTTCATTTACCGGCGGCGGTATAAAAGCACACGGTATACGACTGCTCCCTATTGTAGTGCTATTTTCCGGTTTGACCATTGGCAGGAAATCCATGTGGGTATTTGCCATACTAGCTTCTTTTGGCGGATTATTGCTGGTGCTTGCCAGTTATTTAGACCTATTGCCTTTGAAAGGTCCAATTGGGCAAACTCCATTTAGCTATTGGATTTATTCTGTTTCAGGTATTTTTTTATTCTGCTATATTGAAAATTTGTCTGTAGGGCGTTTTAACAAAACTGTAGATCAGTTAAAACAGCAACTTAGCTTGCGAAAACAATCAGAAGAAAAATATAAGGTGATTTTTGAATCCTTTCAGGATATTTATTATCAAACCGATATGACAGGGATTGTTACTATTGTTACGCCCTCTATCAAACAGCGGGCAGGTTATAATCCGAAAGAAGTAATTGGTAATAATGTTGCTGATTTTTATCACCAAACAGATAAGCGTAATGATTTCATGAAGTTGCTCCTGGAAAAAGGTTCTGTTCATAATTACGAATTAGAGTTAGTGACAAAGGATGGAAAGATTAAAAATGTACTAGTATCCAGCCATATCCTATATGATAGTAACGGAGCCCCGATAACTATTGAGGGCACGCTGCACGACATTACCCGACGCAAAAAAGATGAAAATCTTCTGAAAGAGCAAAATGAGAAACTAATGCAGATAGCCCACCTGCAATCGCATATTGTTAGAAAACCAGTAGCCAATATACTTGGGATAATTGACCTGTTGGATATTGAAAATCCAAACGACCCTAATAATTTAGAACTGATTCCAAAATTGGAAACCGCTTCCAAAGAATTGGATACCATTATTAAAGAAATTGTGCAAAACACCAAAGGAATAAGAGAAATAGTAAAAGCCAATACGGTAAAAAATGAAAGTGATACTTAATTCTCATTTCCAAAAAAACTATTACCTTTAGCAGGCAAAAATAATTGCTATATCAACTTTCATAAAATACAACACAATGACTTTAAAAAAGAACCTGCTTTATTTAGCGCTTCCAATTTGTTTATTCTCTGTTTCTAACAATTTCTCGCAGGCGAATACAAAGAAACCATCTAATCCTTTTTTAGCAGGAAGCAATGTTACCGTTGATTATGCAAGGGTAACTTCAAAAGATGTAGAAGTGTATGCAAAAAAAACGATTGCTGATGTTACTTCAAAAATCGCTTCGATTAAAAAACAAAAAACAGCCACTTTTGCCAATGTTTTTGGTGCTATGGATGATATCAGAAACAATATGGGTACTGCAAGCAACAACTGCTTTATGCTCAATTGGGTGTCTACCGATTCCATTATCCGCAAGAAAGGCTTAGCTAGTTATCAATTACTGGATTCACTTTCTACGGTAATTTATTCTGATAAAGGAATTTACAATAAGATGAAAAGCTTTAAAGCATCGGCTTCGTATAAACAACTTAAAGGAAATAAAAAGCTTTTGGTAGATGATATGATAGAAGGTTTTGAACGCTCTGGAGTTAATCTGAATGCTGAGAAGCTTACAAAATTCAAAAACCTAATCAAGGAAATTGGTGAGCTTTCGTCTTCCTATTCCAACAATATGAACTCGTCTAAAGAAATTTTAACTTTGGATGAAAAAGGTGTTGATGGACTTCCTGAAAACTTTAAACTGAACTACAAAGTTGCTGAAGGAAAGTATGAAATTCCAATCATCAATGCGACCAGCGAAACGGTGATGAGCAATGCAAAATCGGAAGAAACCAGAAAAGCATATCATATTAAATTCTATAACAGAGCTGCAGATAAAAATATTGCCATCCTGGACAGTATGGTAAAAAAGCGTGATGAATTGGCGAAACTAATGGGTTATCCAACGTATGCAGCGTATAGCCTTGTTCCGAAAATGGCAAGCACTCCGCAAACGGTTTGGAATTTCTTAAATGATTTAATAAGCCGTTCAAAAGAAAAAGCAAAAAGCGATGTAGCAATGCTTGACCTTGAAAAGAAAGTGGAATTAGCAAATCAGTCCGCTAAATTAGAACCATGGGATATTGCTTTCTATAAAAATCAAATCGTAAAAAACCAATATCAGGTTAACAACGAAGAGCTAAGAGATTATTTCCCAATGCAGCAATGCCTAAAAGGAATGATGGACATTTATCAGAAACTCTTAGGATTTCAATTCAGGAAAGTGCAAAATCCATCTGTATGGAACGAAGATGTAGAAATGTATGAGGTATATGAAACCGGAAAATTAAAAGGACGCTTTTATCTTGACTTATTTCCGAGACCAAATAAAGAAACCTGGTTTTATGGTGTTAACATAGTTTCCGGAAAAGGAAATGAAATACCAGTAGCTATGCTGCTTGGTAATTTCACCAAACCAACTAAGACACAGCCTTCTCTATTAAGCCAAAAAGAATTAAAAACATTGTTCCATGAATTTGGACATATCATGAACATGATGTCGTATCATGGAGAATTTTCATCTCAACAAGAATCAAAAGCCGACTTTACAGAAGCAATGTCTCAAATATTCGAAAACTGGGTTTTAGATTATGGCATTGTAAGTACGTTTGCTAAAAACTACAAAACGGGTGAAACATTACCACAGGTAACTTTTGATAAATTACTTCAATCTAAAAAAGTTGGCTCTGGTTTGGCTTCTATACAAATGTTGCAACGTTGTTTATACGATATGAATCTGTATGATAAATACAATGCCGCTAATCCGGTGCCGACTGATGATATCTGGAAAGCAACCGATAAGCAGTTGGGCGTTATGGATTTTTATGTACCTAACACGCATTATCAGGCAAACTGGATACACGTTAATACACATCCTGTTTATATGTATGGCTATTTATGGTCTGAAGTATATGCGCTGGATATGTTTACTCAATTTGAAAAGAATGGACTTTTAGATACCAAAACCGGAATAAGATACCGTGAACTAATACTTTCCAATGGAACACAAAGAGATATTGTAAAAGCGGTTAATGAATTTTTGGGAAGACCATCAGATAATAAGGCTTATGTTAAAAGTTTAGGACTCTAATCAAAAAATTACGAATTACGAATTAGTTAAAACAAAAACTCTGGTACAACTGGAGTTTTTTGTTTTATTTATAAGATGTTCTTCCTTTTTGTAGTGGTTTATCGTATACTTTTGTAAAAAAATAAACAATGCCTCGATTTCAGGAAAATGATTTGCCCAAAGCCAAACTCAGTGCGAGTTCATTAAGTAAGGCTACCCTAATATTCAAATATGCAGGCCAACATAAATGGAAGTTCTATGTTGGTTTGGTATTTCTACTATTCACTGGTGCTACTGCCTTAGCCTTTCCAAAATTAATGGGAATGCTTGTAGATTGTGTGAAAAATAAAAACAACGCCGAGGCTAATACGATTGCATTAAGTCTGGTTGCTATTTTATCTTTTCAAGCTATCTTTTCCTTTTTTAGATTATCGCTGTTTGTCAATTTTACTGAGAATACTTTAGCAAATTTAAGATTGGCATTGTACAGTAATTTGATTAAGCTACCAATGTCGTTCTTCTCGCAAAAACGTGTGGGCGAACTAAACAGCCGGATCAGTTCGGATATTACTCAGATACAAGATACCTTAACAACTACTATCGCAGAGTTCCTTCGTCAGTTTATATTGATTATTGGTGGCGTTATTCTATTAGCTACTCAAAGTCTAAAACTAACGTTGATGATGCTAGCAGTAGTTCCTTTGGTAGCCGTTGCAGCTGTAATATTCGGAAGGTTTATTAGAAAATATTCTAAAAATGTTCAGGACAAAGTAGCAGAAAGCCAGGTAATCGTAGAAGAAACATTGCAGGGAATTAGTAACGTAAAAGCTTTTGCTAACGAATGGTACGAAATTGCACGCTACAAAGGAAAGATAAATGAAATTGTCAAAATTGCCATCAAAGGCGGGCAATACCGAGGCTACTTTGCTTCGTTCATTATCTTTTGCTTATTCGGTTCTATCGTTGCGGTGGTTTGGTATGGCGTTACTTTAAGCATCAGTGGCGAAATGAGTGTCGGACAATTGATTTCTTTTGTGTTGTATTCCACATTTGTAGGCGCTTCTTTTGGTGGCATAGCCGAATTGTATGCCCAAATCCAGAAAGCCGTTGGAGCTACAGAACGTGTTTTTGAATTATTAGAAGAAACTCCGGAAAACATTAATTCCAATCATTCAGCAACAACCGAAAAGATTAAAGGTGATGTGACTTTTAAAAATGTGGCCTTCTCTTATCCTTCCCGAAAAGAAATTCAGGTATTAAAAGATGTGAGTTTCACTGCAGACTTTGGTCAGAAGATTGCTATTGTGGGACCAAGTGGCGCTGGGAAGTCAACTATCTCTTCGCTCCTGCTCCGTTTTTATGATATTCAAAGCGGACAGATTCTGATTGACAATAAAAACATTTACGATTACGATTTGGAAAACCTGCGTGGCAATATGAGTATCGTTCCTCAGGACGTTATTTTATTCGGCGGAAGCATTCGTGAGAACATCGCCTATGGAAAACCCGATGCTACTGAAGAAGAAATATTCAAAGCTGCAAAACAAGCGAATGCCTTAGATTTTGTAAATGGCTTTCCTGAAAAATTCGATACGTTGGTTGGAGAACGAGGCATCAAACTTTCGGGTGGACAACGCCAGCGTATTGCTATTGCCCGTGCGTTATTGAAAAATCCGAGTATCCTGATTCTGGATGAAGCGACTTCTTCTTTAGATAGTGGAAGTGAAAAACTGGTGCAGGAAGCTTTGGAAACTTTGATGGAAGGTCGTACCAGCATCATCATCGCACATCGACTCTCAACGATTAGAAATGCAGATGCTATTTTGGTTTTAAATGAAGGCAGGATTTCAGAGCAGGGAACCCACAAAGAATTATTAGAGATAGAAAACGGTGTTTATAAAAACCTGAGTAATCTTCAGTTTTCGAATTCTTAGGAGCACAACGTTTGTCCTACTAAGGATATATCTTCCCGCTGTCCGCTCTATCTTTTTCTTAAAAAAGAAAAAGGATGCCACTTCCATCGGGGCTAGCGAGAATGTTATTGTATTTCCCAAGCTTGCATCCGCCTTCTGAGACTGAAAACTGAGACTGAAAACTGAGACTGAGACTGAGACTGAGACTGAACACTGAACACCAAAATAGAAATCCCTATCTTTGCGCCAAATTACAATAGCAATGAGCACTTTCGAGCAATTCAATCTTCCTAAATCATTACAAAAAGCCATCGATGAATTGGGGCTAACCACGCCAACACCTATTCAGGAAAAATCCTTTTCGGTGATTATGTCGGGGCGCGATGTAATGGGAATTGCACAAACTGGAACGGGTAAAACCTTTGCTTACTTATTGCCATTACTAAAACAATGGAAGTTTGTACCAACAGATACGCCACGAATTGTAATCCTGGTTCCAACAAGAGAACTGGTAGTTCAAATCGCTGCCGAAGTTGAAAAACTAACCAAATACATGTCGGTAAGAACACTTGGTGTTTATGGTGGCGTGAATATCAACACACAAAAGAAATCGGTTTACGAAGGCATTGATGTTTTGGTTGGAACTCCGGGACGTGTTATGGATTTGGCTTTGGACAATGTTATTCGTTTTGACAGTTTGCAAAAATTGGTGATAGACGAATTTGATGAAATGCTGAACCAAGGTTTCAGAACTCAAATTACTTCCATCCTATCAATGCTAAAAAATAAACGTCAAAACATTTTGTTTTCGGCAACAATGACTGATGAGGTTGATGATATGTTAGAAGATTACTTTGAATTTTCTGAAGAAGTTACATTAGAAAAATCAGGGACGCCATTAGAGAAAATAGAGCAGTTAGGTTATTTTGTGCCTAACTTCCTGACTAAAATAAATCTGATTGTTGAATTACTAAAAGACGAAGCTTTAGAACGCGTATTGCTTTTTGTAAACAATAAAAAAACCGCCGATTTATTGGCAGTCCAACTTGAAGAGCACTATCCTGAGCAATTTGGAATTATCCATTCGAACAAATCACAAAACTATCGTTTGCAGACAATGGCTTCATTCCAGGCTGGCGAAATCAGAGGAATTGTAACCACTGATGTAATGGCTAGAGGTTTGGATATTTCTGATGTGACACACGTTATCAACGTTGAGTTTTCGGAAGTTCCTGAACAATACATTCACCGAATCGGTCGTACAGGCCGTGCCGACAAATCGGGTATTGCGATTAGTTTAATTGCTCCGGGCGAACAGGAAATCCAGATAGAAGCAGAAATGCTGATGGAAAAAGAAATCAAGATGCTTCCTTTACCAACAACAGTTGAGGTAGCTACACGCCTATTGGAATTTGAAAAAGACAAAAAGAAAATGAAAGTCATTTTGAAAACCAACAAATTGGAAGGTGGCGCATCACATCATGAAAAGTCGAAGAAAAATCAAAAGGTCAATCTTGGTGGTCCGTCTAAAACAAAAAAGAAAACATCAAGTTCAGTCAATAGAAATATATTGAAAACGAGAGCAGCAAAAAAGAAGAAAAAATAGTTTTTCTATTCAAAAACCAAACAAACCGGTGAACACAAAGCAATTCGTTTGCCCGTATCGGTTAGCGTACCTGTAGTTTTATCAATTGAAAAAATCACCACTTCATTGGTATATTGATGTGCAATCAAAAGAAAATTTCCTGTCGGATCAATAGTAAAGTTACGTGGACCTTTTCCCAAAGTGCTTGTATTCTGAACAAACTTTAGTTTCCCATTCTTCTTGATTTCAAAACAACTAATTGTATTGGCATCTCCACGGTTAGTAGCATATAAGAACTTTCCATCGGCAGTGATGTGAATATCCGCCGCAGCCGTTTTACCTTTAAACTTTTTATCTACAACCGTAGTTTCCTGAAGTAATTTCAATTCACCATTGATAAATGAGAGCACCAATAATGAGCCATCTAATTCATTTAGCAAATAAACAAGTTGGCCATCCGGACTAAAAGTAAAATGCCTTGGTCCGCTTCCTTTGTTTACTCTTAGGAAATAACTAAAGTCTAATACAGCACTTTTAGCATCAGGATCATAGCGATATACATACAGATAATCCTTTCCTAAATCACTGGCGAGAAGGTATTTTTTATCAGATGAAAATTGCAGCATGTGCATATGTGAAGTTTCAAGACTGTCCTGACCAACGCTTTGAACCATATGCATTACAATTTGTTTATGCTTACCAATAGTTCCATCTTCATTTTTACCAAAAACGGTAATGTTTCCACCACTATAGTTGGCAACCAATACGTTTTTATCATCATTAAGAACATAACAGGGATCGTTGCCTTCAGAGCTTTTCGAATTCAGAAACTGTAAATTTCCACTATCCGAATAAAAATGAAAAGCACTTACCTGACTGTCATTGCCATTTTCATTTGTACTATAAACAAATTTTTTATCTGCTGAAAACGACAGAAAGCTGGGATTAACAATGTTCTTCGATGAACCTTTTAATTGAGCGTCTGCTGTTTCGGTATCAAAATCATATGCATACATTCCGTCACTCTGACATGTATTGGTATAGGTTCCGATAATTAAATTATGATGATTTTGCTGTGCTTGTGTTGTTATGCAAAAGATAGCGGTAAATAAGGCGGCGTATTTTATCATCTTGGTGCTTTTAATAAAAATACAAAAATAACAACTTTGAACGCTCAACACTGAACACTTTTTACTATTTTTGACAAATCAATTTAAAGAATGCAGTTTAAACACCCAGAAGTCCTTTATTTTCTCTTCTTATTGGTAATCCCAATTCTGGTTCATTTATTTCAACTGCGTCGTTTCAAGAAAGAATATTTCACTAACGTACAATTCCTAAAAGAACTTTCGATACAAACCCGTAAAAGTTCTGCCATCAAAAAATGGCTGTTGCTTTTCACACGTTTATTGCTGCTTACCTTTTTGATTTTGGCTTTCGCCCAACCTTTCTTTTCTGCCAAAGACAGCAAAAAAAACACAAACGAAATGTATATTATTCTGGACAATTCCTATAGTATGCAGGCCAAAGGTAAAAAAGGTGAACTCCTAAGACGAGCCATTCAGGATTTGCTTGAACATACTCCGGAAGCACAGAACTTTTCTTTGATTACCAATTCTGATAACTATTGGAACACCGATATCAAAACCATTCAAAAAGACTTGCAGGATTTGAAATACAGTGCATCGGCATTTCGTTTGGATAATCTGATTGCCAAAGTCAACGCGCGAAAATCGGCTTTCAACAAAGATATCATTGTGATTACCGATGCTGTTGGTTTAGAAACTAATCAAACCAAAAGCTTTAGAAAAGAAGACAATGTATACTTCATCATTCCCGAAGCGGAACAAAAGAACAACGTCTCGATTGATAGTGTTTACATCCAACAAACATTAGATAGCTTTTATGAAATCGGAATAAAACTATCTGCAAATGGCGAAGATTTCAAGGATGTTCCAATTGCGCTTTACAACAAAAATAAGTTAGTGGCTAAAACGCTGCTCAACTTTGAAACGAATACTAAAACCATCAACTTCACCATTCCGAAAGAAGATTTTCATGGTTATGCTTCTGTTTCAGATAAAGGATTGGCTTATGACAACACTTATTATTTCAGTATTTCGAAACCAAGTAAAACCAATGTCATCAGTATTGGCGATGCAGATAAGAGTAATTTCTTAGCGCGGATTTATACGAATGATGAGTTCAGTTATAACAATTTCGCGATAGCTAATTTGGATTATAATCTTCTTGAAAAGCAGGACGCGATTGTACTGAATGAACTAACAGATATTCCGCAGGCATTACAAACTACATTGAAATCATTTGTGACCAAAGGCGGAAACCTGATTGTCATTCCGGCGCAGGAAAACAATGTGAATACACTGAATTCTTTTGTGGCTAACTTTGGTGCAATTCAATTCAAAACAGCAACAGTAGCTGAAAAAAAAGTGACGAAAATCAATTTCAATCATCCGCTTTTCAGTGCGGTATTTGAAAAGAAGATTGATAATTTTCAATATCCAACAACTAAAACAGCATTCGGATTAAGTAGTACAACGCCATCGATATTGACTTATGATGATCAGAGTCCGTTTCTGACTTCGTTGCCAAATGATTTATCTTCAGTGTATCTTTTTGCGGCGCCAATCAACAAAACCAATAGTAATTTCCAAAACTCGCCGCTGATTGTTCCAACGTTTTATAATATGGCACAAAACAGTCAGAAAACTGGCGTTAATGCACTTATTATTGGAGAAAACCAACCTTTCGTGGTTGATGCTTTGTTATCAAAAGATGAGATTCTGACAATAAAAAACAGCGTTGAAAGTTTTATTCCGGTGCAGCAATTGTTGAACACGAAAGTCAAAATGACTTTTAACGACAGTCCAACAGAAGCTGGAAATTTTAGTATCTTTAATGGTGGGAATTTGATACAAAACATTAGTTTTAATTATAATCGTACAGAAAGTAATTTGGCACTGGCTAACCCTGATGCGGCAAACAACTTTAAAGAAATTGATGATGTTGAAACTGTATTCAATACCATTCAGACCGATAGAACCGACACACAAATCTGGAAATGGTTTGTGATTTTAGCCTTACTCTTTTTAGCATTAGAAATACTCATTCAAAAATTTGTAAAATGAATCTAATTATCCGAAAAGCCAAGATTATAGACCCAAAGAGTCCATTTCATAATCAGACTGTTGATGTGAAAATCACCAAAGGCATTATCGAAGAAATTGGTGTTTCACTGCTGAACATAAGCAATCACCAAGAGTTTCATCACGATGGTTTGCATATTTCACAAGGTTGGTTTGACACAAGTGTTTCCTTAGGCGAACCGGGTTTTGAAGACCGAGAGACAATTGCAAATGGCTTGGAAGTTGCTGCCAAAAGCGGATTTACCGGAATAGCTTTGCAACCCAACTCCTATCCAATTATTGACAACCAATCACAAGTACATTTTGTAAAACAGAAAGCAGCCAAATCAGCTACTGAGTTATTTCCAATAGGTGCTTTAACCAAAGCAAGTGAAGGAAAAGACATGGCTGAACTATATGACATGAAAAACGCCGGAGCTGTTGCTTTTGGAGATTACAATAAGAATTTATCGAACGCCAATCTGATGAAGATTGCATTACAATATGTGCAGGATTTTGACAGTTTGGTGATAGCATATTCTCAGGATGAAACAATCAAAGGAAATGGTGTTGCCAATGAAGGAATCGTTTCCACCAGATTAGGACTTAAAGGAATTCCGAACTTAGCTGAAGAACTCATTGTTGCCAGAAACCTATTCTTATTGGAATATACTGGCGGAAAACTTCACATTCCAACCATATCTACAGCTAAATCAGTAGCGCTAATCAAAGATGCTAAGAAAAAAAGACTGAAGGTTACCTGCAGCGTTTCGGTGCATCATTTAGTTTTGACCGACGAAAAGCTGGAAGGTTTTGACACACGTTATAAGGTGACGCCAACATTGCGAACCGAAGAAGACAGACAAGCACTACTTGTAGCGGTTTTAGACAATACAATTGACTGCATCACGAGCGACCACAATCCAATAGACATAGAAAATAAGAAGATGGAATTTGACTTAGCCAAGAATGGAACCATTGGTCTGGAAAGCGCATTTGGTGCATTGCTAACTGTGCTGCCTTTAGAAAAAATAATAGAAAAATTAACTTTCGGTAAAGTTGTTTTAAACATTGAAAGTCAATATATTAAAATAAAAAATAAAGCTTCGTTTACGCTGTTTTCACCAGAGAAAAACTGGACTTTTGGCAAAGAAAACATCTTATCCAAATCAAAGAATTCAGCTTTCCTTGGACAGCAAATGAAAGGAAAAGTCATTGGAATATACAATCAGGGAAAATTAGTTTTATCATAAAACAGCTTATGGAAAATTTAGAAAAATCAAAAAACACGGCAATCGTTGCTTACTTAACTATTATTGGCAGCGTGGTTGCCATCTTTATGAATCAGGATGAAAACAAAAGTGATTTTGCTTCATTCCATATTCGTCAGGCATTAGGATTATTTATTTCGTTCTTTTTGTTGGGCTATTTTGTGGGTTATGCCAATAGCTGGACAGCTACCTCTGCTTTCTATATCTTTTATTTTATCCTTTGGATTTATGGGTTTTCCGGAGCTTTGCAAGGTTTGAAAAGAGAATTACCAGTAGTAGGTTCGTTTTTTCAATCTACATTTAAAAGCCTGTAATGAATTTATCACTTCACCACTTAGTAAGAGAACCAAAAATAAAACTTGATAAAAACCCATTACTCCTATTGCTTCACGGTTATGGAAGTAATGAAGAAGATTTGTTTTCGTTTGCTTCTGAGCTTCCAGAGGAATATTATGTGATTTCCGCGCGTGCGCCTTATGATATGATGTATGGGAGCTATGCTTGGTACGCTATCAATTTTGATGCAGATGAAAATAAGTTTTCAGATATTGGACAGGCACAAGAATCCAGAGATATTATTGCCAATTTCATTGATGAATTGATTGCTAATTATCCTATCGATTCGGAGAATGTGACGCTGATTGGTTTCAGCCAAGGTACAATTTTGAGTTATGCTGTGGCATTATCTTATCCTCAAAAAGTTCAGCGGTTGGTTGCCATGAGCGGTTATTTGAATACTGAAATTGCAATAAATGATTTTAAAAATAATGATTTCAGTAATTTAAAAATCTTTGCATCACACGGAACGGTTGACCAAGTCATTCCAGTTGAATGGGCACGAAAATCAATACCGGTTATTGAGAGTTTAGACATTCCGATAGTTTATAAAGAATATCCTGTTGGGCATGGAGTCGCTCCGCAAAACTTTTTTGATTTCAAAAACTGGCTACAATCATAAAACAAAAAGGTCTTGAAATTCAAGACCTTTTTGTTATTGTTCCGTATCGGTTTCTATTTCCTTCTTGCCTATTTCACCGTCGCCAGCAAACATGTTTACAGTTCCTTTTTTAAGCACATAACCTTTCCATGGAACAAGTTGCCAATCTTTTAAAACCCACGGCTTACCTTCAGCTTCTCTGGTCAAAACTATAGAAGTTGTATCCTTTGGAAGAAAGACTTCAGCCTGACTGGCATCTTCGTTAAACAATACGTAAGCACTCAAAGTTTCATCTTCATTTTCCGGTTTGTCTGTTGGATTTAATTGAATTCCTGAAAAGCCTTTTACACATTCTTTATTTACTTTTGACCAAACATATCCTGCAGAAGCCAAGCAACCGTTTTCGTCTTTATCATTAACCATGGTAGAATCTTTTACAGCTGCAGTAACTTTTGCTTTTTCATCTACATCCTCTTTCTCATCGATTAGCTTACATGAACTAACGAGCAATAATATCATTAAAAGTGTTGTGATTTTTTTCATATTTGATTGATGTTAACTACTAATTTAATGTTGCCGGATATAAATAAGAATTCATTACTTCAAATGAAATGCTTCCATTTTCTTCAACAAAATACTTCAGCATCACTTCTCCCCAAAGTGCTCCATTGCTATAATTGGCTATTATCCAACGGTGATTTAAAAGCTTTACACTATTAATGATAAACTTTTGGTCGCCCATCTTGACCTGGTCTGTATATTTATTCCCTTCCTTATCGTCATTATAGGCTAAAAGAGCTTGTTTAACTTTTTCAGCAAAAGCGGGAACATCATTTATTTTGCTGCTTTCATATAAATAGTTTTGTGCCCTGTCATTGTTTTCTAAAGAGAAAGCATTGGCGTCATAGAGTTTATCAGACAAATGAGCGATACTATCAGACATAGCTTTTGAAGTAATTAATGGATTGTCATTTACTTCCGTTGTTGATTTTTGTTCACTACTTTCTTTTGATGAAAAATATTTATAAGTAAAAATATTCATCAGCACAGCAATGATAAAAAGATATAAAAACAGTGATTTTTTCATAAAACTAAAAAGTAATTTTTAAATTATCATAAGCCAGAAATACATTTTCCGGCAATCGTTGTTGAACTTCTTCATGAAAACCCATAAGATGACTGATATGAGTCAGGTAAGCTCTCTCAGGCTGAACCAAATGTATAAAATCTAACGCATCCTGCAAACTAAAATGTGTTTGATGTGGTTCTTCCCGCAAAGCATTCACAACCAACACTTTTACACCTTTTAATTTTTCAATTTCAGCAGAATCGATAGTTTTTACATCTGTTAAATATACAAAATCCTGAATTCTATAACCAAAAACCTGAAGGCTTCCGTGATTAACTTCTATCGGCGTAACTTTAGTTTGCCCAATTTTAAAATCTTCGTTATTGTTTACCGCAAAAGTCTGAACACCGGGCGCACCTGGATATTTATCCTCAGTTTCAAAAATATAATCAAACCGTTTTTTTAAATTTTCTAAAACCCGGGGATCACCATAAACGGGAATATCACTTTTCTGTCTAAAGAAAAAAGGACGGATATCATCCAAACCTGCAGTATGATCAGCATGCTCATGCGTAAAAAGTATGGCATCGAGCTTTTCACAACCTGAAGTTAACATTTGCTGCCTGAAATCGGGACCACAATCAATGACAATTGAATTATTTTCCCAGGTAATCCAAACAGAAACGCGTAATCTTTTATCTTTTGAGTCAGAACTTCTACAAACAGGATGATTACTTCCTATAACAGGAATACCTTGTGAAGTCCCGGTACCAAGAAAATAAACTTGCATAATAGCACGGTTTTTGCGGTTCTTTTTTTAAGTACTTATAAAAGTAATTTTTTAAATGTAAATAATTACAAAAATAGGAGTTAATTATCTTTTATAAAAATAGGTATTTTACTAACTTTGCAAAGTATTAAACATTTTATGGAAAGATCGGATTCATATATAAAATTAAAAGGAGATAAAGTTATCGAACAGGTTCCTTCATTGAAGGATAAAGCGATGCGAATAAACTTCAACGAGAATATCTACGGAACTTTTGCGGAGATCGGTGCAGGTCAGGAAACAGTAAGACATTTTTTTAGAGCTGGTGGTTCTTCAGGAACTATAGCAAAAGCAATGTCTGCATATGATAAAGATTTTAGTGATGCTATTTATGGAATTGAGGATGATGGCAGATATGTTACTGAAAGCCGTTTAAAAAACATGTTAAGTCATGAGGTAGAATTGATTGAAAAACGATTGAGTAGAGACAAACATCCAAACAAAATGTTTTTTAGTTATGCCAATACCGTTTCCACTATTGATTTTGCAAAACAATTCAAAGGCCATGGCTGGGTTGGAATAAAATACCAGGTTGAAGCCGAAGAAGATTACAACGAAATCACATTACACATACGTTTTAAAGAAAATGATGCCAGATTACAACAGGAAACTCTTGGAGTCCTTGGTGTTAATTTGATTTTTGGTGCTTTTTATAAATATAATGACCCAAAAAAATTATTGCGTTATCTATATGACCATTTAGACAAAGACCAACTTGAGATTGATACAATTAACTTTTCGGGGCCGCGTTTTGCGAATGTCGATAACAGATTGATGAGTTTGCAGTTGGTGAAAAATGGCATGACCGATGCGGTGATGTTTGGTCCTGATGGACAAAACATTCTTCCGGCTTCTATTCTTTACAAAAAAAATATATTAGCATTAAGAGGAAGTTTCCGTCCGGTTACTCAGGTAAATATGGACATGTATGAGAAATCATTGAAAATGTTCCTGGAAGAAAGCAAAGTTGAAAAAGAAAATGCCTTAGTAGTTTTTGAAATTACATTATCCAACTTGCGTTCAGAAGGTGAAATTGACGAAAGGGATTTTATGGACAGAGCTGAATTATTATGTTCGCTTGGTCAAACCGTAATGATTTCTAATTTCCAGGAATATTATAAAGTAGTTGAATATTTTGCAAGTTATACCAAAGCCAGAATGGGATTGGCTATGGGAGTAAATAATCTGATTGACATATTTGACGAAAAATATTACCGCCATTTGAGTGGTGGAATTCTGGAAGCGTTCGGAAAACTATTCTATCGTGATTTAAAAGTCTTCTTATATCCAATGGAAGATGAAACCGGAGAAATTATTACTTCACAAAATCTGAAAGTGCATCCACGTATGAAAGAATTGTACAAATTCTTTGCTTACAACGGAAAAGTAGTTGATATCACTGATTTTGATAAAGGGCATCTTAAAATATTCTCCCGTGAAGTTCTGAAAATGATTAGCACCGGAACTCCGGGTTGGGAAGAACTACTTCCAGAAGGAATTGCAGAAATTATAAAGAAACACCAACTTTTTGGGTACGACCCAAACAGAATATTACAGAAAGTATAAATAAAAAGCCAAGAATTAAATCTTGGCTTTTTTTATTTTAATATTTGATCAGCGTGCATCTTTGATTTCACATCAGTAATAACTTCTTCAATAATTCCATGTTCGTTGATTACAAAAGTAGTCCTGTGAATGCCATCAAACTCTCTTCCCATAAACTTTTTTGGACCCCAAACACCAAAGGCTTCAATAACTGATTTGCTTTCATCTGCCAAAAGTGGAAACTGAAAGTCAAATTTCTTTTTAAAATTAGCCTGCGCTTTAGATGCATCAGCACTGACTCCAAGCAACTCATAATTTTTGGCTTTAAATCGTTCAAAATTATCTCTCATATTGCAGGCTTCCACGGTGCATGTTGGTGTATTTGCTTTAGGATAAAAGAAAATCACAAGTTTTTTCCCTTTATAATCGGATAAAGAATGAGTAAGTCCATCCTGGTCT
Source organism: Flavobacterium sp. (assembly GCF_039916025.1). Taxonomy (GTDB): domain Bacteria; phylum Bacteroidota; class Bacteroidia; order Flavobacteriales; family Flavobacteriaceae; genus Flavobacterium. Next base: position 21,459 of record NZ_JBDSMB010000126.1, read on the forward strand.
TTTGCTGAAAATTGTGGAGCTAAATCTCCTTTTTGTAATGTTATCATATTTGAATATAAGTTTCATAAATTTACACTTCAAATTTAGACTAAAATGACCAAAAAAGAACGTGCAGCAGTTGTTATTAATACGTTAAAAGAAATCTATCCCGAGATTCCCATTCCACTTAATCATAAAGATCCATACACTTTACTCATTGCCGTTTTACTTTCCGCGCAATGCACTGATGTTCGTGTAAATCAAATAACTCCTATCCTATTTGCAAAAGCCGATAATCCTTATGATATGGTGAAACTTTCTGTAGAAGAAATTAAAGAAATTATTCGCCCGTGTGGGCTTTCTCCAATGAAATCTAAAGGTATTCACGGATTGTCAGAAATATTAATAGCAAAGCATCACGGACTTGTACCGCAATCTTTCGAAGCTTTGGAGGAATTACCGGCTGTTGGACACAAAACAGCTAGCGTTGTGATGTCGCAGGCTTTTGGAGTTCCTGCATTTCCTGTTGATACTCACATTCATCGTTTGATGTATCGATGGAATTTAACCGATGGGAAAAATGTAGTTCAAACTGAAAAAGATGCGAAAGCTATTTTTCCAAAGGAATTATGGAATGACTTACACCTTCAGATTATTTGGTATGGCCGAGAATATTCTCCGGCAAGAGGCTGGAATATAGATAAAGATCCAATTACCAAATCAATTGGCAGAAAATCAGTGTTGGATGAATATTATAAAAAAACATCCCGATAATTATACCGGGATGTTTCCTTAATTAGCAATGAAATCGAAGTTAATATTACCAATTTTTACAATATTTAATGCACAAGAATATTGTAGGATTAAACGAATAGTTTCTTTTTTAGGTAACATTTTTTTGGGTGCTAATTTTTTTTTAGAGTAAAGTTTTGCCATATAAAAATGAAATTGAGTTTAGAGATTTATATAATAACGCAAAAAAGTATACTTTATTGTTTAAGAAGGCAAATAAATTTTGTTTTTTTCTATAACCTTTCTTAAGTTAGTAATTGCATAACGCATTCTTCCAAGGGTTGTATTAACGCTAACTCCAGTAAAATCAGCTATTTCCTTGAAACTCATATCCGAATAATAACGCATCATGATTACTTCTTTTTGATCATGTGGCAGTTTTTGAATTATCATTTTTAAATCAATATCAACCTGACTTTTGATTAATTTTTTTTCGATATCAAGAGAGTTATCTTTTATATTCGAAAAAATGGAGAATTCTTCTGTGTCTCTTTTTAAAGGCATTTTTTTATCGTTACGGAATTTATCTACGATTAAATTACTGGCTATACGCAAAACCCATGAAAGAAATTTACCTTCTTCATTATAGTATTTTTTGGTTTTTAGCGTGTGAATGACTTTAAAGAAAGTTTCCTGAAAAATATCTTCAGTTAAATCTCTATCTGAAACTTTGGAAAAGATGTATCCATAAATTCTAGATTGATGTCTGTCAATTAATAAAGCAAGAGAATTCTCATCGCCAGCGATATAGTTATTCACTAATATTGCATCAGAAAGTTGGGATTTAGCCATAATATTACCTTTTAGTAAGGGTTAAAAAGAGATTTTTTAATCTAAAAAGTAATTTTCTATATAGGCAAAAGGTGTTTGAGAGTTAAATACAAATCAAATTTAACATAAAAATTATCATATAAACAAATTAATTTTAATAAAAATGAAAAGAAATGTTAAATAGCATTATTTTATTATTGATAAACTTTGACGTAATCTATTATAAATTCTTGTGGAAAAATGGTGTCATCTACATCATGTCCGCCAAAATTCCCGCCAACAGCAGTATTAATAATAAAGAAAAATGGCTGATTGAAAGGCCAGATATCTTCATTTTTAACTTCTGGTTTGAAAGTATAAACTGAAACATCATCAACAAAAAATTCAATTTTCTCCTTTGTCCATTCGATGGCATACAGATGAAAACCTTCTTCAATAGCTTTAATCTCAGTCTTTTTAGAATTTTTAGAATTTCCGTGACTGTCTTGTGTATGCAAAGTGGTATAGACTTGATGCGGATCGCGGCCAACATATTCCAAAATATCAATTTCACCAGATTTTGGCCAACCTACTTTTGAAATATTAGAACCCAACATCCAGAAAGCAGGCCAAATGCCTTTTCCTACCGGAAGTTTAGCACGGGCTTCCATCCTGCCGTATTGGAATTCTTTTTTTCCGGCGGTTGTGATTCGGGTTGATGTGTATTTATCACCTTCTTTATCAATGGTAATGATTAGTTTTCCATTTTTAAGTTTATGATTTTGATTAGTGTAAACTTCTTTTTCATTATTTCCCCAGCCACAATTATTTGGGCAACCATCACCCAACTCAAAGTTCCATACTTTTTCATCAAGTGTTTTACCGTTGAAATCTTCTTCCCAAACTAATTTGCGTTTTGTTTCCTGTGCAAAGCCAATTGTAGTGATAAGGACTAATCCAAATAAAAGCTTTTTCATAATTTATTTTATTAATTCAAAAGTACTCTTTAAACGAATGTCTGCCGATGATGAACCAATCATTAAATCAAATTCTCCAGGCTCAGAACCCCATTTTAAATCTTTATTATAGAAAGATAACTTTTCATTGTCAATAACAAATTTAATGGTTTTGGTTTCTCCTGCTTCGAGTTTTAATTTTTGGAAATCTTTCAATTCCAATATCGGGCGCACGACGGAACCAAATTTGTCCTGAAGATACAATTGCACTACTTCTTCTCCGGCAAATTTTCCAGAGTTCGTAATGGTAACGAAAACTTCAATAGTTTCATTATTCCTAAGTTTGGCTTTTGACAATTTTAAATTGGAATACTCAAATGTCGTGTAACTTAATCCATATCCAAAAGGAAATTTTGGTGAATTTGGCAAATCAATATAGGCTGATTTATAGATTTTATCTTCATTTATTGAAGGTCTTCCTGTACTGAAATGATTGTAGTAAATAGGAATCTGGCCTTCTTCTCTTGGAAAAGACATCGGCAATTTTCCGGAAGGATTATAATCGCCAAAAAGCACGTCAGCTATCGCGTTTCCTGCTTCAGAACCTAACCACCAAGTATAGACAATGGTTGGCATGTTATCGGCGGTCCAATTGAAAATTAAAGGCCTTCCGGCATTGATAAGAATAACAATTGGTTTTCCTGTCTTTTGCAACTCCTTAATTAAATCTTCCTGAACGCCAGGCAAATGAATATTACTTCTACTTTTTGCTTCACCGCTCATATTCCAGCGTTCACCTATACTCAGAATTACAACATCAGATTGTTTGGCAACATCAATGGCTTCCTGAAAACCTGCTTTGCCCGTATCTTCTACGCCACAACCTTTGGCATATAACAGTTTGGTGTTTTTGCCAACTTTACGCTCCAATCCTTCCCATTGCGAAACAATATAAGTAGAATCTACATCTTTTAAATCAACTGCCCAAAAACCGTGATTGGCTCTTTTTAATTTTACCATCGGACCAATAAAGGCGATTGTTTTGGTTTCTTTCGAAAGCGGTAAAACGTTCTTTTCATTTTTAAGTAAAATGATACTTTTTGACGCTACTTCACGTGCAATTCTGGTATGTTCCGGATTGTTTAATTCTTTTTCCTGACGTTCTTTACTACAATACTTAAAAGGATCATCAAACAATCCCAATTCAAATTTCTTGCGAAGCACACGTCTCACAGCTTCATCTACAACAACTATCGGAACTTTATTTTCTTTAACCAATTGAGCCAAATTATCGTTATAGGCATTGCCTTCCATATCCATATCATTCCCAGCCATAATTGCCTTTTGGGCTGCATCTTTTTTATCAGGAGAATAGCCATGGGCTATCATTTCACTTATAGAACCCCAATCGGAAACAACAAAACCTTTAAAACCCCATTTCCCTTTTAAAATATCGCTTTGAATATATTTATTGGCTGTGGCCGGAATTCCGTTGATGTCATTAAACGAATTCATAAAAGTCGCCGCACCAGCATCAACCGCAGCTTTGAATGGCGGCAAATAAGTTTCCCACAACATTCTGTTACTCATATCAACCGAATTATAATCTCTTCCTCCGACGGCTGCTCCATAAGCAGCGAAATGTTTGGCGCAAGCCATAACCGAATTTAAATCGCCTAATTTATTCCCTTGAAAACCTTTCACACGTGCAAAAGCAATTCGGGAACCTAAATACGTATCTTCTCCGGCGCCTTCCATAACTCTGCCCCAACGCGGATCACGGGAAATATCAACCATCGGCGCAAATGTCCAGTGAATTCCGGAAGCTGCAGCTTCGGTAGCCGCAATTCTTGCCGAAAGTTCCATCGCAGCTAAATCCCAACTTGCAGCTTCTGCCAACGGAATTGGGAAAGTTGTTTTATGCCCGTGAATAACATCCAAACCAAATAACAACGGAATTTTCAGACGCGACTGCATTGCCAATTCCTGGTATTGACGTGTGTATTGGTAACCAATGATGTTCAGCATGGAGCCAATTTTCCCTGCTTTAATTTCGTCTTGTTTGTTAGGATTAATTGTCAACGGACCCGTTATGGCATTGTCGCCCGAGTATTGATTTAACTGTCCGATTTTTTCATCCAGAGTCATTTTCTTTAGCAACTCTTCTACTCTTTGATTGATAGTTTTTTGCTGTGAAAAGCCTAAAAATGATGTTGTTAAAAATAATGCGATTATTATATTCTTCATATTACTGACTCGATTTTTGATTGTTTTGATGATTGAACTCCAAATAGTTGAGATTGAAATTTCCTTTTTCGAAGTAAATTCTAACTTTGTTTATATCATTTTTTAAAGCAATAGTTCCTAATGACAATGTTGCCCATTTTGCATTTCCACCGGAAGCCGGAAGTGAAACAGCTTTGGAAAGTTTATTTCCGTTTTCATCAACTAAATAAACTTTCCCATTCGCATTTTCATTTGAATAACGAATAGCAACTTCAAAGGTTTTTGCTTTATCTAAATTGAAAGTATATTGCAACCATTCGCCGTCTTCAATGTAACTTACATTGTATCCATTGGTCGTTTTATCATTGCATTTCTGAATATCAACACCATCGTTTCGCATTTGATTACCGCTGTTCCATTCGCTGTGTTTTCCTGAAGAAACCCAAAGATTCTGATAATCTATATCTGCATATGCGTGATTCATTGGTCCCAAATCATATTCGGTTGCGAATACTTTTCCAGGTAATGAATGTTGCTTGTATGGTTTTGTTTCGGTTGAATTAATTTGTCTGAACATTGCATCAATAACATCATGCTTGATGATTACATTTTCGATTTTATAGTTTTCGGCCAATTGCATTAAGATTGCTTTGGCTTCGTCTACAAAAGGTTTGTCTTTTCCGTCTTTCCAGTATTGCAAAAGTTTATCATATCCTTTTGGCTCTTTTACAGAAGTTACTCCGGCAATGTTTTCGATTTTTTTCATTGGCCAAAAAGCCCAGCCGATATTGTTGGATTCAACCAATTTTAGAACTTCCTGAAACCATACATTTGAATTTTCCCCGCTTTCGCCAAGCCAAATCGGAACATTCTGTTCTTTTCTCAAATTCATAATATCCTGAATGGATGCCGTATCATTATTGCTCCAATATTTATGGAAACTCAATGCAATGTTATCATCCCAAAGCGGAAACATTCCTTTGTAGTTATTGCCCCAGCAATTGCCTTCGATAATCACTAAATGATTTGTATCAACTTCTCTGATGGCTTTTGTAATTCGAAGTTGTAAAGCCCGCAGCGGTTCATTTTTAGTTTCATCACAACCATTTTGGTTTGTTCCTGAGAAATTCCAATTCGGTTCATTGATGACATCATAACCGCCAATCCAGGGATTATCTTTATAACGAAGTGCTACTTTTTTCCAAAAAGCAACCATCTTATCCTGATTGGCTGTGCTTTCCCAAAGTGATGGTTTAGTCGTATCATAATCCGAAATGTTGGCATCTTTTCCTTGTCCGCCAGGCGCAGCATGCAAATCTAAAATCAGATACATTTTATTAGCAGCACACCAATTTAACAAATCATCTGTCATTTTGAATCCTTCTTCGAGCCACGTATTTTTACCTAAAACAGGTTCTTTTTCAATGGACAAAGTGTATAAATTGTAATGCATCGGCAAACGGATGGAATTGAATCCCCAGGCTGCCAATGAATCTACATCGCGCTTGGTTAAACCGTTTGCTTTGTATACATTATAGAATTCAGTGGTATTTTTTTCTCCGATTAAATCGGTGATTTTTTGTTTGATTTGGTATTGTGGTCCGGCAAAATCAGCTGTTTTTAGCATATAGCCTTCCTGCACCATCAAGCCTCCAATTCCGAGACCGCGCAACAGGACATTATTTCCATTGCCATCTAAAATTTTTTGTCCATCACGATGTAAAAACCCTTGACCAGAAGAAGTTATTGTAGCAAACATGAAAAGCACAAAAAAACTTCTTCCAATCAGTATGTTGATGTTGTTTATCACGGGTTAGTTAATTTAGTATACTAAAGTTTGTATGGCATTTGGTAAAATTGTCACTTCGGTAGCGGCAGTTCCGATACATAAGTTGTATGTGATTTTTTTATTGCTTTTATTCATAACAACTGTTACCACTTTTCCATCTGCATTCATGAATGATGTAGTTAATAATTGGCTTCTGCTAGCGGCGCTGCTGATTCTTCTCGCACCTTTATCAATGAATTTTGAAAAGTGTCCAATGAAATAATATGACGGTGTGTAAATCAATTCTCCTGTTGAAGTATCCCCGTGAATTGGAGCAAAACAGAAATTCTTAACGTGATTTGGCCCACCAAATTGATCTAATAAAATATTCCAGTCTGTCCATGCAACGGTTCCATTATTGAAATCGTTTATCATTGATTCTCCATAACGCTGACCGTTTTTCCATAACAATAGATTCTTAGCATCAAATTTATCATTACAACCTTCAGTAAACATCAGCTTTTTGTTTGGATAAAGTTCATTCACTTTTCCAACATTCTCATATACTTGTTCGCCTCCACTCCAGTCTTCATACCAGTGAAAACCAATTCCCCAAACATATTTATTGGCTTCTGAATCTTCTAAAATAGTATTGGCGCGTTGCAATAATAAATCTCTATTATGATCCCAAACCGTTATTTTTTTATCCCCTAAACCCGCTTTTTTTAATGTTGGCCCAAGGTAATTTTTAAGAAAATCTCTTTCATCTGCAGCAGAGAAAATACAAGATTCCCAAGTTTGCTTTGCCATAGGTTCGTTTTGAACCGTTAAACCCCAAACCGGAATTCCTTCTTTCTGTAATGCATTAATATATTTCACATAGTAATTTGCCCAAGATTGACTGAATTGCGGTAATAGTTTTCCGCCGTGAAGTCTGTCATTGTTGTCTTTCATAAAAGCCGGTGGCGACCATGGACTGATATAAAGCGTAGCATCTTTACCAATAGTAGCCATCGCTTTTTTTATTAGTGGAATTCTGAATTGCTTATCGTGCTCAATATTGAATGTTTTTAAATCTTTATCGCCATCCTGAATATACGTGTACATGTCCGAACTGAAGTCGCAGCTATTCATGTTAGTTCTCAATAAAGTATATCCAATTCCTTTATCCTTAGAATAGTATGCGTTTAAAAATTCCTTTTGTTTTGCTTCGGATAGTTTGGCAAAAACTTCAGCACTCGCATCAGTAATAGCGCCACCAATACCTAAAAATGTTTGGTATTTTTTATCGGGATTAACAAAAATGCAGGTTTGAGTTTCAAGCGGTTGTTTCAACTCCTGAAAATGTAAATCGGTTGTTTTTGACAAACGCAAGTTGGTACTATCCGCAGAAGTATATACACTTACTACCCTATTTTTAGTTGAAAAAGGCAGTGGTTTAAGCTGCACTTTCTTTTGAGAGTAAACAACTGTTGAGGCTATTAAAAAAAGAAATGTTATTTTTTTCATCTTTCGTATAATTATTTTACCAAACAAATGTTCCAACTGAGCCTGCTTCTAAAGAGACTGCAACCCATTTGCCATTGTACTTAATATTGAAAATCTGAGGCGTGGCACCATCATTCTCAGCGATTAACACTTTTTTGTTCGCGGGTGTTTTAAATGCTACTGTATATACACTTCCTACTTGTGAAGAAGTAATTCTGACAGAACCAGCCGGAACAAATTTTGACGCATGAGCTATGATATAATAACCCACATTTCTTTCATAACTAAAGTTACCAGTTATCGTAATTGCACCTTTACATGTTGTACAACCTCCATCAGTATGTGGACCATAAGAGGCATCATTAGCTAAATTCCATTCTAAAGCGGTTTTACTCCAATTACGCATTGATCCGATAACTACATTTTTGACATGCCATTTTAAGTCACCATCAAAAGTTCCTGTTGAGGCTGTATATTGTTCAGTGAAATATAAATTTTTGGTCGGAAAAGCATTGTGAACTGTACCCATAGCAGAAATATCACCTCCATACAAATGGAATGCTGAACCATCAACAAACGGATTGGCTGCAGCATCAGATAAAACTGTGATAGGATATTGTGGCTGGTCACAATTGTGATCATAAGCTACTATTTTTGTAGTCAATCCAGCTGTTTGAAACGCAGGTCCTAAATTAGTTTTTATAAATTCTGTTTGTTGAACAGCACTCATAAACATACTAGGATTATTAGCCGGATTCAAAGGTTCATTTTGCGGTGTGATGGCATCAATGTGAATACCTTCAAGTTGCATTTTTTGGATGTATTTCACAAAGTATTGCGCATAAACACCATAATACTGTGGTTGCAGGCTACCTCCTATTGTGCTGTTATTATCTTTCATCCAAACTGGTGGCGACCAAGGTGTAGCCATAATTTTGATATTTGGATTGATAATTAAAATGTCTTTGAGCAATTGAATTAATTGGGCATCAGGAGTCAAACTAAAATTAGTTAAACTTAAATCGGTTAACCCTGTCGGCATATCGTCATACGAAAAAACCGTGCTGTTTAAATCAGATGCACCAATGCTAATTCTCAAATAATTAACTGAAATTGCATTGGCTGCTGAGCCAAAAAGTTCTTGTAATAATTCCTGTTTTTTTGATACTGATAATTGATTGATAGCCTGTGCACTTCCTCCGGTTAAGGTATAACCAAAACCGTCTATTGTCTGGTATGCCTGTGAATCTGTTACGTCTATATTTTGATATATATTGGTAGTAGTGTTAAAGGCCAAAATGGCTGTTTGTTTTTCTAATTTAACGGTTCCGTTGGATTTGGTTAACCAGAAATCAACTTCGTTGGTTGTTGGGTTTGGATTTGGATCTGGATTTGAGCCGTCAGAAGATTGGGCACAGCCAGATAAAATTCCTAGTAATAAGGCAAAAAGCAGTGTTTTTATTTTTTTGTTTTTTAGCATTTTTTAAGTATTATGGGGCAAGTGTATTTAAAATAGGGTTTAAAATCATCCAACATAGCTTCTACCGTATGAAAAATAGAAGCTATTATTGGAGATACTAAATAACTCAAACAAAATATATTAATGATAAACATGAATGTAATCCACCTCAAGCGTGGCAGCTGTAAAAGCAGGATTAACTGCTCCACCAAAATTTCCGCCCATGGCACAATTGAAAATAAAGAAAAAAGGATTGTTGAATGGTAATCCACTAGCATTATTAAATGTATAATACACCACATTATCAACATAAAATTTTATTGTAGTGGATGACCAATCAAGTGAATAAACATGAAATTGTGTTGTTGCGTTTGATATCAAAACTGATGTGCCATCTCCATTAGCACCTGAATGTCCAGGATGATGTAGCGTGCCATAAATTCGGTTTAGATTATTCCCTACATGTTCCATAATATCAATTTCTCCACAGGCTGGCCAGGGAGTCGTGTCAACGTTTGCACCAAGCATCCAAAGCGCAGGCCAACTACCACCTCCAGCAGGAAGTTTAGCTCTTATGTCTACTCTTCCATACTGCAAAGTGTATTTGTTTTTGGTTACAATTCTGGCAGAAGTATAATTACTCCCCATGTAATTTTCTTTTAAAAGGTTGATTTTTAAAAATCCTCCCTGAACAGTTACATTTTCGGGTCTGCTGGTATAATATTGTAATTCGCTATTACCCCAACCTCCGGCACCTGTTTCGTAACTCCATTTGGAACTGTCCGGTGCTCCATCTGTATTGAATTCATCCGACCAGGCTAATGTTGGCAATACATAAACTGTAATTACTTTTGAGGTCGAAATAAATTTAGTTCCGTTATAAGCCGAAACATAAATTGTGTAGGTATTCGTTCCGCCTTGAGTAAATGTATAGCTAAACATTCCGGTTGTTGAATTTATGACATCGGTACCAATTAAAATTTTATAAGAAGTGGCATCATCAGCAGAAACACTGAAATTAACCACTCCACTTCCATCACCATTTGGATTAGAAGCATTGACACCTACAATTTCGTGATTGACAATTAAATTAGATGGCGTAATGTCTCCGCCTCCGTCACCACTTCCACCGCTACTGCAATTAAAGCAAGAAAATATAACGACTAAAGCAAGTAACTTATAAAAAAAACGAAGCCCTTTTAATGGATGATTGTATTTCAAAACGATGTGATTGTTAAGTTAGGCAAATAATTTTGCCACAGGAATTAATAAAAAATTCCCGTGGCTTATTAATTAAAAAATTATGGTGCTGGTATCAGTTTCAAATACCATGCATTCCCCGTTTCAGTACCTTGTACTCTTAAGTACATATATGTTGGCGTGATAACCATGATTTCATATTCTTTTAGCTGAGCTCCATATCCAATGTAGGTGTTATTTCCTGCTAACAAAATACCTGTTTGTGTTGAAGGTGCAGAAGCAGCAACTCCAGAGCTTGAAGGAACAAATGAAAATGCTGAAGTACCACCGGTGTAGCCATTATAACAACCTTCATCTCCTGAAGCAGGAATTCCAGGAAGTCCACCAGCTAAAGAACCTGTTTTGGTAAAAGCTCCATCAGGAGCTGTGACCTGAAGTGTAAAAGAATTAGAAGCTGTTACTTTAGTAAAAGTAAAGGTTGCTGAATAAAAACAATGGCAGCAAACTTCCTTTTCATTTGGAGCTGCAGCATACCAAATTGGTGTAACTTCTCCCAACCATGGCCCAACACCAAAGTGTCCTGCAGTGTTTTTATCCACTACCCATGTTTTAGAAGCATCATTAGTTAAAGCCGTTACAATTTCTGGTGTAGGAGCAAAATTACTAACCACCTGAACATCTAATGTTGATGTAGTTGAACTACCACCTCTTCCATAAGCAATAACTGTTATTCTGTAAGTGTGCAAACCAACAGAAGTGAATTTTTTAGTAACAACACCACTTGGTATGCTACTAAATACAACTGGTGTAGTTAAATCAGTAATGTCGTTATAGCCTATTTTGTATGTCATCGCATTATCTGCTGCTACAGTAACATTAACATTTCCTGAACCATCTCCATTAGGGTTTGATGCATCCTGACCTACTACTTCAGCGCCAATAGTTAAATTGGTAGGTGCTGACAAATCTCCTAGAGAATAATCATCTTTCTGACATCCTATAAAAAGAGATGCAGCTAAAATGAAAATCGATGCGAATTTTAAATTATTTTTCATAGTTTTTTAATTTGATTGTGTAACATTATCTATATAAATAACTTCTCCTGTACCAGCACCTGTAAGATTGTATTGAAAAACAATTTGACCAAAAGTAGTTCCTGCAGGTACACCTAGAGGACCAAAATCAAATACTAATTCTTCCCATTGGTTAGCAACAGTTGAAGGTACATCTATTCCCGTATTAGGGAAACCACCACTCCCTTGTTCAAGTTGGAAATGAAGCATTTTACCTACTTCAGTAGAATACACCATAACTTTAAATTTATGACCATTGTCAATGTTAACTGGTACTGCATTTGGTGCAGACATAGGTGTATAAGTACCACCCCATACTTCTGCTCCGCTTGTTTTGGTAAATCTCCAAACAGTTGCACTGATGTTAATTCCTCCTGGAAAAGGATTAGGTACAACTGCTACATTTACGCCACCAAAAGTTCCACCGTTAGCATAGTTTTGTATTGGGCTTTCATAAGTAATAGGAAGGGTAAACGGAGCGTTAACAGTAATTATATAGGTTTGCGTAGTTGTTGCAACACCTCCGCTTAAAGCAATAACTGTTAAAGTATAAACTCCAGGAGCATAATTATGACCTGCAACTGTAAAAGTTCCGCCTAAAGTTCCAGTCATTGGAGTTGCAACTTCACCTGGTCCGGTATCTCCCCATTTAACCTGCATACCATTTGCGTAATCTGCAGTGGCGCTAAGATTTAATGTAGTTCCTGCAAAATTGTTTGTAGTTGCACTAATGTTTTCAGGGGCTCTATATACTAATTGCAACGGATATTCATTTGCAGTAGCGTTACCAGCAATATCGTAAGATGTAATGGAAACTGTGTAATTTCCTTCGGGATAATTATGTGATGCAAATCCACCCGGAAAAACAGTAACAGGATCTGCTGACCCTTGTCCTAGTGCAATTACAGATCTCGTAACACCTTCAGCAAGTGGAGTGATTTTTACCAACCCGGAATTATCCGTACTTACATCAAATATCTTGCTAAAATTCCCTGGATTTGTTGAATCTACTGATGACAAATCAGAATCAATTCCATCCGGAGTGCTGCAACCTGTCACTAATATAAGTGAAAGAATTGAAAGACTTAAAATTATTTTTTTCATGTTTCTTTATTTTAATTTGGATAACCAGTATTTTGGACTAATTGTGTACCATCTAATTCTCTAAATGGTATTGGCAGCACTTCATTTTTTCCGGCAATGAAGCCTCTGCTTGCTAATTTTGTTGGAGCATCTCCCCAACGAACTAAGTCGAACCATCTGTGTCCTTCGCCAGCTAATTCTCTTCTTCTTTCATCTTTGATAGCCGCTAATGAAACAGCAACAGATGGCAACCCAACTCTTGCTCTGACTGCATCAAGTAATGCCTGAGCTCTGGCACTTGTGCCTCCTAAAGCTTCTGCTTCCATTAAATAAGTATCAGCCAAACGGATAGCATAGGTGTTTTGTCTGTAATTCAAAACGGCATCACCAGGTCCCGAATAAACATCTGACATCTTAGGCATGAACTTGTTAAGGAAATATCCGGTGTCTTGATTAGCTCCAATATAATCTGCATGTCCAGCTAGTTTTAAAGCTTTTACATCCAACATTGTAGCTGCGGCTCTAGGATCTCCCTGAATGAAGGTGTGAAAATCTTCTGTGAAAACGTTAAAGCTCCAACCTGAAGGTAAATCAGGAGCAAAATTGTCTAATTTCAAGTAACTTCTTGGCCCAACCATTTGATTTACTGTATTTCCTTCATCAGAGTTACCACCCCAATTACCCCAATAAGAACCCTGAGCTGAGTGAGCTACTTCTAAAATAGATTCTGTATTGAATTTATTTGAGAAAACCCATAAATCATTGTAGTTACTTAGTAAACTATAACCATACTGGCTTACTCCACCCGGTGTGCCATTTACATCCTGAAATTCAGCAGCTGCCTGAGCGTTTTTATTTTCGTATAAATAAACCTTACCAAGTATTGCTTTAGCAGAACCCTGTGTAAGACGACCTCCATCGGTAGCTAAATTAACTGTTAATGGTAAATTCGGAATTGATTCTGTCAAATCTAACTCAATCTGAGCATAGACATCTGCCGGACTTGCCTGAGTTACAGAGTAAAATTCTGAAGCTGTAAGAGGGTGTAGAATCAGAGGAACATTTTTAAACATTCTAACTAAGTTAAAATAATAATAAGCTCTTAAAACTTTTGTTTCAGCAGTATATCTTGCTCTGGCTGCATCAGCCATAGGAACACCATCTATTTTAGACAGCAACAAATTAGCTCTGAAAATACCTCTGTAATAATCACTCCAAAAACTATCCGGAACGGTATTGGTATTTATAGTGTAATTTGAAAATGACTGAATACCAGCACCATCTGAAGAGGTACCGCCTCCTGCAAAATGATCATCGGAACCCGCATTAAACATCGTAATCATGTTTTCAAATCCTCCTGAGTTTTTTCGCATTAAATCATATACAGAAACTAAACCACTAAAAACTTCAGCTTCAGTTCTATAATAATTATCTTCTACAACTAATCCATCTGGATTTACTTCTAAAAAATCGGTACTGCAAGAAGTCAGCATCAGAGTTGTCAGCAGTATTATCGTCAAATTTTTAATATTTTTTTTCATGTTTTTTTATAATTTAGAATTGTATGTTAGCTCCAAACAAGAATGAACGTGCTTGTGGATAATAGCCTCTGTCTACTCCAAAACCATCACCACCACCTATTTCAGGATCGTAACCAGTGTATTTAGTTAATGTCAATAAGTTTTCTGCAGTAACATAGAAACGTACTTTTTGAAGGCTTATTTTATTAATCACTTTGGTAGGTAAAGAGTAACCAAACTGAACAACTTTAAGTCTAAGATAATCTCCATCTTCTAAATAAAAATCGGACATATTGGTAAAGTTCCCATTTGTATCAGATGTTGTTAAGCGAGGAAATGAATTGGAAGTCCCTTCACCAGTCCATCTGCTTAATGCTTCTGTTGAATAATTCGCATTTTCAACATCTAGACGACGTAATCCTTGAAAAATTTTATTTCCGGCTGCTCCCTGAGCAAAAACCATCATATCAAATTGTTTGTAATCTATATTAAAAGTAAACCCAAAAGTTACTTTTGGCAGTCCATTACCTAAAAATGCTTTGTCATCTTCTGTAATTGTACCGTCGCCATTATTGTCTCTCCATCTGAAATCTCCGGGAACAGCATTAGGCTGAATTAATCCGCCTGATGTATTAGTATAAGCATTGACTTCGGCTTGGTTTTGGAAAATTCCTGCAGTTTGATAGCCATAAAATGAATTATAAGCTTGTCCAACCTGAGTTCTGGTAACAGCTCCCATTGATTGAAAACCAACACCTGAATAATGATCAACATTAACACCAAGATCAGTCACTTCATTTTTTAAGGTCGCAAAAGTAGCAGAAGCAGAAATATTAAAATCATTAATTTTCTTTTTATATCCAAGTTCAAATTCTAACCCTGAATTATTCATATCAGCAATATTTGCTGTTGGAGCTGCTTCAGACCCTACGTAACCCGGAATAGGATTGTCTCTTAAGATGCCTGTACTTTTCTTATTATACCAATCGAAAGTAAAGGTGAAATCATTAAATAATCTGGAATCAAATCCAATATTGGTTTGCGTAGTCTGTTCCCATTTTAAATCAGGATTTGAAATTCCGGTCGGACTTGAGCCTTGAGTAACAACTCCGCTATTCCCAAAACTATAATTTCTTCCTCCATCAATAAGGGTTTCGTATTTAAAGCTGTCAATCGCATCATTTCCGGTAACACCATAACTAAGACGCAATTTGAAAGTATTTAAAATATTATTTTGCTTCCAAAAATCTTCTTTTGTCATTACCCATCCGAATGAAACTGAAGGGAAATTTCCGTAAGGATAATTAGCTCCAAATTGAGAAGATCCGTCTCTTCTTATAAGTCCGCTAAATAGGTATTTCTCATTGTAATCATAAGTTATACGTGCAAATATCGAATTAGTAACTCTTGAAGGGAAGTCATGGCCACGTCCTATTTGATTTGCCAGAGTTACCGGAGAATTAAAAGATGCTTCCTGATAATCATTGGTAGCCAGGCCGAAATGTGTAACACTCGTTTCTGTATAAAATTGATTTACCTTGTAAGCTCCTTGTCCTATTAAAAATGTAAAATTGTGATTATTTATACTTTTTTCATAGGTTGCCGTATTTTCAAAATTCCAGTTAAGTGCTTTACTTTCTATTCTGGAAATATTATTAAGCACCGTATTATTAACCGTTGGGCTTAGATAATACTGTGGAGTAAAACCTTCACCTCCCCAGAATGCAAGTTTAGCTCCTAAAGTAGATTTAATTTTCAACCCTTTTATTGGTCTGATTTCAGCATAAGCATTTCCAATAAAATCATCTGACCAATTGTATTGTCCCATTCTTGTTTGAGCATACGCCAATGGATTTGTCATTTCTTGTCCCACTACGCTTGATATCCCATAAGGATTACCAGTAAGATCTCTGATAACATATGGGTTGCTATAAGCTAAACCATTAGCTAAAATCGGATCTGTTTCTACCAAAGGAGTTGTTGGATCTAAATTTATAGCTGAACTTAAAGGTCCGCCATATTCACTATTAGTATTTCCAATACCTACACTTTTTTGATGAGTATACCCGATGGTTTGTCCGATAGTAAGCCAATCTTTAACTTTGTGATTACTATTTAATCGGATATTTTTCTTTTCATAACTAGAAATTTGAGGGAGCACAATACCTTCCTGTTCCTGACTTCCAAAAGATAAATAGAAGTTTGATATCTCATTTCCTCCGCTGATACTTACTGCATGAGAAAATCTTCTTGCATTATCATTAAAAATAGCTTTTTGCCAATCTGTCCCTTTTCCCAAAACACTTAAATTTGGATAAGGCAAATTTGCCGGTTGCCCGCCACCATTTACATAACGCTCATTCATTATGGCACCATATTGAGTAGCGTTTAATAATTTTAAAGTTCTTTCCGGTGAAGATGATCCAGTATATCCATTATAGTTAACAGTTAATTTCCCTGTTTTGCCTCCTTTAGTTGTAATTAAAATTACTCCAGAGGCTGCTTTTGTTCCATAAATAGCTGCAGAAGCGGCGTCTTTCAATACTTCAATAGACTCAATATCTGATTGATTAATAGCGCCTAGAGCACCACTGTCAACCACAATTCCATCTACTACCCAAAGTGGTTCATTTCCACCATTCAAAGTAGTTGTACCTCTAATACGAACTGTAGATCTGGCTCCAGGCTGACCTGAATTCATAGCTATTGTCACTCCGGCAACTCTACCTTGTAATGATTGCTCCACTCCTCCATTTGGTATTTTTTCAAGGTCTTTGGCTGTAACTTTTGAAATGGCGCCAGTTACAAGGCTTTTCTTTTGTGTTCCGTAACCTACGTTAATAACAACTTCGTCTAACTTGTTACTTTCTTCAACAAGTTCGATTTGCATTGCGTCACTGGTAACCGTAACTTCTTTAGAAGTATATCCTATATAGGACACAACTAATTTTGCAACACCTGATGGAACGGTTAAGGTAAATTTTCCATCAATATCCGTTGAAGTTTGAACAGATGTCCCTTTAGCTGTAACAGTGGCTCCTGGCAGCGGCAGACTTCCAGAAGAAACAACTCCTGTTACCTTAGTTTGAGCTTGGGCTGATACAATAAAGACAAAAAACATAGAAAAGAGGAAAAGATTTTTCCTAATTCTTTCAGAGAATAGCTTTACATTCATAAGCGTTTAATATTATTGGTTTTAGTTAATTTTTTAAGACATATTATTGTCTTGTTAAGAAGTTGTTAAATTATTTATTTAAAAAATACAGAATCGATTATTAACCACAACAAAAAATATACATAATGAAAATTTACACTAAAATAAATAAGAATTTAACAAAACCATTGATTCAGTATGGTTAAACAAAAAAGGAACTATACAAAAAATAGTTCCTAAAATGATAAAATATGACCAACGAAAAGGTTGTTGTTAAGGTATTGTTGTAGTGTTTGACTATGTTATTGTATAGTTATATACTTAAAATATAATTTACCAAGCCATCATCGTGCATTAAATTCAATTTTTTACGCAAACGATAGCGTTTTATCTCTACACTTCGCAACGAGATATTGAGCATAGGCGCGATCTCTTTTGAGGTTAAATTCAGACGTAAATACGCACAAAGTTTCAAATCGCTTGGTGTTAAACCTGGATGAGCGGTTTTTATCTTTTTGAGGAAATCTTTATCTGCATTATCAAAAGCTTCTTTGAAAACATTCCATGAATCATCTTCAGTAATATTTCGGCTAATGGTTGAGATTACCGATTTTATATTTCTTCCGCTATTTTCATCCGATGATTTTTTCAAATCTTCTTTGATAATAGCCAACAATTCATTTTTCTTAATCAAACTCATGGTAGAAACAGCTAATTCTCTGTTTTTGGCATCCATATCAATTGAAAGCTGCTCATTTCTTAGTTTCATTAACTGTTGCTCGTTCTCTAAAGCAGCAATTTCCAATAAGAGGTTGTTCTCTTCTATCAGTTTTTCTTTTTGCTTGTGATAGTAATCCTGATACGCTTTATTAATATAATAAGCCAAAGCTATAAAAAGTAAAATATAAATAAACCAAGCTAAATTAGTAGCATACCAGGGTTTTTTGATCACAAACTTATATTCAACTGTATTCTCCGGAGATGAATTGGCAATTTTAGCTCTTACTTTAAATGTATATTCTCCCGGCTCTAAATTCTTAAAGTTTATACTTGACCTGGCGCTCCATTCACTCCACTGATTTTGCTGTCCTTCGAGCATGTACTGATATTCTACATCTATAAATCTGTTGTATTGTGGAACTGTATAATTAAAAATCAAATTATTTTCATCGTGCTGCAATTCACCAGCTTGTGTAATTGACAGATTTACTATTGGTTTACTCAACTTGTTTACACTTACGCTCGTCAGTATAATATTGTGGCTTTTGACTTTAAAATCGCTCAGATTAATGATAAAATAGCCATCTGTTTTTCCAACTAAATATTCACTGTCAGATATTTGAGTGATGTTTTCGTATCCTATCATAGGATTAGTTATAGAAAAAGGAATTGAAATTTTTTGTTTCTTCAAGCCTTTGTCAAAATTCCCGGAAGTGAAATAGTAAATGTAATTCCTGGTAAAAAGCCACATTTTATTAGACCTGTCAACGTTTAGTTTCCCCGAGATGTATTCATCGTTTTTAAAAACATCGCTTAAACTATTGTCTTTATCAAAAGTTCCGGTTTTAGCATTCAATTTAAAAATCCCTTCTCTACCGGCAAAGTAAATAGTTCCGTTATATTTAGCGAGGCTTATATGCTTTCCTTTGTGTGGCGAAGAAAGTATGCTGAACTTATTGGCTTTGGTATAATCTTCATTTACTAATACCTTGATAATACCTTTGTATTCATGTCCGATGTAAATTTCGTTCTTGTTGGTAATTTCAAAATAGCGTGACGAGATATCGAAACCTGCTAATTTATCTCTGAAAACCCAGTTTCCATCTTTTTTTTCTAAGACAGATAATCCATTATAATTTCCCTGAAGTATCAAATTTGGATGGTTCGGAACCAAATTAAACTTCCACGTTCCAGTTTGCCTGCAAATCAAATGAGCACCATTGACTCCAACCAAAAAAGTTCCTAAATCATGACCACAAAACAATTGATTATCATATTCAAAAAGCGCCCAAACTTGGCCTTTAGTTCCATTAATAAAGTGAAAACCCTCATTGTTTAAAGCACTTTTATAAAACAAACCCTGATTGGTTCCAATATAAATCCGATCCTGGAATTTAATTGAAGCATACACTGTTCCCAAAAAACCTGAATCATCTTTATAACTCTTAATTGGAGACTGAAGATTGACGCAATCAATACCGTTGTCTAATCCCAGCCATAAATTATTATCAGCATCCTCATTTATTGACAAAATAGTATTGTTACTCAAACCACTATTTTGCGTAATATGATATTTTATTTTTCCCTGTTTGTCCAGGATGTAAATTCCGTTGGAAATAGTTCCCAAAGCAAATCCTCCATCAGATAACATTTTGGCACAAAAAATAGAATTCGGCTGTAACTCAGTTTGCGATTCAAATAAGAATGGTGTTATTTTTTTATCTTCCAGTTTAAAAGCTCCGGCTCGTTCTGTCTGCAACAATAAGCCATCTTTTTGTTTAAAAATCTCAACGATACGGTTAGTCTTAATTCGGTCATCATCAGTGACTAAAACGCTTTTACCGTTAATGACTTCATACAAACCTTCTCCGACTGCCTGAAAATAAATCGAATTATTTACTTTATAACATCGGAAAATATAAGGATGTTTATCTATGAACTGGAAAGTGTCGTCTTTGGAATTATAGACATAAATGCGATTAAACGATTGAAACAATACCCATTGATCCATATTGATAATATTCCAAAAATGCTCATCTTCAATAAGTTTGTTTTTTATTTTTTGGCTAAGCGAAGTATATTTTAAAGCGCCATTGGTTTCTCTTTTCCAAAAACCAAATTCCATATAACAACCTGTGTAAATCCTTTCGCCAACAACTCTGACAGAACGAATAATGGTTTCATTCGGCGATGGATACAAATTCCAATTCGAGCCATTAAACTCGAGTAAACCTTCATTATTGGCAAAATAAACAAATTGATTGTTGTCCTGAGAAATCATCCAGTTCTGATTTCCTGCACCATAAACTGTTGAGCCATATTTTACTATCGGTGGTAATTCTTGTGCTGAAAGAAAAGCAGTAAATAAAAACGCAATGGTTCCTATTGTATATTTTTTTAACATTGTTATTTTAGCTGTCATACAATACAATATTACGAATTCATAAAATAGTATTATGATTTAATTGCTATAATTTAAAAAAAGAAAAGCACGAAATAACTTCCGTGCTTTTCAAAACTAATAAACTAAACTTACTCTTTAATAAACTGTTTTTTTATTAATTCATTTTCAGTTTGCAATGAAAGAATATAAACTCCTTTGGATAAATTACTTATGTCTATGCTGATATTATTTGAATCATGATTCTGTTTTGATACCAACTGACCTAACTGATTATAAATTTCAACTTCATTAATTATTGCAGAACCTGAAACATTCAAATTTTGGCTAGCAGGATTTGGATACAAAGTAAATTGTACTGCATTAAAATTGTTAGCTCCAAGTAATGGTGTACCATAACTTACATTATCAAAATAATAAGTTTTTTCACCTGCAGTTGCTCCATCAGTGCCGAAATTAAAAAATATTGAAGCCATTTTGAATGTGAATGTAGCGTTGAATGCGGCAGTACCTGGCCTTTCAACATCAAAATTAAATTCCATTGTTTGCCATCCATTAGCAACAGTAGTATTCGTTAAAGTTTCACAAGAATGAGTCGGATCTAAAGGGTCTTCTACTTTTAAAAGCACCGGAATACCTGCATCCGGAGACCATACACGAACATACATTTTTCTGTTGGAAGCTGTAAAAGGAATCGCCGAACTAAATCCAGAGGAAGTACTAATAGTAGTACCTGCCCATAATGGTGCATTAGTTGGCTTAACAGTTCTCATAACGGTATTTGCTGAATCTGTTGGGTCAACAACTTTAGTAGAAAGTGTTGAACCTCCAAAATCTGTAACGGCATAATTAACAGTATTGCCTTCAAAAGTAACTGGCAAATTTATTTGAGTTAAACAAGGATTAGCGCAAGTACCGCCACAATCAATTCCAGTTTCGCTTCCATTTTGAATACCATCATTACAAGTTGGAGTAACTCCTTGTTTTGCTAATATAAAACGCCACCATAAACCAACACCAACCTGAATGTCTAATGTCAATAAATTAGTGGTAAATGACGTAACTGTATAAGTAATAGAAGCCGGAGCAGCTGCCGGATTGGAAAGTTCACCTCCATTATAAGCTTTTGGAAGTCCCAAATAAGCACCAACACCAGTTAAAGTTAACGTATTAGCACTAGCGTTATAATTCCATGTTGCCGGATTTGTTCCATTGTGTGGCGCAACCGGAGTTCCACATGCGTCTCCTCCGCCCTGCCAACCTTCAATCCAGGTTTGAGTTCCTAAAACGTTACTGAATGTTCCATCAGCATTAAATACATAGTCATCATCAAAAAAGCAGGCTCTGGTGGTAATATCAGCAACACTATTGGCATAATATGATCCATTTCCTTGCGTCGGCCCAACAGCAAATGCAGCAGCTTGTGGACTCATTTTCCAAGTTCCGGGGAGTGTTTGTGCATATCCGAATGAAATAGTCATTAGGAAAATTAAAAGAGTAATTTTTTTCATATTGTTTGATTTAAAAGTTTAAATCAAAGTTAACTGACGACCCTATCTAATGATGTTTTGTTTAACTATGTAAAAAACCATACAACTTCAAATTTTCCTAAATTAATTGAGATAACAAGACTAATTAATCCCTATTAAGGTTTTAAAATCAAGACAAAAAAAGCAAAAGATTAGACAAAAAAATATAATGTTGTACTAATGTTGGGGTGAATAAGAATAAAATGAAATCTAAAACATATTGAAATTAGAATATTTAAAAAAATTAACAATAAAAAAGAAAAATTATCAAAAATAAAACCATTTTATTGTGATATTAAAATCTAAGTTATGAGTGCTTTTGTATAAACTCAGAGATAACTTTATTACCAAATCCTATTGCAAATGATTAACTTTGCAAACATTCCTTTTTTACTATGAAAAGTACCGAAATTGCTACACTAGAACCCAAAAAAAATATCCTGATTAAGGGTGCACAAATCCACAATTTAAAGAATTTGGATGTTGTAATTCCGCGTAACCAATTGGTTGTCATTACCGGACTTTCTGGTTCCGGGAAATCGAGTTTGGCTTTTGATACACTTTACGCTGAAGGGCAACGCCGCTATGTGGAAAGTTTATCTTCCTATGCGCGACAGTTTTTAGGTCGTTTGGACAAACCAAAAGTAGAATACATTAAAGGAATTGCTCCTGCGATTGCTATCGAACAAAAAGTAAATACAACCAATGCACGTTCTACCGTTGGAACTTCTACCGAAATATATGATTATCTAAAATTGCTTTTTGCCCGAATTGGTAAAACCTTTTCGCCAGTTTCAGGAAATGAAGTAAAAAAAGATACGGTTACTGATGTAATCGCTAAAGTGAAAACTTTTGCATTAGACAGCAAATGGCTACTCCTTTCCCCTATTCATCTGGAGCAGGGAAGACAATTGGAAGATAAGCTAAAAGTATTATTGCAACAGGGTTTTGCACGTATTTTGGTCAACAATGAAATGGTGCGTTTAGATGAAATCGACCAACATTCTTTAG
>NZ_JBDSMB010000127.1:0-3707 GCF_039916025.1 Flavobacterium sp.
AATAATTGTATTAAAATCAAATTTCTTTTCTTCCATAGTAATGCTGAACTTTTCAGTTCCTTTATTTATTTTTATGTTTTACCATTGCGGCCACAAAGCTAACAAAAATTGGGTGTGGATTCGCAACCGTACTCTTATATTCCGGATGGTATTGAACGCCTATAAAAAACGGATGGCTTTCCAGTTCAATAATCTCAACCAAACCTGTTTCCGGATTTATTCCCGAACAAATTAATCCTGCTTTTTCTAATTGTTTCCTGTATTCATTATTAAACTCATAACGATGACGGTGACGCTCATCGATTTGGTCTTTACCGTAGATTTCGTGAGCCAATGTTCCTGGTGTAATATTACACTTCCATGAACCCAAACGCATTGTTCCGCCTTTATCAGTAATGGTTTTTTGCTCTTCCATTAATGAAATTACAGGATCTTTTGTATCCTCATTCATTTCGGTAGAATTTGCATTTTTTAATCCCAAAACATTTCTGGAATATTCGATAACCGCCATTTGCATTCCAAGACAAATTCCGAAAAACGGAATGTTGTTTTCACGAGCATAACGAACAGTATCTATTTTCCCTTCAATTCCGCGACCGCCAAACCCTGGGGCAACTATTATGCCGTCCAAATCTTTTAGTTGTTGTTCTGCCGTTTTGGCATCAAGATATTCAGAATGGATAGAAATCACGTTCACTTTGGTTTGATTTGCCGCACCAGCATGAATAAATGACTCTAAGATTGATTTATACGAATCTTGTAATTCGACATATTTTCCAACCAAACCGACATTTACTGTTTGTTTTGGGTGTTTTAATCTATGCAGGAAAGTGTTCCAGTTTCTTAAATCCGGAGCTGCTTTTTTAGGTAAGTTTAATTTCTTTAATGCGACAATATCCAAGCCTTCTTCAAGCATCAAATTTGGTACCTCGTAAATCGTTGAAGCATCAATAGACTGGATAACAGCTTCTCGTTTTACATTGCAAAACAAAGCGAGTTTATTACGCAAATCGTCTGATAAATCACGATCCGTTCTACAAACTAAAATATCAGCTTTGATTCCGCTTTCCATCAAAGTTTTAACCGAGTGCTGCGTTGGTTTTGTTTTTAATTCTCCGGCTGCAGCCAAATAGGGAACCAATGTTAAGTGAATTACAATTCCGTTACTTTCACCCAATTCCCAAACTAATTGACGCACCGATTCGATATAGGGTAACGACTCAATATCTCCGACAGTTCCACCAATTTCAGTAATCACAATATCAAAATCGCCCGAATTCCCAAGCAATTGCATGCGTTCTTTAATTTCGTTGGTAATATGAGGAACAACCTGAACTGTTTTTCCTAAAAACTCACCTCTACGTTCTTTTTCAATTACCGAAAGATAAACCCTTCCTGTAGTAACGTTGTTGGCTTGTGAAGTAGGAACATTTAAAAATCTTTCATAATGACCTAAATCTAAATCAGTTTCTGCTCCATCATCCGTCACAAAACATTCTCCGTGTTCGTACGGATTTAAAGTTCCCGGATCAACGTTGATGTAAGGGTCAAATTTTTGAATGGTCGTTCGATAGCCTCTCGCCTGTAGTAACTTGGCCAGAGATGCTGCAATGATTCCTTTTCCCAAAGAAGAAGTCACACCGCCGGTAACAAAAATGTATTTTGTTTGATTCATTTTTTTTGTAATTGTTGTGTTGTAGTTGTTGTAAAAAACGACGCAAAAATAATGAATTAAATCGGATAAAAGTTAATTTGAAAATGAGTTAATTTGAAAATTTGAAGATGATAAAAGTATCCCCGAAAAGTTAAGAAAATCGCGATTTCAAATCACCAAATTACCAAATCCTCAAATTGGTTTTGGATATTGTTTTTTTATATTCCGAACCAATTCTTCCAAACCGTTTAATTTAAGTTCATAAACAAGTTGTAATTGCTCACCGAGCTGACCTTTTGGAAAACCTTTTTGGCTGTACCAAACCACATAATATTCGGGCAAATCAATAAGATAATAGCCTTCATACTTACCGAATGGCATTTTGGTATGTGCAAGTTTTATGAGAAGTAGTTGTTGTGGATTCATTTTATAAAAAAGAGAATAGAGTATAGAAAATAGAACAAAGACATTTGAACATCAATATTCTATGTTCTTTTTCTTATTTCTTGAGCTACTTCCAATTAAAAGTAATCACTTTTTTGATATCCGGATGAAGGCTAAAATGAACCGGACAAGTCATTGCTGTTTTTTCCAGAGTTGTTTTAACCTTTTTATCATCGGTTAGATTCATCTCAAAATGAATATGGATTTCTGAAATTCTTCTTGGTTCAGCGGCCATAACTTTGGTTACTTCTGCTGTTGTTCCTTTTAATTCTAAATCCATATCTCTTGCTTTGATTGCCATAATGGTAATCATGCAAGTTGCCAAAGAATTAGCCACCATGTCTGTAGGCGAGAAAGCCTCTCCTTTTCCGTGATTATCTATTGGAGCATCTGTAATGATTTCGGTTCCGGATTGCATATGCATAGACGAAGTTCGTAGCTCGCCTAAATATCTAACGATTGATGTTGTCATTTTACAATGCTTCTTTTATGGTTAAATCAGTGTCGTAATACAAGATGTAAATTCCGTTATTGGAATAACCGTAAGTTGCATTTTGGACATAATCAAATTTGTTTTCTATTTGTTCAGATGGTGAAACCTGAATTGTTTCTTCAAAAGTTGTATCCTGCGATAAGCGAAGCAAAGTATCAAACGTTACATCAAAGCCACGAATAGCGTATTGATTGGGTATAATTTTATTTGCTTTTTTATACTTTGCATCAAACTGATTGGCTTCATCAGTTTCGTTTGGTCTTGAAAGCGATGGATACAAAAGTTTTAACTTGGTTAATCTGGTCAATGAGATTTCCTCAAAATCAAAGGTGTCGTTCTGTTCCAAAATTACCAACTGAACCTGATATTCTTTTTGCGCAGCTAACATCGCATTCGTTGTGGCCAAAATCATTCCTGTGCTTTCAGAAGCCAAAACCACATAATTGAGTCTGTCTTTTTGAAACAAGGTTTTCAAACTATCGGCAACAAAACTACCTTTCTCGCTCAAACCTGCAATCCTAACATTGGGCTGCATTTCCTGGATGTATTGTTTTACGCTTCCTTTCTTATTGTCTACCACAGCAATAATATTTCCGTTTTTGGCTTTCATAAAATCAAAAATAGAATTACGTAAAAAATCTGCAGAAGGTGTCGATTGGTATAAATTAGTGTATTTTTTACCTACATCTTTCGATAATGGCGAAATGACCGGAGTCTTTGTTGGTTCAACCAGCTCTGCCAATTTCTCAACATTCGACTGATAAAAAGGGCCAATAATAGCATCCATTCCCTGAAGGTTATTTTGCTGTATCAAAGCCGCAACATTGGAAGAGTTTTTAGTTTCCTGAGAATCTAAAATTTTGATGTCGAAATTCATCCCTAAAACTCTGGCTGAATCAATCGCCATCAAAGCACCCGAATAGAAATCCAAAGTCAGATTCAGAAACTTATCCTTTTTCAATCTGGCCTGAGTAGAATTTATAGTGTCACTTTCAATTTTTGAAATATTAAAAGGCAAAAGTAATGCGAGTTGTTTCCTCGCATTAGTGTTTATTGTTTTTAGTAAATTACCCTGCTCCTTTTTGACAGGTTCTTTCCGCTGCCCTTTGGGAACAC
>NZ_JBDSMB010000128.1:0-26183 GCF_039916025.1 Flavobacterium sp.
TATTCTGAGAACATATTTTCTTATGTAAATAATATCAACACGCACGAAGGAGGAACGCATTTGCAGGGTTTCCGTATGGGATTAACGCGTACGCTGAAAAAGTATGCTGACTCTTCAGGTTTGTTGGATAAATTAAAATTCGAAATTACTGGAGACGATTTCCGTGAAGGATTGACAGCTATTATTTCGGTAAAAGTTCAGGAACCACAATTCGAAGGACAAACAAAAACCAAATTAGGAAACAGAGAAGTAGTTTCTCCGGTTTCTCAGGCGGTTGCCGAAATGTTAGAAAACTATCTGGAAGAAAATCCAAATGATGCCCGAATCATTGTCCAAAAAGTAATTCTTGCTGCTCAGGCGCGTCATGCTGCTAAAAAAGCACGTGAAATGGTACAACGTAAAACCGTTCTTGGCGGTGGCGGTTTGCCAGGAAAATTATCTGATTGTTCAGAACAGGATCCTGCAAAATGTGAGGTTTACTTAGTCGAGGGAGATTCGGCTGGTGGAACAGCAAAACAAGGTCGTGATAGAAATTTTCAGGCGATTTTACCTTTGAGAGGTAAGATTCTGAACGTAGAAAAAGCGATGCACCACAAAGTTTTTGAAAACGAAGAGATTCGAAATATTTTCACTGCATTAGGTGTAACTATTGGAACTGAAGAAGATAGCAAAGCTTTGAACTTAGAAAAATTGCGTTACCACAAAGTAATTATCATGTGTGATGCCGATGTCGATGGTAGCCACATTTCTACTTTGATTTTGACATTCTTCTTCCGTTTTATGAAAGAATTGATTGAAGGCGGACACGTTTATATTGCCGCGCCACCTTTATATTTAGTTAAAAAAGGGAACAAAAAAGAATACGCCTGGAATGACGATCAACGTGATGCTGCCAACCTAAGAATGGGTGGAAGCGCCGGAATTCAACGTTATAAAGGTCTTGGAGAGATGAACGCAGAGCAATTGTGGGAAACTACAATGGATCCAGGTTTCAGAACTTTACGTCAGGTTACGATTGACAGTTTAGCTGAAGCTGATAGAGTTTTCTCCATGTTGATGGGAGACGAAGTTCCGCCACGAAGAGAGTTTATCGAAAAGAACGCTGTTTACGCTAAGATTGACGCATAAATCAATTATTTTAAATTTTGAATTATAAATTTTAAATGATTCAAGATTTAATTTAAAATTCAAAATTTATAATTTAAAATAACAAAGAATGAAAGTTACGATTGTAGGAGCAGGAAACGTTGGTGCGACATGCGCAGATGCTATTGCTTATAGAAGAATTGCCAGCGAAATTGTGTTGGTGGATATTAGAGAAGGTTTTGCAGAAGGAAAAGCGTTAGATATCATGCAGACGCAAACTACTTTAGGTTTTAATACCAAAGTAACCGGAAGCACCAATGATTACAGCAAAACAGCAGGAAGTGATGTAGTGGTTATTACATCCGGAATTCCAAGAAAACCTGGAATGACGCGTGAGGAATTAATCGGAATCAACGCCGGAATCGTAAAATCGGTTGCGGAAAGTTTATTGCAGCATTCTCCAAAAGCGGTTTTTATAATCGTTTCTAATCCAATGGATACAATGACTTATTTGACTTTCAAATCATTAGGTTTACCAAAAAACAGAATCATCGGAATGGGTGGAACGCTTGACAGTTCACGTTTCAAAACCTATTTATCATTGGCTTTAGACAAACCAGCGAACGATATTCAGGGAATGGTAATCGGTGGTCACGGAGATACAACTATGATTCCGTTGACAAGATTGGCTTCTTATAATGGAGTTCCGGTTTCAGAGTTTTTATCTTCAGCTGAATTAGAAAAAGTTGCTGCTGATACGATGGTTGGTGGTGCTACATTGACTGCATTATTAGGAACTTCAGCTTGGTATGCACCGGGAGCATCAGTTGCTTTTTTGGTTGATAGTATTCTGAATGATCAAAAGAAAATGATTCCATGTTCTGTTTACCTTGAAGGTGAATATGGACAAAGCGATATCTGTATCGGAGTGCCATGCATTATTGGTAAAAACGGTGTAGAAAAGATTGTTGACATTACTTTAAGCGATGATGAGAAAGCAAAATTTGCTAAGAGTGCGGATGCTGTTAGAGCAATGAATGGTGACTTGAAATCAATATTAGGATAATATACAAACCCTATAAATACAAAATGACCTTCGAGTAATCGGAGGTTTTTTTATGCCTAAAAGAAGCACTTTCTTTTGTTAAAATAGTGAGGCTTTTTTTTTAACAAATTTTTTTGATATTAATCGATAAAATATTGGTTAATGATAGATAGAATTATATATTTGCACGTTTCAAAAAAAGCCGAAACCTTGTAAATACAGAGGATTGTAGTTTAAGCCCTTGTATTTCAGGTATATTTTGCTTTTTTAGACCGATAATATTAAACCAAAGAATCAATTAATTTTTGTAATAATGCAGAATAAAGGACTAGTTAAATTTTTCGCAATACTATTTGCATTGGTAAGTATCTATTCACTTTCGTTCACTTTTGTGGCCAATAAAGTAAAAGAGGACGCCAAAAACTTCGCAGGAGGAAATCCTGTAAAAGAAATTAAATATCTTGACTCGATTGGAAAAGAAAAAGTCTTTCTTGATTTTTTCACTTACAATGAAGTAAAAGACAAACAAATCAATAAAGGTCTTGACCTTGAAGGAGGAATTAACGTAATCCTTCAGATATCTGTAAAAGATGTTTTGAAGCAATTATCTAATAATTCTAAAAACCCTATTTTCAACAAAGCATTGGAAGATGCCAAATTGAATCAAAGAGGAAATCAATCCTATCTTGATGCGTTTTTCGAGGCATTTGATGCTATTAAAGGAACTACAAAACTAGCTTCTCCTGATATTTTTGCTAACAGAAATCTTCAGGGGCAAATCGATTTCAATATGTCTGATGACCAAGTGAAAAAAGTCTTGGCTAAAAAACTGGACGAATCAGTTGAATCAGCTTTTGGTGTATTGAGAAGCCGTATTGATAAATTTGGTGTAACACAACCAAACATCGTTAAACTTGGACAAACAGGGAGAATCCTTATTGAATTACCGGGCGCGAAAGATGTTGACCGTATCAAAAAATTAGTTTCCAGCAAAGCTGAATTAGAGTTCTGGGAAACTTACAAAGCAGAAGAAATGATGGGCTTTTTGCAACAGGCAAATGAAGCTTTGAAAGCTACTGTTAAAACGGATGAGAAAGTTGAAGCTGCTAAACCAGCAGATACGTTGAGTAAATTATTGACAGACGATAAAGAAAAAGATTCAGCTGCAACTAAAAAAGGAAACAATCCATTATTTGACAAATTCATTTCTCAGGGTGGAGGACCAGTTTTAGTAGTTGCTTCGCCAAAAGATACTGCAACAATCAACTCTTATTTGAAAAGACCTGAAATCCGTAATTTATTACCGGCAGACAAGCGTTATGCAAAATTTGTTTGGAGTAAACCAGATGTAAAAGTTGACGAGAAAACTAAAAAAGAAACTGAAACAGTTGATTTATACGCTCTAAAAGGAAACAGAGATAATATTGCTCCAATGAGTGGTGGTGTTATTGTTGATGCAAGAGATACTTTTGACCAAATGGGTAAACCGGCAGTTTCTATGCAAATGAATGGTGCAGGAGCAAGAGTTTGGGAAGAATTAACCGGAAGAGCATTTACACAAAAAAGCTTTATTGCAATTGCTTTAGATAACGTTGTGTATTCTGCACCAGGTGTTACTTCAGGACCAATTTCTGGAGGAAGATCTGAAATTTCCGGAAACTTTGAAGTGTCTGAAACTAAAGATTTAGCAAACGTATTAAGAGCTGGTAAATTGCCTGCTACTGCTGAAATTATTCAATCAGAAGTGGTTGGGCCATCTTTGGGAGAAGTTGCGATTCACGCAGGTTTGATTTCTTCTATCGTTGGATTCTTTTTTGTATGTTTATGGATGGTTTTCTATTATGGAAAAGCAGGTTGGTATGCTAATGCAGCCTTGATTTTAAACTTACTTTTCTTGTTTGGTGTTATGGCAAGCTTTGGTTTCGTATTAACATTACCTGGAATTGCGGGTATCGTTTTAACATTAGGAACTGCAGTTGATGCGAACATCATTATATATGAAAGGGCAAAAGAAGAACTCCGCGAAGGAAAATCGTTAGGTGAAGCTGTTGTTGCTTCTTATGGTTGGAAAGGTGCTATGCGTTCAATCATTGATGCAAACGTAACACACGTATTGACCGGAACAATCTTATATGTTTTCGGAACAGGATTAGTTCAGGGATTTGCTTTGACACTTTTAATTGGTATTGTTACGTCATTATTTACATCAATCTTTATCGCAAGAATATTTATTGATAGAGATATTGCTCATAACAGACATTTAACATTCTCAACTAATATCACTAAAAACTGGTTTACAGGTTTCCATTTTGATTTCATCGGAATTAAAAAATGGACATACATGTTCTCATCTGCAGTTGTAGTAGTTAGTTTGATTTCTATTTTCTTTGTTAACGGACTGGATCAGGGTGTTGATTTTGTTGGAGGAAGAACTTTCCAGGTGAAATTTGAAAAACCAGTTGAGTCTACTCAGGTTTCAGAAGAATTATCCAGAGCTTTTGGGACTACAGTTGAAGCCAAAGTATTTGGTACGGACGATCAATTAAAAATCACAACCAAATACAAAATCCAGGAAGAAGGTGTTGAGGTTGATAAAGAAGTAAATGATAAATTATTTACTGCTTTGCAAAAATACTTTAATGCAGGTATGGATTATGATAAATTCACCAATTTGTATGATGGTAAAACATACGGAGTATTGCAGTCTTCTAAAGTTGGTGCAGCGATTTCTGCTGATATCAAAACAAACTCATTCTGGGCAGTTTTAGGAGCTATGTTTGTTGTTTGTTTATACCTTGTGATTTCATTCCGTAAATGGCAATATTCACTTGGAGCTTTAGCGGCTGTTGCGCATGACGTAATTTTCGTATTGGGTATTTACTCTTTATTATACAAATACATGCCGTTCCACATGGAAATGGACCAACACTTTATTGCGGCGATTCTAACCGTTATTGGATACTCTATGAATGATACCGTAATTGTATTTGACAGAATTAGAGAATTCTTAGCCGGTAACAGAAAAGGGCACTTTAAAGATGTGGTAAACGCTTCTATTAATACAACGCTTTCAAGAACATTGAATACGTCATTAACGATGATTTTGGTATTGT
Organism: Flavobacterium sp.; assembly: GCF_039916025.1. Lineage (GTDB taxonomy): Bacteria > Bacteroidota > Bacteroidia > Flavobacteriales > Flavobacteriaceae > Flavobacterium. The sequence goes on from NZ_JBDSMB010000128.1 coordinate 5,245, forward strand.
TAATCATGTTCATCTTTGGTGGAGATTCAATCAGAGGATTTATCTTTGCGATGTTGATTGGTATTGTTGTTGGAACGTATTCTTCATTATTCATTGCAACACCAGTACTGGTTGATACAATGGGTAAAGGGGATATTGAAGATATCGAAAAAAGACACGGTAACTAAGTTACTTCAGTTATATAATAAAAAAGGGTTGTCAATTTGACAACCCTTTTTTTGTTAGATTTGTTATGAGCACGGATTGCAAATCCGCGCTATCGGAATAGTTTTTTAGCTCCTTTAGGGATTATAATTGCAGGTGTATAATAAAATTCACTAAAAAGGAATCGCTTAGTTCTTTAAAAAGAAGTTGATATGTTTTTGTGCTTATTGGATTAATAAGTTTGGTTTTTAAAATGTTTTAAAAGGCAGTGTTTCATAATAGATTTGTAACTTCGATAGCGCGGATTTGCAATCCGTGCCCGCAAACAAAATAGACAAATTCATAAGAGCAAGAAGAGACAAACATAATCATCAGCCCCGATAGGAACAAGCTACCATGTAGCGCGGATAGCGGGTGTTAAAGTCCAAAGAAGGAAGAAAGTTGTGCTGCCAAAACCTCAAGTAACTTAAAACAAAAAAGCCAAACTAATTAGTTTGGCTTTTCGTTTTTAATAATGTTTCTTAACACCGCTTTATCAGGGTAATTGATGACTTCTAAGGTGATATTTTTGTTCTTAGTGGTTTTGCCATAAATGATGTACAATTTTCCGCCTTCTTCTTTTATATTGCTTTTATCAAAATCGACATCGCCATAGGTTAACGTATTTTTGACATCAACAGTATCAACCCAATCTTCTGAAAGCCTTCTTGAAGCTTCAATATCATATAAAAATGGTTTGTTTCTAAGGTCGTTTAAAACTCTTGCGTTCGGGAAATAATTGCAACGCGTATCTTTTCCGCTAAGCACTGCAGCGACAAAAAAACACCCGATAACCAAACCTATTAAATAGTAGGCAAAACGTTGGTAAAACTTCATAGTAGATTAATTTTTGGCAAAAGTAATCAAATGTTTGTGTAACGCTAAAATTTATTTGAAGTATAATTTGAGTTATCCTGATAGAATATCCTTTTTATGGATTTTCGCCTTCGCGGAAAAGACAAGTAGTTCTATCTCTTATTGATTTTACACAGCTGTCATTTCCGCCAAAGCGGAAGTTAAAAAACAATCAAATTAATATCGTTATCAGGAAGATTGAACCAATCGCCAATAGCTTTGTTGGTCAAAATGCCATGATACAGATAAACACCATTTTTCAAACCTTTATTACAGCGAATAGCGCTTTCTAAACCGCCATCTTCGGCAATTTGGAGTAAGTATGGCGTAATGATGTTACTAATAGAAAGCGAAGCCGTTTTGGAATAACGCGAAGGAATATTCGGCACGCAATAATGGATGACATTGTTCTTTATAAATGTTGGGTTTTCGTGTGTTGTCACTTCAGAAGTTTCAAAGCAACCACCGGTATCAATGCTGACATCAACAATAACAGCACCTTTTTTCATGTGCTCAACCATCGTTTCGGTAACTACAACCGGGCAGCGTTCTTTTCCGCGTAAAGCGCCAATCGCAACATCGCATCTTCGCAACGCTTTCAGCAATGATTTTGGTTGTATCGTCGAGGTAAATATTCTTTGATTCAAATTGTTTTGCAGTCGACGTAGTTTGGTAATAGAATTGTCAAAAACTTTGACATTAGCACCCAAACCTAAAGCGGTTTTTGCAGCAAATTCTCCAGCTGTTCCGGCACCAAGAATCACAACATCGGTAGGAGGAACGCCTGTTATATTTCCGAGTAATAATCCTTTTCCGAATTCGTTGTTAATCATCAATTCGGCTGCAATCAAAACCGAAGCTGTTCCTGCAATTTCGCTCAACGATTTCACTGCCGGATAAGAACCATCTTCGTCTTTGATGTATTCAAAAGCAAGTGCGGTAATTTTTTTCTTGGATAAGGCTTCGAAGTATTCTTTTTTTCTGGTTTTTAATTGAATGGCCGAAATCACAATAGCATTCGTATTTACTAACCCAATTTCTGCCATGGTTAATGGTTCAACCTTAAGAATCATTGGGCAACTCAACACTTTTTTGTTGTCTTTGGAAATCGTTGCTCCGGCATCGCTAAATTCTTTGTCAGTATAACTCGAACTCAATCCGGCACCCGATTCAATCATTACTTTGTGTCCGTGTGAAGTAAGTGAGTTGACAGCATCAGGCGTTAAACAAATCCGTCTTTCCTGATAAGAAGTCTCTTTTGGAATCCCGATAAAGAGTTCGCTTTTATGACGATATACTTCTAGTTTTTCCTCTTGAGGTAAAAGCTGCTGCTTAGTGAAAGGTGTAATAGCCATGCTGCACGGTTGTAATTTTGCTCCAAATTACGAAAAAAATCAATTACAATAGCAATGACAAAAATCAATAGCAAAAATCAATAGCAAAAAACAGTTTCAAAAATTAATATTGTCATTTTGATTGTCATTGACATTGAAAAGCTAAGTCAATCTTAGATTTCTTTTACCGTCAACGGTTTCTGATAAATTGATGGTCGAGAAGTCATCAGGAAGTAAATTGGGAATTTTTTCGGCCCATTCGATAAAGCACCAGTTTCCGGAATATAAATAGTCTTCAATTCCCATATCCAAAGCTTCAATTTCCGATTTCAATCGGTACATATCAAAGTGATATACTTTCTGATTATCCTCAGCTTCATATTCATTTACAATAGAAAATGTTGGGCTGCTGGTAGCATCAGTCACACCCAATTCTTTTGACAGCGCTTTAATCAAAGTCGTTTTTCCAACGCCCATATTGCCATGAAAAAGTATTACTTTATATGGTTTCTCGGCAAGGATTTTTTTAGATACCTGTCGAATTTCGTCAAGTGAAAATATAATTTCCATGTTTCAAGTAATTAGTGAATGGTAATTAGTAAATAGTCGTTAGTTTAAAATTGCTAATCACTATTTACTAATCACTAATCACTGCTTTTATTTCGGATTAAAAACTAAAAAGGGAACAATCATTTCTTCCAACGAAATTCCTCCGTGTTGATAGGTATTTCGGTAATAACTCACATAGTGATTGTAGTTGTTTACATAAGCCAAAAACAAATCGTTTTTCGCAAAAATATATGAGCTGCTCATATTGATAGTTGGCAAACCAATTCGTTTCGGATCTCTGACGGCATAAACATCTTTGTCTTCGTATGTCAGGCTTCTTCCGGTTTTGTAGCGTAAATTCAAGCTAGTGTTTTTATCGCCAATAACTTTGGAAGGATTTTTAACGTTAATCGTTCCGTGGTCAGTAGTGATTATCAATTTGAAGCCTAATTTCTGGGCTTGTTGAATGATTTCCAAAAGCGGTGAATTTTTAAACCAGCTCAAGGTTAATGAACGATACGCTTTATCATCGGAAGCCAATTCCTTTACAACATCCATTTCGGTTTTGGCGTGAGACAGCATGTCTACAAAGTTGTAAACGACAGTTACCAGATTATTATCTTTTAATCCTTTGAAGTTTTCGGCTAATTTTTTTCCGCTTGCCAAATTGGTTATCTTGAAATAATCCTGTTTGATATTCAAGCCTAATCGTTTCAAATGTGCCGTTAAAAACTCAGCTTCATACAGGTTTTTTCCGCCATCTTCCACATCATTTTTCCAATATTGCGGAAATTGTTTTTCCATTTCCAAAGGCGTTAATCCTGAGAAAATTGAGTTTCTGGCATATTGAGTTGCTGTTGGTAAACTGGCAAAATAGGCAACCTCTTTTTCGAGTTTATAATGATTTGCTACAACACTTTCTATAGCTTTCCATTGGTCATAACGAAGATTATCAACAACAACAAAAAGTACAGGTTTGTCTTTTTTAGTTAGTTCGGGAACAACCAATTCTCTGAAAAGCGTGTGCGACTGAACAGGTCTGTCTGCTTTTGGTTCGAACCAATCTTCATAATTACGCTCAATGAATTTGCTGAACTGCGCATTGGCTTCCACTTTTTGGCTTTCCAGGATTTCAACCATACTTTGGTCGGTAATATCTTCCAGTTCAAGTTCCCAAAAAATTAGTTTTTTATAAAGTTCAACCCAATCTTCATAACTATTTACCATTGCCATTTCCATAGCAATTTTTCGAAATTCTTTTTGGTAATCAAGTGTTGTTTTTTCAGAAATCAATCTTGAATGATCCAGGTTTTTCTTTAGGCTCAATAATATCTGATTTGGATTTACAGGTTTTATCAAATAGTCCGCAATCTTGGAACCAATGGCTTCTTCCATGATATATTCTTCCTCACTTTTGGTAATCATAATCATTGGAGTAGATGATTTTTTTTCTTTCATTTCTGAAAGCGTTTCCAAACCACTCATTCCGGGCATATTTTCATCCAGAAAAACAATGTCAAAGTTGCCATCTTCAAAAGCATCAACAGCATCTCTGCCATTGTTGAAAGTAGTTACTTTATAGTTTTTCTTTTCGAGAAATAAAATATGTGGTTTAAGTAAATCAATTTCATCATCAACCCACAGAATTTTGATAGTATCCATATTCATATATATTGTTTAGTGCAAATAACTGTAATTATAAAACGCAGTATTATTAAAAATAGTATAAATTAATTAAAAATAAATCTTAACACAATTTAAACTTTAACTATCAAAGGAATGTTAAAGTATTTTGACCGTTTATGATATTAATTACATTTGATAACATTCTTCAACTTATTATTAATTAAATAAAATCAAAAAATGAAAAAAGTAATCTTATCAATGGCTGTTGTGGCATTTATGTTTACAATGAATATAAATGCACAGGAAAAGAAAGTTGCTAAAGCGAAAACTGAGAAATCATGTTCAGCTGCTGAAAAAAAATCTTGTAGTAAAGATAAAAAAGCATGCTGCGCTGCAAAAAAAATGGAAGAGAAAAAATAGTTTTTCATCTAAACTAGTTTAAAAGTGTCTCAATTTTTGGGACACTTTTTTTGTTTAATTACTTTGAGTTTTAACATAATGCTATACATTTGGTAACATTTTTATTTTTTTAAGACCAACTGATTATCAAAACAAAAACTTATGCAATTCAGAAACAAACTTACCCTAAGCATGCTTTCGGCTTTATTCGCAATAAGCTGTAGCAAAAAAGAAATTCAATACGAAGATCCATTACTTACCAATCGGGATACGACTCAAAATCCGGGCGATGATTTTTTTCATTACGCAAATGGCGGCTGGTTTAAAAAACATCCTATTCCAAGCTCAGAAAGCAGTAACGGTATTTTTAGAACGATAGGAGATACCATTAATTCTCAAATCAAGACTATCTGTGAAAAATCAGCAGAAAACAAAAACGCGGCAAAAGGCAGCAACGAACAAAAGATAGGTGATTTCTACGCCTCGGGAATGGATACTTTGTCTATCGAAAAAGCAGGATTAAAACCATTATCTCCGGTTTTATCAAAAATTCAAGCGATTACTGATGTTCCCACTTTGATGAACACTATTGGTTATTTACATACTATTGGAGCTGGTCCGGCGTTTTCGTTTTATGTTGGACAGGATGACAAAATAAGTTCTAAAAATGCTTTGTTCTTCGGACAAGGCGGTTTAGGGTTAGGTAACAGGGATTATTACTTTAACACAGATGCCGAAACGGTAAAAATCAGAACAGAATATGTAAAGCATCTGGAAAAGATGCTACAACTAATTGGTGACGATGCTGCAACAGCAAAAACTGCAGCAGCAACGATTATGAAATTGGAAACAGATTTAGCCAAAAACAGCAGAAAACTGGAAGCACTTCGTGACCCAATCAAGAATTATAACAAAATGACTTTGGCGGAGTTCAAATCGTCAACACCATCTATAGCATGGGAAAATGTTTTGCCACAATTAGGTATCACAAAAGCCGATACAGTTATTGTAGGTCAACCTGAATTTTACAAAGGTTTGGATAAAATTGTTACTTCATATTCTATAGAAGACTGGAAGACTTATTTGAAATGGGATTTTGTAAATTCATATGCTTCTTACTTAAATAATGCTATCGAAAAACAAAATTTTTATTTCTATTCAACTATATTGAGTGGTGTAAAAGAACAAAAACCAAGATGGAAAAGAATCGTAGAACAAACTGATGGTTCATTAGGCGAATTAATCGGTCAGGTTTATGTTAAAGATTATCTTCCTAAAGGTTCTAAAGAAAAACTGTTGGAAATCGGAAATAATATCCGTGATGTCTATGCTGATCACATCAAGAAATTAGACTGGATGAGCGAGGAAACCAAAAAGAAAGCACTTTTCAAACTAAGCAAAATAGTAATGAAAGTTGGTTATCCTGATAAATGGAAAGATATGAGCAGCGTTACTATCAATAGAAATTCCTATTGTGCTAACGTTATGGCAGCCAGTAAATGGGAATATGACTATATGATTAAAAAATATGGCAGCCCGGTTGACAGAACCGAATGGGGAATGTATCCACAAACGTATAACGCGTATTACAACCCAAGTAACAATGAAATATGTGTTCCGGCCTGTAATATTTTGGTTCCCGGATTTGAAGGAAGAATGCCTGATGATGCCATTTTGTATGGAATTATTGGAGGTTCAACATTTGGTCACGAAATCACACACGGTTTTGATGATCAGGGAAGCCAATACGATGACAAAGGAAACCTGAAAGACTGGTGGACAGCCGAAGATAAAGCTAAGTTTACTCAAAAGACAAAAGCAATTGTGGCTCAGTTCAACAAATTTGAACCACTTAAAGGAAAGTTCATTAATGGTGATGCAACACAAGGAGAAAACATTGCTGATTTAGGTGGTGTTGTGATGGGATATGAAGCTTTCAAAAAAACAGCTCAATACAAAAGCAAAGAAAAAATAAGCAATTTCACGCCAGACCAAAGATACTTTTTATCGTATGCTTATGCCTGGATGGTGCATGCTAAAGATGAATCGATAACAAGGCAAATTATGACTGATGTTCATTCACCGGCACAATACCGAATTAACGGACCATTGATGAATATTCCTGAATTCTATAAAGCATTCAACATAAAGTCGGGCGACAAAATGTACCTGCCTGAAAACGAAAGAGTAGTCATTTGGTAATACCAACAAACTAAAAAATCCCTATCAATTTTGATAGGGATTTTTTTTGGACTTATTTTTCAATTCCTAGAAGTACAATACTACAATCGCATTATCATAAATTAATTATTATGTAGGATAAAGTAATTAGTATTTATTTAAAATATGTATTTCATCGAATATATATGTATTTTATAGATTTATTTTATTTAAACTATATACATTTGGGTATAAGATTTAAGATATCAAATTCCAGAAAAAATAGCAATTAGGTATTTTAAATTTTAACCCCACCCTAAAAGATCACAATTGGTTTTTGCCAATTAGTTGTTAAACAAAAAAAAATTAAAATCACTTTTAATTAAATTATTAACGCATAAATCTTTTAGTTATGAAAATAAAAATTACTCTTCTTTTTACCGCATTAGTTTTCGTTGGAACTGCTTTTAAAGCCAACGCGCAAATTAATAATACTTTTGCAGGTGTAGACTCTGGTGCTAATAATACAGGTAATTATAACACTGGATTTGGTGTAAGTGCGTTAATGAACAATACCAGTCATAGTAATAATGCTTTTGGATTTGAAGCTTTAACTAGATCAACAGGTGGTTTTAACTGTGCTTTTGGAAATGAATCATTGTCTTTGAATGAAACAGGAACATTGAATTGTGCGTTTGGAACCAGAAGTTTATCAAATAACGTTTCAGGGTCAAGTAATATTGCTATTGGTCATAGAACTCTGGAAGCCAATGTTGTTGGGAATTATAATACAGCTGTTGGTTATTTTTCTTTAATAAAAACTATTGGAAATAGAAATATTGCATTAGGTTATTATTCTCCAAGACATTTAATATCCGGTGACGACAATATTGTTATTGGTACGGAGACCGCTATCAATTTGTTGTATGGAAGTTATAATGTATTTTTAGGGAACAGGATAACTTTTCCGAAAGTTCCGTCTACATCAATTTTGGCTGGGAATGATACTAGTAAATCAGTAATTATTGCTGATGGTTTAGGGAATCAAAGGATTTTTATTCAAAAAAATGGTAACACTGGAATTGGTCTTGGAAACAATGTGATTCCGGCTAATAGGTTAGATGTAAAAGGAGGAGTTGCCATTGGTAAGAATTTCACGCCAAATGGTATAACTCCCGGAATTTTAGCACCAGCCAATGGGTTAATGGTTGAAGGAAACGTTGGAATAGGAACTACTTTGCCTAATAATAAACTTGAAATCACTCAAGGATCAAATGGTAATTCGGGACTTCGTTTTACAAATTTGACCAGTAACTTTAATCCTCCAACAACACCTGTTACCAATAGATTTTTAACGGTTAATCAATTTGGGGATGTTGTTTTAAATAAAGTATCAAATGCTGTTGAAAGTAACCTACTTACATCAAACGCTAATTTGATGACAAGCAATGTCAATGGCATTTCTTCCTCAGCAACGATTGTTAATTCTATCGCTAATACGATAAATGGCAGTAACCAATTAATTACTACGGTAAATGGTGTAGCCAGTGCTCCGGTAAACTTACCTGGGCTTGATAATAGCACTACGAATGAACTTCAGACGATTTCTCAATCGGGAAATACAGTAACGCTTTCTAATGGTGGTGGTTCATTTACATTGCCAACATTTACAGATATTCCACAAACAATTTCACAAACAGGAAATACAGTTACACTTTCTAATGGTGGAGGAACATTTACCTTACCAACTTTTACAGATACTGATGCACAATCATTATCGTTAGCAGGAAATACATTATCCATTTCTAATGGAAATAGTGTGATACTGCCAGCACATGTTGATATACCTCAAACAATTTCTCAAATAGGGAATACAGTAACGCTTTCTAATGGCGGAGGTTCTTTTACGCTTCCATCTCCACAGGCACCACAAACAATTTCACAAACAGGAAATACGGTTACACTTTCTAATGGTGGAGGAACATTTACCTTGCCAACGTTTTCAGATACTGATGGACAATCGCTTTTGTTAAGCGGTAATATATTATCTATTTCTAATGGAAACAGTGTTACGCTTCCATCCCAGACACCACAAACGATTTCACAAACAGGAAATACAGTTACACTTTCCAATGGTGGAGGTTCGTTTATTTTGCCATCAGCTGCAGATAATGATGAACAAACCTTATCACTAACCGGTAATGTATTGTCAATTTCTAATGGGAATAGTATCGTATTGCCTAATCACGGACCACAAAACATAACACAAAATGGTGCTATAGTAACGTTGTCGAATGGTGGTGGTTCTATTACACTGCAGTCAACTACAGTTACTGCCGGCACTAATGTATCAATTCTTGGAAACGGTTCGTCAGGAACTCCATACGTTGTTAGTGCTAATGACACTAGCCTTTATGATGATAATGGAGCGATTAATCCGGCGACAACAATAAGTGGTAACAGAGTAGTTCAAATGAATAACAGTAACATTTGGTTCAATTCAGCCAACAGTACTTCAAATGCTAAAATTTATATTGGTTCAACAGCAACATATCCATCTACTTCCGGGAATTATAAGCTATTCGTTGAGGGTGGAATTATGACAGAAAAAGTAAAAGTAGCTTTGAGAAGTACAGCCAATTGGGCGGATTATGTTTTTGAAAAGAATTATGAATTGATGCCATTAAAAAATGTGGAAGAATATATCGCTACTCATAAACATTTACCTGGAATTGATTCTGCCAGTGAATTAGCCAAAAACGGACTTGATTTAGCAGAAATGCAAGCCAAGCATATGGCTAAAATTGAAGAAATGATGCTTTATATCATTGAGCAAAATAAAACCATTCAAAAAAATATCAAGGATATTGACGAATTAAAAAAACAAGTACAAGTACTAACAGCAAACGAAGATTGATATGTATAAGATACTAAAAACACTAATAGTTTGTGCTATTTGTTTTAATTCTTATAACATCTCAGCACAGCTCAATGAGTATTTGAATTCTGAAGATAAAAGAATTTCAGGTGCCAATAAAATCGAACTGGAAATTAACAAATTCATTGATGATAATTTTGACAATTACAGATTGTCTAACGAAGTTACTGAGGATGTAATCAAACATCTTAGAAGTGAAGAAGAATTCACGGATGCTGAACTGCAAAACGCAATTAAAAAAACAAAAGTTTACGAATTAAGAAAGTTGTTTTTTGTCCAAAATCCGGATAAAAAAGACAGCTATTTTGCAAGACCAATTCCACTTTCTGTTCAACAAACATGTGTGAATGGTGATTTTGAAAACGGGACCGCAGGTTATTCTTTTTGGTCAGATGCGCATCCGCAGCCTGCTTCAGGTTCAGCATTTTTTCTATCGTGCGCTACACCAACAGCACTTTCTGCTACTAATGTTGTTACTCCGGTAACCAACGATTTAAATGCAGCAGTAACATTAATTGATAATACGACTGCAGGTTACCAACAGTATGATCCAACATTAGCGGGTTTAGGTGTAAATGTTCCTACTTTATTTGCAAGCGGAGGCGGAGGAAACAAATGTATTAAGCTGAACAATGAACAGGGTTTAGGTTCATCTGATATGACTACGGTTTCACGTTATTTTCCGAATATAAACCAGGAAACAATTGATTTTAATTTTTCGTTGGTAATGGACAATAAGCCTGCGCATGGCCAGCCAATACAACCCTATTTTAGGGTTAGGGTATTAGATCAGTTCAATAATGTTGTTGACGAAATATGCATCATTGCAGATCCCGATAATTGTTTGTTTAACGTTATATATGTTAGCAACAACAGACGGGTTCTTTATACCAATTGGATTTGTGCCCGATTGAATGTTGGGGAAATTCTAAACCAACCAGGAACAATTGAATTTACAGTAAGCGATTGTCAGCCTTCGGCACATTTTGGAACAGTTTATATTGATAACATTTGTGGTTCCGTTTGCGCTTCTCCAAGATTGGGAGCTTTAAATACAAACGCGACCAATATTAATTGCCCTGATACTATTAATAACACACCGATTCAGGTTTGTGGTACATATCAACCACCATTGAATGCTACTTTGAGTTCTATCACATTAGACATTACCCAAAACGGAGCTCTAGTTGGCACAGTAAATGCGCCAACTCAACTTACGGCCAGTACATTTTGTTTTACTGTTTTACCCAGTCAGTTTGGGGCGAGTCCAACCGGGAATTTCGAATTTCAGATTGATGCCAATTTTAGTGTCCATTGTCCCGCCGGAGCTTTTACGTATACTATTTCTGATAATTCAGCCAATGTTGGTCCGGACGTAACTTTTATTGATTGTTGTTTAGCCATATTAACATTAGCTTCTCCTGCAGACGATCTTAATAATATGGCTGCTGTAACTTTAAAGAAGAAAGAAAGGTCAGATTGGATTAAGGCCGCAAATATTGTATCCGTCGGAGATAATACGTTATCAAATGGAGTAGTGTATCATGCTGCAAATTATGTGGAATTGAATCCTGGTTTTGAAGCCGCTCTGGGCTCTCAATTTATAGCATATCCCGAAGGTTGTACAGCAAGTTATGCGTATAAAGCAGAAGACCCAAATGCAAATCCAAGAACCAAAGCGCCAAATCCTGATGAAACAATCAACTTGATAAAAGTGACGAAAGATTTTGCAATTGTGCCAAATCCATCTAGCAGCACTATCGAAATTATAATGAATGATGCCAAATTCAATAAAGTCAGCATCACCACTATTGATGGTAAGATTGTAGATGAAAGAAACATCGAAAAAACAGATAAAACCATGATAGATGTGAGTCGTTATGCCAATGGTATATACATCATAAACGTTACATCTGAAGATGGAAAATTGTACACCAAAAAATTAATTAAGAATTAATTTCAACTTAGTTTAAATACAATAAACTAAGATTCCCAACCCGAAAGTTTTTCAAATGTTTTTTATAATTACAAAATCCCCACTAGTGGGGATTTTTTTTATATTTCAAACTCATAAATTTATCCCTATAAACTTTAAAATCAAAAACTTATGAAAACAAAAAACTTTTTATTTATGGTAGGCTTAGTAGCACTGGGAGGGATTGGTAAAATGAGCGGGCAATCACCAATACCAGTCTTATTAGGAACAGGCGCATGTGCAAATAATGGTACAGCAACTGGTAATACGGGTATTGGTTTCAATGCATTAAATCTTAATGATACAAATGAAAATACAGCAATAGGGTCTCAGGCTTTACAATCAACAGGGATTTATCCTGGAATGTCATCGCCATGTGCACAGAGTACAGCGGAGTTTCAAGGAAGTTTTAATACAGCTGTTGGCGCGCGAGCCTTGTTAAATAATCAGATAGGAAGATATAATTGCGCATTAGGACAAAAAGCGTTAGAAGGAAATACAGTGGGTTATGGAAATGTAGCTCTTGGAAGAAGGTCGCTGGAAACAAATACTACAGGTTGTAATAATGTGGCAGTTGGTTATGGTGCACTTTTGAGTAATAATAATAGTAATAATATTGCTATTGGTAATTCAACACCTAGAAATTTTACTGTTGGAGGAAACTTTAATGTATTTGTTGGAGATCAAACAGCGATACATTTGACGACAGGTAATTTTAATACATTTATTGGATCTTTAATTGATGTAAATGCAACAGTTACAAATCCCTTAGACCCTAATACAGTTGGAGTCAATACAAATAATACAATAATATTAGCCGATGGGCAAGGGCTTCAAAGATTACTATTTACTAATAGAGGTTTCGGAGGAATAGGCTTAGGAAATAATGTCAAACCTCAAAATACTTTTGAAATCAGAGCGCTTGCTGGAAGTCCAACACAGGCTGGTTTTGCAGCATCAGGTTTACGTTTGTCAAGCTTACCTAACACCAATTTTAACACAACACCACCATCAACTAACAGAAGAGTACTTAGCGTAAATGGAAGTGGAGATGTTATTTTGGTGGATGATACAATAGGAGGCGGTACAAGTAATCTAAGTAATTCATGTGCAAACGATTATTTTTTAACTAAATCAGATAATACTCCGGATCATAATTTAATCTGCAGCCAGGTTTATGATCAATGGAATGGAAGTCCAATTATGTTATCCAGATCATGCGTTTACGTAGGATGGGGTACTTCATCCGGGATACCAGCTAATAACTACACAACTTTTCCAACTCCATACACATTGGTAAGTGGCTTGAATCCGGCAGGTGGAAGACTTAAATTACAAGTGAATGGTAATTTAAAAGCTAATGGTTTATGGATTACTTCTGATTCTAATTTTAAAACTGAAATTGGCCCGTTAGATAAACCATTGGATAGAGTTTTAGCATTAGAAGGACATCATTACGAATGGGATATAGCTAACAACAATGTTGAAATGAACTTTGATGAAGCTATTCATACAGGATTTATTGCTCAGGAACTTGAAAAAGTGATTCCTCACTTAGTAATAGATCAAGAGATGATAAATGATAAGGGAGAAAAAATTGTTAGAAAATCGGTTAACTATATCGAATTAATTCCTTACTTAGTTGAAGCTATCAAAGCTCAAAATGTAATGATAACTGATTTACAGGAAAAGGTTGACTGTTTAATAGATAAAGTGGGATGTAATACTGAAAAAGCAAAACAAGAATCAAATAATGAAAATTCAGATTTAATCAGATTCGGCAATACTAAAATCATTAATGTTTCTCCTAATCCTTCAAGAGACATCGTTACTGTTTCTTTAAATGTTGAGGCTGGTATTGAAAATGCAATGCTGCAGGTACATGACATTAATGGTAAATTATTGAGCAGTTTAAATGTAAAAGAAAGAGGTAATGACCTTACCAAATCTTTTCAAAAAGATAATTTTGGATCAGGAGTCTATATTATTAGCTTAGTTGTTAATGATAAAAGTATCGATGCCAAAAGAATTATTTTTAATTAAGCGATAACGCCAAATACTTATAAACAAAGCTTCCCATAATCGGGAAGCTTTTTTATATTTGCCCATATTGAAATCGATGTAGTACTGAATGTATCACTAGATTCGAATCAAAATTTTATGCATAAGAACATTGTTTTCTTACTTAACAAATCCGAAATCACAGCTGGAAAACCGGGAGCTTCTCTTGGCCCTGAAGCTATTTTAACAGCCGCAAGAAAAAAAGGAAGTACCTTTTTTAGCGAAAATGAAATTCAAAAAGTAGCCCATGTCAATCATCTTTTGGACTTGCCAACTAAATTCAAATTTGCCAAAAGAATAGACGGTTTAATTACAGTTTATAACGAAATCTATAATAAAGTCTCAACGCTGTTAAAAAATAAAGCATTCCCATTAATTATAGCAGCAGATCATGGTTCGGCTGGCGGAACGATTGCCGGAATTAAAGCCGCATTTCCCGATAAGCGATTGGGTGTGCTTTGGATTGATGCTCATGCCGATATCCATACGCCATTTACAACACCAACGGGCAATATGCACGGAATGCCTTTGGCAACAGCTTTGAATGTTGATAACCTCGAATGTAAAGTCAATGATGTTTCAGAAGAAACTGTAGCACTTTGGAATCAATTAAAAAACATAGGGAATATTGCACCCAAAATTTTACCAGAAGACATAATTTATATTGGTGTTCGCGATACGGAACATCAGGAAGATTGCATTGTGGAAGCCTTAAGTATTAAAAATTATCCAGTGGCAGAGCTCCGTCAAAAAGGCGTTGCTGCGATTATGGATGAAATTAATTCAAAACTTAACTCTTGTGATATAATTTATGTATCTTTTGATGTTGATTCCATGGATCCTGAGTTGACCTCATATGGAACAGGAACTCCGGTAAAAAACGGTTTGTCGCCGCAGGAAGCAAAAGAAATATTGGTGAGCATGGCTCAAAATCCCAAAACTGTCTGCATTGAAGTTGTTGAGGTAAATCCATGTTTAGACGATAAAAAAAATACAATGGCCGAAGTGACTCTTGACCTAATAGAATCGATTACCAAAACCTTAAAACAATAATTGTGAAACAAACAACAAACTCCATATTAATGATTCGCCCTGTAGCTTTTCGAATGAATGAGCAGACTACAATAAACAATCATTATCAAAAAATGCCCGAAGGACTTTCGCCGGAAACTGTCAATGCCAAAGCCCAAAAAGAGTTCGATACTTTTGTAACCAAATTGCGAAAAGTTGGTGTGAATGTTATTGTAGTTGAAGATACTTTAGAACCAAGCACGCCTGATAGTATTTTCCCAAACAACTGGATTTCGTTTCACGAAAGTGGCGATGTGGCTTTGTATCCGATGTTTGCCGAAAACCGTCGCCCTGAAAGAAGAGAAGATATCCTTGATATTTTAGAAGATGAAGGTTTTAAAATTAACCAGATTGTAGATTATACTTCGGCTGAAGAAGACGATGTTTTCTTAGAAGGAACAGGAAGTGTTCTGTTAGACAGAGAAAACGGGAAAGCGTATTGTGCGCTTTCTCCAAGAGCGGATGAAGAAGTAATGATTGAGTTCTGCGAAGATTTTGAATTGACACCAGTCATTTTTGAAGCGTTTCAAACCGTTAATGGTGAACGAAAACTGATTTACCATACCAATGTAATGATGTGCCTTGGCGATACTTTTGCGGTGATTTGTGCCGATTGTATAGATGATAAAAAAGAGCGTAAAATGGTGCTTGATAGCCTTCGTGGTGATGATAAAGAAATCATCTTAATCACCGAAGAACAAGTCAATAACTTTGCTGGAAACATGCTCGAAGTAAAAGGAAAAAACGATGAGCGATTTGTTGTAATGAGTGAATCTGCATATAAAAGTTTAACCAAAAAACAAATCTCGCAGCTCGAAGCGCACGTTGAAATAGTTCACTCAAGCTTAGATACGATTGAAGCTTGTGGCGGCGGAAGTGCACGTTGCATGATGGCTGAAATTTTTCTTCCGAAAGAATAGGTTTAATTACGAATTACGACTTGAGCGAAAAGTAAGAGGAGCATTATACTTAAGCATTTGAAAATTTAAAACAAAAACTCCGAATTGATTCAATTCGGAGTTTTTAATTCATAATTCTCAATTCTCAATTCGTAATTGTTTAAATTCCTCTGACAATACTCAAAACCGAGCTGATGATGTATTGAATTCCGATGGCAATCGTTAGAAAACCGACAATTCTGGAAATCGCGATAATCCCCGAAGCGCCGAGATATTTTGCCAAATAATGCGCACTTCTCAAGATGATAAAAATCAATAAGCTGACGATTAAAATAGCAAGGCAAGAAAAAATAATGTCATTTGTTGAATTGTGTTCCTGATAAAAAGCAATTAAGAGTGATATCGAACCAGGGCCAGCCAGCATTGGCATTGCCAGCGGAGTTAATGCAATATCGGTTCTGTTCTCAATGTCTTCCTGTACTTTTTTGTTTATTCCTTTGTTCTTTTTGAAGTTTCCATTCAGCAAACTAAATCCCGAACTCGCAATAATAATTCCACCGGCAATTCGCAGTGCTGTAATGGTTATCCCGAAAAACTCCAAAACATATTGCCCAATGAAAAAGGATATAATCAAAATGAGGAATACATTAAAACCAGTCCAAAGTGCTACGCGCGAACGTTCTTTCTTGGTGTAATCCTGCGTTAATCCAACAAATATTGGCACAGTTCCAATTGGATTCAGAACCGAAAAAAGTGCTGCAAAGAGAAAAATAAAAAGTTCCATAGTTTTTTTGGCAAAGATAAATCGGGAGTTTCACTTTAAATATTAAATAGAAGTTAAATAAACCTACCGAAATATAAAGTTAGCATTATCTTTGTTAACTCGAAATGAAAACCATGAAAAACAAGAAAACTTTAGTGCTGGGCGCGACTGCAAAACCCGATAAATATGCTTACTTAGCTATCAACAAGTTAGTGGAAAAAGGGCATAGCGTTTTGGCGATTGGACAAAATACAAGCGAAGTTGCCGGCGTTAAAATTTATACCAAACAAATTCCACTTGCGAATATCGATACGGTGACTTTGTACTTAAATCCGAAGCGCCAGGTAGAATACTATAATTATATCATCGAGACCAAACCAAAACGCGTCATCTTCAATCCGGGAACTGAAAATCCTCAATTCTTGCAATTATTGGAAAGCAATGGTATTAAAGCACAAGTAGCTTGTACATTGGTTTTATTGGCTACGAATCAGTATTAGAAATTACGAATTACGAATTACGAATTTTAGCCTTAGTATCTCGTATTCTCAGTTGCCGGTTTACTAATCAGCAATAGACCAATAAACGTAATCAATCCGTTGATTATGATTAGCTCGTTATCGATTACATAATCTCCAAAAAGTGCTGCAGAATTCTTGCTGATCAAAAAGCAAATTGCAGGTGAAAGCAGGCAAATGAAAGGCACAAACTTGTCGTGCACCGTTTTCGATTTCATAAACAATCCAAAAGCATACAATCCTAAAAGTGGACCATAAGTATAACTCGCCACTTTAAAAATCATCGTAACGACAGATTTGTCATTCAGCGAATTGAAGATGATAATTACCAAAAACATCAGCATTGAAAAGCCAACATGCACAAAATGTCGCGTTCTGACAATATTGGGTTTGTTCTGGTTTTCGGTTTTATCCATTCCTAAAAAATCGACGCAAAAAGATGTTGTCAAAGCGGTCAAAGCCGAATCGGTTGTAGCAAATGTTGCAGCTGTCAATCCCAATAAAAAAATGATTGCCGGGACAATACTCAAATGTTTAAAGGCAATTTCGGGAAACAAATAATCGGTTCTTGCAACGCCATCAACCATCGGAATAGCAATGCCGTTTTTTTCTGCATATAAGTATAACAAAGCGCCAACACTCAAAAAGAAAATATTGATAATTACAAAAACAGTAGTAAACGTAAACATGTTTTTTTGAGCTTCGCCAATATTTTTGCAGCTCAAATTCTTTTGCATCAAATCCTGATCAAGACCAACCATCGCAATGGTTACAAACATTCCGCCCAGAATTTGTTTTAGCACAAAGTTGCCTTTCAGATAATCTTCATAGAAAAACACTTTAGAATAATTGCTGTTTTTTACAGCTTCAAAAGCTTCAACTGCACCAAAATCCAGACTGTGACAAACGAAAATTATTGTCAGGAAAACAGAAGAAACAAGAAAGAAAGTCTGTAATGTATCCGTAATAATTATCGTTTTCAATCCACCGCGATAGGTGTACGCAAAGATTAATGCCAACGAAATCAAAACCGTCAAAGCAAACGGAACATTAAACGCGTCAAAAACGTAACGCTGCAGCACAATCACTACCAAATAAAGCCTAAATGAAGAACCAATTGTTCTGCTGATTAGGAAAATAGTGGCTGCCGTTTTATAACTTATAACGCCCAAACGGTGTTCGATATAACTATAAATCGATGTCAGATTCATTCGATAATAGAGTGGAAGCAGGACTTTGGCAATGATTATAAAACCAAGTGCATTTCCGAGAACAAACTGGAAATACTTGAACTGCAAATCGGGATTTCCAACTTCGCCGGGAACGGAGATAAATGTAACGCCAGACAAGGCTGTCCCTATCATTCCAAAGGCAACCAAATACCATTTTGAGTTTTTATTGGCTTTAAAAAAAGTATCATTATCGGAGCTCTTTTTACTGACTAAATTGGAAATCAAAATCAATAGACCAAAATAAATAACGATGATAATGAGGATGGTTGTTGGTGACATAAGTTAGGTTTTACAGTTAGCCAAAATACAAAAAAAGAATATAGAACAGAGAAAATAGAGAATAGACAAGTCTATATTCTTTATTCTATATTCTTTTCTCTTTTTACACTATTTTTGCCTCATGGAATTTTCTTCAAAATTGCTTGAAAAAGCAGTAAACGAAATGGCACAATTACCCGGAATTGGAAAGCGGACAGCTTTGCGATTGGTTTTGCATTTGTTAAAACAGCCTTCGGAGCAAACCCAATTCTTATCACAAGCGTTAACAACTATGCGTGAGGAAATTAAGTTTTGTGCCAGTTGTCACAACATTTCTGACGTTGAAGTCTGTGAAATTTGTAATAATTCCAACAGAAATCACAAAATTATTTGCGTTGTTGAAGATGTTCGCGATGTAATGGCCATTGAAAACACGAATCAGTTTAAGGGAATTTATCATGTTTTGGGTGGAAAGATTTCTCCGATTGATGGCATTGGCCCAAGCCAATTAAACATTGATTCTTTGGTGGAAAAAGTAAAATTAGGTAAAACCGAAGAATTAATTTTTGCGCTGAGCTCAACAATGGAGGGCGATACAACGAATTTCTATATTTTTAAAAGAATCAAAGATTACACAGTGAAAACATCAACAATTGCCAGAGGAATTGCTGTTGGTGATGAATTAGAATATGCCGATGAGGTTACTTTGGGTAGAAGTATTTTGAACCGCATACCCTTTGAAAATACCTTGAAAAACATATAACAAAATAATAGCAAACTACATTTTTGTAATTAGAATTGAAAAACTATCTTTGTTTGCTAATTTTTTATTAAAAATAATGAACCAACCCAAAATATATTTACTGCTTCTATTGAGCATTTTAGTCACTTCCTGTATACCTACAAAAGATTTGATTTATTTACAAGATAAAAAAAGTGCTGCCAATGAAGTGGTTACTCCTTCAAATCAAAATCCATATCGACTACAAACAAACGATGTCTTAACTATTAACGTTAAAGCTATTGACCCAAAATTAGTTGGGATATTTAATAGTTCGGAATTGCAAAATGCGATGGCTGTTAATGAGCAAAATGCTTATTTCACAGGTTATTCGGTTGATGATCATGGTAACATTAGATTGCCAATACTTGGAGAAATGAATGTTTTAGGATTCACGGTAGAAGAAGTTAGGATTAAAATTGAAAAGATACTTTTAGAAAAATATTTTAAGGAAGAAGCGGGGATTTATGTTGTTGTGAAATTAGCGGGCTTTAAATTTACTATAAACGGTGAAGTTGGTATAACCGGAACAAAAACATTGTATCAGGATAAAGTTACTATAATGGAAGCTATTGCAAATTCAGGCGATATTGCAGTTACCGGAGATCGAAAAGATGTCAAGGTAATTAGAAGATATGCGCAGGGAAGCGAAACTTTCAGTATAGATTTAACAGATGGCAATGCAGTAAAATCTCCGGCATATTATCTTCAGCCCAATGATTATATTTATGTTAAACCATTGAAACAAAAAACATGGGGAACTGGTAAAACAGGAATAGAGTCTCTGTCTACTATCATTACATTATTATCGTTGGCAACTACAACTTATTTGCTACTTACAAATTAATACCATTTTTCATGTTAGACGTAAAAGATTTTACTTTTTTTGATAAGCAAAACAGTTTTGACTTTAAAGGGTTTTTAATTAAGACTTTAAGTTATTGGAAATGGTTTGTAGTAGGACTGATTATTGCCTTCTCAATTGCCCATCAGGTGAATGTAAGAAAGCAAAAAATTTATGGTATCGAAACTACCATTGCCGTGCAAGAAGAAAACAATCCTTTTTTTACTTCAAATACGAGTTTGGTATTCAATTGGGGCGGAACATCGGATAAAGTTCAGATGATTTCTACCACGCTTAAATCAAGATCTCACAACGAAATTGTGGTTGACAAACTGCAGTTTTATATTGATTATTTAAAGCAAACAAAGTATTTTATGCAAGATGTTTATGGCCAAATTCCATTTAAAGTAACCATAGACAAAAACCAGAATCAATTATCGCAACAATTTATCAAAGTGAAAATGCTTTCTTCCGAAAAGTACCAAATAGAAGT
>NZ_JBDSMB010000129.1:0-11745 GCF_039916025.1 Flavobacterium sp.
ACTAAAATCTAATTCCAAATATAACAAAATTCTTCAATTGAAAGAATGTCTTTGCAATATCTCTACAATAATACAAAACTTATTTGGCAGACATCTTTTTTCTTTTCTCTTTTTCTTGTGCATCAACTACAGCAACCGCTACCATATTTACCATTTCTTCTACGCTTGCACCCAGTTGAAAAACGTGAACTGCTTTTTCCATTCCCAACATAATTGGTCCAATCGAATCAACTTGATCCAATTCTTTTAAAAGCTTATAGGTAATATTTGCCGATTCTAAATTGGGGAAAATCAAGGTGTTGACTTTCTTTCCGGCCAATTTCGAAAAAGGAAACTTAGCTTTCAGCATTTCCGGGTTTAAAGCAAAATCAGATTGAATTTCTCCATCTACAACTAAATCCGGATAATAATTATGTAAATATGCCACTGCCTGTCTCACTTTATTAGCGCTTTCATGTTGTGATGAACCAAAATTTGAGAAAGAAACCATAGCTATTACTGGTTCCATTCCAAACATTCTAACTGTTTTGGCAGTCATCAAGGCTATTTTTGCCAATTCATCCGCAGTCGGATTTGGATTGATTGCGGTATCTGATAAAAACATTGGACCACGATTCGTCATCATCATATTTGTCGTAGCAATCAACGTAATGCCTGGTGCTTTACCTATCAATTGCATCAATGGTTTTACTGTCGAAGGATAACTTCTGGAATATCCTGAAACCATGGCATCAGCATCGCCTTCGTTGACCATCATTGCGGCAAAATAATTACGTTCACGCATCCATTTTTGAGCATCGAGCAACGAAATTCCTCTTCGTTGTCTTGACTTCCAATAGAGGTTGGCATATTTCATTCTTCGCTCGTCTTCTTCCTTATCTTTTGGATCAAAAATAGGCACATCAGCATCAAAACCTAATTCCTCTTTTAGTTCCAAAATCAATTCTTTATTCCCTAAAAGTATTGGTTGGGCAATCCCTTCTTCATATGCAATTTGTGCTGCCTTCAATACATCCAAATGATCTGCTTCGGCAAAAACCACTCGTTTTGGATCCGTTTTTGCGCGGTTGGTTAGCAAACGAACCATTTTGTTATCAGAACCTAAACGCTCTAATAATTCTTCTTCATATTTCTCCCAATCGGTAATTGGCTGAAGAGAAACTCCAGATTCTATTGCTGCTTTTGCCACCGCTAACGGAACTCTTGCAATTAATCTTGGGTCAAATGGTTTCGGAATAATGTACTCTTTACCAAAATTTAATTTGGTTTCGCCATAAGCAATATTTACTTGTTCAGGAACGGATTCTTTGGCCAATTCAGCTAGAGCAATAACCGCTGCTTTTTTCATTTCTTCATTAATCTTGGTGGCTCTGACATCTAATGCGCCGCGGAAAATATATGGAAACCCAAGTACGTTATTCACTTGGTTAGGATGGTCAGAACGACCTGTTGCCATGATAATATCTCTTCTGGTTTTGATGGCCAAATCATAATTAATTTCCGGATTTGGATTTGCCATTGCAAATACAATTGGATTTTTTGCCATTCCCAATAACATGTCTGGAGTTACAATATCTCCAGTAGACAATCCAACGAAAACATCAACTCCGACCATTGCTTCGAGCAACGATGGAAAGCCTTTATCTGTAGCATATTTTCTTTGTTCTTTCGAAATTTTCGGGTCGTCTTTTTTAAGTGCACCTTTGCTGTTAAACATCACTATGTTTCCTTGCTTCACGCCAAAAGAAACATACAGATTTGCACACGCAATAGCTGCTGAACCAGCGCCGGAAATAACCATTTTTACTTCATCCATTTTCTTCCCGGCCAATTCAACTGCATTCAACAAAGCTGCTGCAGAAATAATAGCTGTTCCGTGTTGGTCATCGTGCATTACAGGAATATTCAGCTCTTCAACCAAGCGTCTTTCAATTTCAAAAGATTCCGGTGCTTTAATATCTTCCAGATTGATTCCACCAAATGTTGGCGCGATATTTTTAACGGTTTCGATAAATGCATCAATGTCTTTTGTTCCCACTTCAATATCAAAAACATCAATATCAGCGAAGATTTTGAACAACAATGCCTTTCCTTCCATCACTGGTTTTGAAGCTTCAGGACCAATGTCTCCAAGTCCTAAAACCGCGGTTCCATTACTAATTACGGCAACCAAATTTCCTTTGGAAGTATATTTATAAACGTTGTTTACATCTTTGGCAATTTCCAAACAAGGCTCGGCAACACCAGGAGAATAGGCCAATGACAAATCTCTTTGGGTTGCATATTTTTTTGTCGGTACGACTTTAATTTTTCCGGGTGTAGGTTTTGCGTGGTATAAAAGCGCTTCTCTTCGTTTACTATCTTTATGCATGGTCTTTATTTTGATAACTACAAAGGTAGAAGACTGAATGTAAAAAGGAAATTTTTAGGTGTTTCTTTTGTAAAGAAATTTATTTTAAAAATTTAATGTTTCGCTGCAATCCTTCAAGCTTTGTTCTTTTTACTGCAGAGTTTTTAAAGACTTGTTTAAAAGTGTCTTCTGTAATTTCTTCCCAGTCTTTTTTTGTAAAGGATAATAACTCCGGATTTGGGCTAAACAAAGGCTCGTTGTGAGATTTTGAAAAACGATTCCACGGGCAAACATCCTGGCAGACATCGCAACCAAACATCCAATCATCCATTTTACCTTTCATTTCCAATGGAATATTTTCTTTGAGTTCGATGGTGAAATAAGAAATACATTTGCTTCCATCAACAACATAAGGCGATACAATTGCTTCAGTTGGGCAGGCATCAATACAAGCAGTGCAGGTTCCACAATGGTCGGTTGTTGCATAATCATATTCCAGATCTAAATCGACAACCAATTCGGCAATAAAATAAAATGAGCCAACCTGCTGCGTCAATAAATTACTGTTTTTTCCAATCCAGCCCAAACCGCTTTTGGCGGCCCAGGCTTTATCTAAAACCGGTGCCGAATCGACGAATGCTCTTCCGGAAACTTCTCCGATTTCTGTTTGAATGGTATCTAAAAGCTCTCTTAGTTTTTCTTTTATGACAAAATGATAATCTTGTCCGTAAGCGTATTTTGAAATTTTATAACTGTCGGTATTTTGTGTATCGGAAGGATAATAATTCAATAAAAGAGAAATCACACTTTTAGCGTCGTCAACCAATAAAGTTGGATTCAGACGCTTATCAAAATGATTTTGCATATACTTCATCTCGCCGTGTTGATTTTGGTTTAGCCAATGTTCTAATCGCGGTGCTTCTTCTTCCAAAAAACCGGCTTTTGAAATTCCACAAGACAAAAACCCTAGGCGTTTTGCCTCGGCTTTAATTAGTTTGGAGTAATCGTTTTTTTTAGAATCCGCTTTCATCTTTTTGAAAAAGTTACCGCTGCGCCAACAGGTTTTAAAGTAATCAACGGATTTATCCGGATGTCTTTTGCAGCAGAAATTACCTTGTATTTTTTTACAATATGAGAAAGCACGAGACTCATTTCATACATCGCAAATCCAAGTCCGATGCACATTCTTGGGCCAGCGCCAAACGGATAAAAATATTTATACGACTCTTTTTTTTGGTCACCAAGAAATCTATTAGGATTGAATTCTTCAGGATTATCCCAGTATTTTGGATTGCGGTGCAATTCGTAAAAGGAAACTCCAATTAGTGTTTTGTCTTTTATATGATATCCCAACAAATTATCATCTTCGATATTTTCTCTATCGGTAATCCAGGCTGGTGGGTACAAACGCATCGATTCATTTATAACAGCATTCGTATACGTCATTTTCTGAAGCTGCTCAACGAGATCAGCTGTTTGCGATTCAATTTCGATTAATTCATCGAATATTTTCTGTTGAATTTCAGGATGGTTTCCTAAAAGATGCAGTGTAAAAGTCATTGCGTTTGCCGAGGTTTCATGCCCAGCAATAAACAGAATCTTGATTTCGTCTATCAATTGCTGCGTTGACATTCCTTCGCCCGTATCTTCATAACGGGTTTCGAGAAGCATGTCGAGTAAATCATTTTGTTTTGTGTTAGATTTTAAGCGTTCTTCTACAATTTCCTTAATGATGGCATCACTTTCTAACGCTAATTCCTGATGTTTTTTTATCTGACCGCTGATTTTAAACCAAAACGCTTTGTATGGCAACCGGATTTCCTTGATTAGAAATTCCTGGACTTTAGTTATGATTATTTTTAGCCGGTTTAATTTTTCTTCACTGGCAGATATGTGAAACAGCGATTTTGCCACCACATTAAAAGCCAGTTGATTCATAATTGGGAATAATGCAACTGATTTTTCTTCGGGTAGATTTTGCAATTCTGCGACTATAGTCTGTTCCATGTTTTGAACCAGCTGATTCATTTTTTGTTTGTGAAAAGCAGGTTGGATTAGACGTCGCTGCTTTAACCAAAAATCGCCATTAGCAGTTAACAAACCTTTGCCCAAATATTTGGAAATGAATTTGGTTTGCAATTCTGATTTTTGATAGTTCTTTTGATTTTTCTGAAGAATATATTCCGCGACTTCGTTATCTCTTGACAGGATTACATGTTTGGTTTTACCAATTTTTAATGAAAAAGTATCTCCAAACTGGTCAAAGTATTTTTTGTGAAACGGAATTGGGTTTTTACGGATGCTTTCTGCCTTTAATAAAAACCTAACTATCGAAAGTTGTTTTGGATAATTGTATTTTTTATTTTCTGACATAAATATATTTTAAAAAAGTCCGCCCTGAATATTGGTTTTGATTTTTCCCAAATGTTTATACGCTTTCTCGGTAACTTCTCTTCCGCGTGGCGTTCTGATGATAAACCCTTCCTGAATTAAGAATGGTTCGTACACTTCTTCAATGGTTTCTCCACTTTCAGAAACAGCAGTCGCCAACGTTGATAATCCAACTGGTCCGCCTTTGAATTTATCGATAATCGTGTTTAGAATTTTATTGTCCATTTCGTCCAAACCATGTGCATCAACATGCAATGATTTCAGTGCGAAACGAGCAATTTCGATATCTATTTTTCCGTTGCCTTTTATTTGGGCAAAGTCACGAACACGACGCAACAATGCATTGGCAATACGAGGTGTTCCTCTGCTTCTTCCTGCAATTTCTATAGCAGCTTCCATCGTGATTGGCATTTTTAAAATGCTTGAACTACGTTGGACAATTGTGGTTAAAAGTTCTGTGTTATAATATTGTAGTCTGCTTTGAATTCCAAAACGGGCACGCATTGGCGCGGTCAATAATCCGGAACGCGTTGTTGCACCAACAAGTGTAAACGGATTTAAAGTGATTTGAACTGTACGAGCATTTGGCCCGGATTCAATCATAATATCAATTTTGAAGTCTTCCATCGCGGAATATAAATATTCTTCAACAACCGGACTTAAACGATGGATTTCGTCTATGAACAACACATCTCTTTCTTCAAGATTGGTAAGCAGTCCGGCTAAATCTCCTGGCTTGTCTAAAACTGGTCCGGAAGTGATTTTGATTCCAACGCCTAATTCGGCAGCTAAGATATTTGCCAAAGTAGTTTTCCCTAATCCTGGCGGACCATGAAACAACGTATGATCAAGCGCTTCACTTCTTTGATTTGCGGCTTCAACGAATATTTTTAGGTTATCCAACACCTGCTCCTGTCCTGTAAAATCATCAAATGATAATGGTCTTAACTTTTTTTCGAGGTCAAGTTCTTCGGGATTAAAATTGGAATTGGTTGGATCAAGATTTTCGTTCATATTACAAATATATAACAAAGTTGGGTGCAAATAAAAATGCCTTTCGGTCGGAAAGGCATTTTTATATTTTATAGTAATGAATTAGTGGTGTAGTTGTTCTTCACCTGGTTTCATTGGTACATCCTGAGGAACGAAATCTTCATCCCATCCTGGTTTGCTATAATCATATGGCCATCTGTGTACGTGAGGAATTTCACCTTCCCAGTTACCGTGGATATGTTTAATTGGTGCTGTCCATTCTAATGTATTAGATCTCCATGGATTTTGAACAGTTTTCTTACCGTAGAAAATACTACTGAAGAAGTTGTATAGGAATACCAATTGGAAAACTCCACCAACCAAAGCAAAACATGTGATGATTACATTCACATTTTGCAAATCGTCAAATAATGGGAAGTTTGTATTCGTATAATATCTTCTTGGTAAACCGGCCATTCCGATAAAGTGCATTGGGAAGAAAACTCCATAAGCACAAGTTGCCGTTACCCAGAAGTGGACGTATCCTAAGTTTTTGTTCAACATTCTTCCGAACATTTTTGGGAACCAGTGATAGATTCCGGCAAACATTCCGTAAAGTGCTGAAATACCCATTACTAAGTGGAAGTGAGCTACAACGAAATACGTATCGTGAACGTTGATATCCAAAGTACTGTCTCCAAGAATGATTCCAGTTAAACCTCCAGTGATGAAAGTAGAAACCAATCCGATAGAGAACAACATCGCAGGATTTAACTGCAGGTTACCTTTCCATAAAGTTGTGATATAATTAAATGCTTTTACTGCAGATGGAATCGCAATCAATAAGGTTGTGAAAGTAAACACAGAACCAAGGAATGGATTCATTCCTGAGATAAACATGTGGTGACCCCAAACGATAGTTGACAAGAAAGCAATTGCAATAATTGACATGATCATCGCTCTGTAACCAAAGATTGGCTTACGGGAGTTTGTTGCAATAACTTCAGATGTAATACCTAATGCAGGTAATAATACGATATAAACTTCAGGGTGTCCTAAGAACCAGAATAAGTGTTCGAACAATACAGGAGAACCACCTTGATAATGTAAAACTTCACCAGCAATATAGATATCAGACAAGAAGAATGAAGTTCCGAAACTTCTATCCATGATTAACATCAACGCTGCAGAAAGTAATACTGGGAAAGATATTACTCCGATAATAGCTGTAATAAAGAAAGCCCAAATTGTAAGTGGCAATCTTGTCATTGACATTCCTTTTGTTCTTAAATTGATTACCGTTACGATATAATTCAATGAACCTAATAAAGAAGCTGCGATGAAGATAGCCATTGAAACTAACCATAAAGTCATACCCATTCCTGAACCGGAAATAGCCTGTGGCAAGGCACTTAATGGTGGATAAATTGTCCAACCTGCATTGGCTGGTCCAGATTCAACGAATAATGAACAAATCATTACAACACTTGAAATGAAGAATAACCAATAGGAAATCATGTTCAGAACTCCCGATGCCATATCTCTAGCTCCAATTTGTAGTGGAATCAATAAGTTACTAAAAGTACCACTCAGAGCCGCCGTAAGTACAAAAAATACCATTATGGTTCCGTGTATCGTAACTAAAGACAAGTAGATTTCATTTGACATTACTCCGTTTGGAGCAAATTTATCTCCCAAAAGGAAATTAAATATCTTGAATGATTCTTCAGGCCAGGCGATTTGCATTCTGAAAAGCATTGACATTCCAACACCAACAATACCCATGATGATACCTGTAATCAAATATTGTTTGGCAATCATTTTGTGGTCAATACTAAATATGTATTTAGTAATGAACGTGTCTTTATGGTGGTGTTCGTGTTCGTCGTGACCGTGATCGTGATTGTGAGCTTCTGCTGACATATTAGGTAAACTTTAAATTTTATAAATTATTTCGCTTCTGCATGAGCAACTACAGTAGTGTCTTTGCTTGTTACAGTTGTTGAATCCTTTGTTTCTGTTGCCGGAGCTTCAGCTGCTTTTGCTTCTGCTGCTGCAGTTTTAACGGCTAATACAATAGTTTTTGGCGCATTTTCTTTTAACCATGCTTTGTATTCTTCTGGTGTGTCAACAACAATTTTCATTTGCATATTGTAATGAGATGCACCGCAAATTTTGTTACACAATAATATATAATCAAATGTGTAAGGATCAAGTGCCGGTTCACCTTTGGCAACTAAATCAACGCTTTTCTTAGCTCTGATGTTATTGATATTGGCAACCTTTTCAATCATAGCTGGCTTATCTCTCATTTCTGCTGTAGTCAATGTTGGAATGAATGAGAAATTAGTTACCATTCCCGGAACACAGTTCATTTGTGCTCTAAAGTGTGGCATGTAAGCTGAGTGCAATACGTCCTGAGAACGCATTTTGAAAATAATTCTTGTTCCTTTTGGAATATGTAATTCCGAAGAAGTAAAATCATCCTGTGCATTTGGATCTGATAAATCAACTCCTAAATTATTTACACCTTCAATATATCTTACGTTAGCTTTTCCAAGAACATCATCAGCTCCGGAATATCTTGCTTCCCATTTGAATTGTTGCGCATAAAGTTCAATAACAATTGCATCTTTATGGTCTTTCTCATCAACAAACATAATGTTTGTCCAGGCATACAATCCGTAAAGGATTAATACCGCCAAAACGATAGCCGGGATGATACTCCAGATAAATTCTAATTTGTTACTGTCTGCAAAATATAGTGCTTTCTGTCCTTGTCTACCTCTGTATTTAAAAGCAAAATAGTGTAACAATGCCTGAGTGATAGTTTGCACTACGAATATAAGAACCATAGTGATAACCATAAGATTATCTAATAATGGTCCATGCTCAGATGCAGCATCGCTCATCAAAGGGAATTTTCCATAATACACAAGACACCAGATAGTCGTCAGGTAAATGAAAACAAGAAAACCAAACATCAGGTAACCGTTAACTTTATTATCATTATCATTTGCGACTTGAGTGTCGTTAACGCTTGCGCCAACTTGAGTTAAGTCGAATATCTTTGTTAACTGCCATAAGGCAACTGCCAATAAAACTACAACTATAAGTACCAAAAGAGTTGTCATTTGTAATTTACTTTAAATATTAATAATGAAAATGTTTACTTTCTTCGATGAAAGGATTTCGTTTTGGAAGCAATGGTGCTTTTGTCAAAGCACTGAATACTACAAAAATGAACAATCCAAAGAAAAATAATAGTGCTGATATTTCAGGAATTCCGATAAACCATCTGTCACCAACTGTTCCCGGCATAATCATATTGAAGAAATCGATATAATGTCCAACCAATATTACGATACCACCCATAACTACAATCCAGTAAATACGTTTGAAATCGCTGTTGACTAAAAGTAAAATTGGGAATACAAAGTTCATGAAAAACGCACCAAAGAATGGCAGGTTATACATTTCTATCCTTGTTTTGAAATACGTGACTTCTTCCGGGATGTTAGCATACCAAATCAACATAAATTGTGAAAACCATAAGTAAGTCCAGAAAACACTGAATCCAAACATGAATTTAGATAAATCGTGAATATGGCTCGAATTTACATTTTCTAAATATCCTTTAGATTTTAAATAAATGGTTACCAATTGAATTACTGTTACACCACTCACAACGAAACTTGCAAAAACATACCATCCGAAAAGTGTACTGAACCAGTGAGGATCAATAGACATAATCCAATCCCAAGACATGATAGATTCAGAAACGATAAAGAATACCAGGAATGCCGCAGACATTTTGAAATTCTTTTTGTAGAAAATATTATCGCTTGCTTCGTCTTGAGCCAAACAATTTTTTCTTGATAAATAACGGTATAAATTCCAACCTAATAAGAATATTGCTGCTCTTGAAATCCAAAAAGCAAAATTCAAATATCCTGATTTACCTGCTATTATTTCGTCATAATTTGGGCTATTCGGGTCAGTAACTCCTTCTTTCATCCATACAAACAAGTGGTTGACATGAAATCCTGATAACAATAGAAATACAAAAAAGATAACTGATATTACCGGTAAATAAGCTGTAATTCCCTGCATGACTCTGAACAATACCGGAGACCAGCCTGCCTGAGCTACTTGTTGGATACCATAGAATGCTAAAACACCCATTGTTATTAACAGGAAAAATATACATGCAACATATAATGCTGCCCATGGTTTATTTTGTAATTGATGAAAAACGTGTTCTACATGCTCTTCGTGTTCTGCTTTAGCTTCTGCTGGAGATTTTACTTCTCCATGAGCTGCTACTGCTTCGTGTCCACCTTCATGGTGTCCTTCTTCAGCTTTCAGAATTGTCTCAACATCCTGAATAGTTTTTGGTGCTACATAAAAACCAACACCAATACCTAAAACTCCTAAAAGCATTAAGATGAAAGAAAAAGTTTTTAATTTACTTGAAAAGGTATACATATCTATAACAATCAGTTTGTTTTACAATTATAATTTGCTTTTAAGTTCAAGAACATACGCTGCAATCATCCAACGTTCTTGTTGACTCAATTGATTCGCATAAGAACCCATTGAATTTAGTCCGTATGTTTCAACATGGAAAATACTACCTACAGAAACTTGTCTGTCTTTATAATTTGGTATACCAAGGAATTTTTGTT
The DNA here is from genome assembly GCF_039916025.1 of Flavobacterium sp. Taxonomy (GTDB): domain Bacteria; phylum Bacteroidota; class Bacteroidia; order Flavobacteriales; family Flavobacteriaceae; genus Flavobacterium. The sequence goes on from NZ_JBDSMB010000129.1 coordinate 10,402, forward strand.
GTTTAACTAACTTTCCTTGTCCATCACCAGCTGTTCCGTGACAAATGGCACAATAAATACCAAATAATTCTTCTGCTTTTTTCATATCTACTGCTGTAGAATCAAGCGGTGAAGTTGTAATTGTTTTAGAGAAGTTATATCCTTCTGTGGTATTCGGAATTCCGTAAGGAACAAATCCTCTTTTGATTGATCCATCCGGTGGAAGTTGTCCAACTTTCCCTTTTAATCCTGTTGGAGAATTGAAAGCATCCGACTCTGCATTAGTTTCATAAGCCGTTGATTCGTACATATTTGGCATGTATTGGTAGTTCGGTTTCGAATTATCTTTACAAGACGAAAAGGAAACAACGACACCTAATACAAATGCTATTTTAAATAAACTTTTCATATCTATATTAATGCTTATCAATTTCAACTACTTTAACTTCTACTGCGCCTGTGTTCATCAAGAACATCATCAATTCGTCTTCATTGTTTTTTACAGAAACCTCCATTAAGAAGTGGTCATCTGTTGTTCTGACATCTGGGTTTTCAGCTTGTTTGAATGGCCATAATCTACTTCTCATATAAAAAGTGATAACCATTAAATGCGCTGCAAAAAATACTGTCAACTCAAACATAATTGGTACGAAAGCCGGCATATTCTGATAGTAAGCAAAACTTGGTTTTCCTCCAATATCCTGTGGCCAATCCTGAATCATAACATAATTCATCAATGTTGTGGCAACAGTTAAACCAATGCAACCATAAATAAAGGAGCAAATAGCTAATCGTGTTGGAGCAAGTCCCATTGCTTTATCCAAACCATGCACAGGGAACGGTGTAAAAACTTCTTCAATATGATGATGAGCGGCTCTCGTTTTGTGAACTGCGTGCATCAATACATCATCATCATTGTATATTGCGTGTATAACTTTATTACTACTCATAGCAATTATTAATGTTTATCTGAATGATTGTGATCTCCTGCTTCTCTTTGTCTCTTATAATTTTCTCCTGATGATTTCAAGATTGTTTTAACCTCTGCCTGAGCAATCACTGGGAAAGTTCGAGCATATAAAAGGAATAACACAAAGAAGAAACCTATCGTTCCAATAAAAATTCCAATATCTACAAATGTTGGTTGGAACATCGTCCATGATGATGGAAGATAATCTCTGTGCAATGAGGTAACGATAATTACGAAACGCTCAAACCACATACCGATGTTTACCACAATCGAGATAATGAAAGAGAACATAATACTTGTTCTTAATTTCTTGAACCACATAAACTGTGGAGAAAATACATTACATGTCATCATCGACCAGTATGCCCACCAGTAAGGTCCGGTAGCTCTGTTCA
>NZ_JBDSMB010000130.1:0-20986 GCF_039916025.1 Flavobacterium sp.
AGAAGAATTTTTGAGTAAAATAATGGTCCTTTCATATTTTGATTGCTCCTGTTCCAATTTCATCACAAATATACTGACCATTTTGACAATAGCCAACTAATTCGGCTGCAATAAATTGCAATACTTCAACTCTAACGTTTTCGGGATACAAAACGTGTACGTTTGCTCCTGCATCCAGAGTGAAACAAATTGGGGTTTTGGTTTCGCTTCTAAATTTCCAGATTTTGTTGATGATTTCCAAAGTATTGGGTTTCATCAGAATAAAATAAGGCAATGAAGTCATCATCATGGCATGTAAAGTCAGTGCTTCGCTTTCTGTAATTTTGATGAATTCATTTAAATTCCCGGTTTCTAAAACCGTTTTTATGCTTGCCAAATTATCATGTGCTTGTGCGAATCGTTGTTCTGCAAAAGGATGATTATGCATCAAATCATGACCGACAGTTGACGAAACTTGTTTTTCTCCTTTGTCAACCAGTAAAATGGTGTCCTGATAATTCTTGAAATTGGTATGAATAGTTGAAGGAAATTCAACGCCAAATAAATCTGAGCTGCCTTCGATTTCGTTGTGTTTCCCCCAAACGACTACGCTTCCTTTTACACTTCTGCACGCACTTCCCGAACCCAATCGCGCTAAGAAAGATGCTTTTTGATAAAAATAATCATCAGTCATTTCAGGATTTAATTCCTTTTCCAAACTTATGATATTCATAGACAAAGCAGCCATTCCAGAAGCGGAAGAAGCAATGCCTGAACTGTGAGGAAAAGTATTCTCGGTATCAATTGTGAAATGATAGTCTTTTAAATAAGGGCAATAGATTTCAATGCGTTCCAGAAATTTTTGAATTTTGAGGTTGAAATCTTCTTTGGGTTTGCCTTCGAATAGTAAGTCAAAAGAAAAGGTTCCGTTATTTTGCTTTTGGGCGAAAGCCAATTTGGTAATTGTTTTGCAACTATTAAGTGTAAAGCTGATAGAAGGATTTGCCGGAATCTGATTTTCTTTTTTGCCCCAATATTTTACTAAAGCGATATTGCTGGGTGCGCTCCATTGAATACTTCCGTTTTCGATTACAGATGAAAATGCTTTTGAAATAAAATCCTTTTCGGACAGCATAGATTTGAAATTTAAGCAAATATACTTTTTTTATAAAAAACAACTGGTATTTTATAAAATCAAACTGTTTTTTGTTTATTACATTTGAGATTATAAAAAATAGCTCATTATGCAAAAGGTTTTAAAAATAGTTTTGGTCGTTGCCGTATGTGTAACGGTTGGTTATCTTTCTGGAATGGTAACCCGCGATAGTATTACAACCTGGTATCCAACCTTGGAAAAGCCTGTTTTTAATCCACCTAACTGGATTTTTGCGCCTGTTTGGACGTTGTTATATATCATGATGGGAATTGCCGCTGGTTTGGTTTGGACAAGTAATTCTGATAAACAAACAGTAAAAAAAGCTCTTGGTTTTTTTGCAATTCAGTTTGGTTTGAATGCGCTTTGGTCGTACCTTTTCTTTGGTTTGCATAATCCTTTTTTGGCATTAGTTGAAATCATCCTGCTTTGGTTGATGATTTTGGAAACGTATAATTTGTATAGAAAGATTGACAAAACAGCTGGACTTTTATTGCTTCCTTATTTGGCTTGGGTAAGTTTTGCTACGATATTAAATGCAAGCATCTGGTGGTTGAATAAATAAAAAGTCCCGATTAGTCGGGACTTTTATTTAATTATATATTATTGAATAACGAGTTTCTTTGTTAGTTTCAGATTGTTATCTAAATCTATTTCTACCAGGTAAACTCCTTTTGCCAAATCAGAAATGTCAACTGTTATGCTTTCAGTAGCGATAGTTGAAACCGTTTTGATAGCTTTTCCAAGTATATCATAAAAAACAACTTTGTTTATTTGTTCATTAGCATTCACAACTCCGATCTGAACCGTATTGTTTGCAGGATTTGGATATAAAACCAAACTGTTAGCGTCAAAATCGGCAACACCCAATAGTGTTACAAATTTGGTAGAAAAAGTATTGGTTACAATAGCCGGATTGGTATCAAAAAAGATTGATGCATTGTTTGGAATTATGGTACCGGCATGGAAACCTGGGTTAAGTCTAACTTTAAATTGAATATAACCCATACTGCCACTTGGATTAATGCCTGACGCGGGTAAATGGATGTTTTTGAAATCCCAGACAAGTTGATTGTTAACTCTTTTCATAGTATAGTTATGACTTGAACTTACCATTCGGACAGTCGATTCGTCTATCTGTGAGTCGAGTAAGTCTTCAACTCTGATATCGATGGCATCTGCAGTTCCGTTGTTTTGAAATCTTATGGTGTAAAAGAAATAATCATCGGGAGCAAATTGGTCAAAAGGTATATTTTTTCCACGGGATTCCATCTTGTCATTAGGATCATAAGAATTAACCACAATCTGAGAATTGGTATTGGAGTTGTTTGTCAAATCAATATCAGTTCCTAGAGCCGAAATGGAAACAGTATCCGTTAGTAAATCACCTAAACTTACAATTGGTGTTACTGGAACCGTCATCGTAACATAGAAAGTTCTGGTTTCATTCGGTAAAAGATTGGTAAAAGCGTAAGTGAAACCTGTTCCGTTTGTTACTATTCCGGTTTGAGTGCAACTAAAACCAGTAGTTTCCGGTGGTTTAACAAAAGTGATGGTTCCGTCTGTAGCAGCAACACCCTGGTTTTTATATGTGATTCTGTTTGTATAAGTTAACCCTGGTCTTGGTGGAGAGAATGGTGCAATAGATATGGCTACATCATTATAAGGGTTTGTCAAAGTAATTGGAAAATATAAAAATTGTGTAGCGCTGCCAACAGGAATTGTTATATTGTTATAAGTTGTTGTCCCTGAATCATAATAAGCGGTATATTCAGTTTGGATTTGATAATTAAATGAATAGGTATTTGCCGGATTAGCATCATACAAAGCAAATTGACCGATTGGAGAATAAGCAGTAACATTTATTCCGTCACTGTTTTGCTGATAAATAAACGAACCATTTGTGAACAGAGGTTCGCCAATATCCCGAATACCATTGCTGTTTTGATCTACAAAAGCTATCAACACTATTTTATCAGTATCCGGTGCACAGGTAACATTGGCAACCCAACCAGGATTGTTAACGCTGGCATCACTTCTAAATCTGAAAGTCAAACAACCATCAGGACTTGATGAAGTAAAAGGTCCCGGAATTGTAGTGCCCCAAAATCCACCGGCTAATCCACCAGGAACACTTCCTGCCGGATTTGAACTTGCAATTTGTGGTGCCGTTATTGAATTTCCATCAAAAACATATAAAGCATCCCAGCTAGCTTCAGTACTGAATGAACTAAATGTAACAGAAACAACTTCACCAGGTATGGTTGGACAAATAATAGTAGTACTGTCTGAATTATAAGCATAATTGGCAGTTGCCCCACCATTGTCTACGAATTGACCACCGCAAACAGGTGGTGCCGCAATGGTACAACCAGTGGAACCAATTGACCACTCACTCATTTCAGTAGCAGAGCACAGAGCTCTCACATAAAAAGTATAGCAGGTGGCAGCATTAAGACCGGTTACAACAAAAGGATTTACAGAAGCGGAAATAAATTCAGTGGTACTAGCTGTTGGTGCAGGACTGCCAGAAGGAAGTGCAATCCATTGCCATGCTGCAGGTACACTAGTATCAGGATTAGCTGGTTGTGACCAGGTTAAAATAACTGAATTATGTGTAACACCAGAAAGTGCAATAGCTGTTGGTCTTGCACATGCTGGCGGCGGTGCGCAGATAACATTGGCAACCCAGCCAGGATTGTTAACGCTGGGATCACTTCTAAATCTGAAAGTCAAACAACCACTTGCATCTGAAGAGGTAAACGGACCAGGTATAGTAGTCCCCCAAAATCCACCAGGCATACCCGCAGGAACATTTCCGGCAGGATAAATACTCATAATTTGTGGAGAAGCTATTGAATTTCCATTAAAAATATACAAGGCATCATAACCAACTTCAGTATTGAAAGATGTGAAAGTTACTGTTACAACATCACCAGTATTGTTTGGACAAATAGTAGTGATTTTATCAGAATTATTAGAATAATTAGCAGCTGAACCACCGTTGTCTGTAAATTGTCCACCACAAATAGGAGGAGCAGGAGCGGTTGTGATTGGATTGAAAATACACAAAGTACTATAGTCAGTTGGTGAACAAACGGCTTTTACATAAAAACTATAACAGGTTCCGGGTGTCAATCCTGTTACAACGTATGGATTAGTGGTTACAACTTGTCCAACACTCACTTCACTTGGTGGAGGTGAACCACAAGGTGTTGCAAATATTTCCCATGAAGTCGCACTGCTGTTATCTAACCATCCTAAGACCGCACTTGTTGGAGTTATTGATGTTACCGTTGGTGCGAATGGTGGAATACAGCTTGGAGGCAATCCACAAGTCACATTGGCAATCCAGCCGGGATTGCTAATGGCAGTATCACTTCTAAATACGAAAGTCAAACAACCATCAGGACTCGTCGAAGTAAATGGACCAGGAAGTGTTGTGCCCCAAAATCCACCAGCTACTCCACCCGGGACATTAGCCGGCCCATTTCCACTTGCAATTTGAGGCATAGCTATTGAGCTTCCATTGTATACATATAATGCATCCCACTGAGCTTCAACTTCAAATGATGTAAAAGTTACAGTTACTACTTCACCCGGATTTGACGGGCAAATGGTGACAGTATAATTACTGTTATTCGCATAATTAGCAGATGGACCTGCAGGATCTGTAAAAGTGCTGCCACATTCCTGAGAATGAATAGCACTTAGTGTTCCTAAAAAAAGGAAGAATGTTAGGAGTAAAGTTTTCTTCATGTTTGCTTAGTTTTTGACTTTCAAATATAGTGAACTATTTCAATAATAGCTTCTTAGTTATCTTGGTATTATTCTCAGAAGTCAATTCTACCAAATATAAACCTCTGGCAAAATTAGAAACATCAATGTCGATATTGCAAAGCGTATTTTTATTTAAAGTATAAATTCTTTTTCCAGACACTTCATAAATCACAACAGTCGAAATTTTATCAATAGCATTAGAATTTGAAATGGTAACTAAGGCACTGGTTGGATTTGGATAAAGAGAAATAGTATCAGCATTGAAAGTCGGATTACCCAAAGCCAGAATAAATTCAGTGTCAAATCGATTCGTCACTATCGCCGGATTATAATCGAAATAGATAGAAGCTGTATTTGGAATAATGTCTCCAATAGCATAACCCGGTTTTGGTTTTATTTTAAAAGAAACATAACCATGACTTCCGCTAGGGTTTGATATAGTTGGAGGTAAATTAATATTATAAAAATGCCATGTCAATTGATTTCCAACTCGCTTGGTGTTCACGTTATGACTGGCAGACACCATTTCAAAAGTGCTTTCGTCCAATTGGCTGTTCAATGCATCTTCAACTCTTATAAATTCAGCACTCGCACTTCCGGTATTTTCAAATTGAATGGTATAATATAAATAATCATTAGACGTAAAAGTGCTGTGAAGAATTTTTCCACCATGGGATTCCATTTTATCATTTGGGTCATACGAACCAACTATAGTTTGGGTTATTGAAGAACTATTGTTAGTGAGATTGACATCGTTGGCAATTTGAACAGTCACACTATTGGTTACCAAATCCCCAAGATTAACTGTCGGTATGGTTGGCACAGATAAAGATAACTGTATGTATCTAACTTCAAAAGGAGCCAAATTGGTAAAGTCATAGGTAAAACCATTAGCTGTGGGAGTTGTTCCTGCTTGAGAAATAGATGCGATACTTACGTTTGAAGCTTTTGTAAATGTCAGTGTTCCGTTAGTAATAGTTTGGAATCCATTATTTTGATAATAAATAGTATTGATATAAGTAAATCCGGGTCTTGGTTGTCCTACGGAATAAAAATATACCTGGGCATCTACATGAGGAAGAATATTAACGATAGGGAAATATAAAAAGTGGGAGCCACTTCCAGTAGGAAGGGTAACATCATTATGTGAAGCAGCTGAAGTATAATAAGTTGCTAAATCAGGAACTACAGCAAAACTAATGTCATAAGAATTTGTCGGATTTGCATCAAAAATAAAATAGGAACCATTATTACTTCCTCCATATTGACTATCTGCAGAATCGTTTACATGATAGACATAATTACCATAATTAAAATCTATTTCTCCAACATCTTTCAGACCATTGTTATTACTATCTAAAAAAGCTATTAAAACTAGACTTTCCGCACATTCAGCATTATTTTCACAATCAAACATACAAAAATCAACAGGACTTGACCACTCAGAAGATATCGAACACAAAGATCTTACGTAGGCTGTATAACATATGTCTGGTGATAAACCCGTAACAAGATAAGGCATAATTTGAGCAAAATTACCAGAAGAAGCATGAGTTGGTGATGGAGAACCTTGAGGAAAAACTATAACTTCCAATGCACTTGAACCTGACGGATTACTCCAACTTAACGCTGCAGAAGTGCTGGTTATATTTGTTACTGCTAGCCCAGTTGGGGTTTCGCATACTACTGGTGTACAAATTACGTTTGCATTCCAACCTTCTAATGTATTAGCAGCATCACTTCTAAACATAAATGTCAGACAGCCATTTGGTGATGTAGAAGTAAATGGGCCGGGAATTGTACTTCCCCAATACCCACCAGCCAAACCACCGGGGACATTTCCTGCAGGATTGGTACTTGAAATTTGTGGGTCTCCTATAAAAGTTCCATCAAAAACATATAATGCATCCTGACCGATTTCAGTATTGAATGATGTAAAAACTATCGTTACAGCCTCACCAGGATTAGTTGGACATATTGTCATTGTTGAGTTAGAATTGTTTGAATAGTTAGCAATAACGCCGCCTTGATCTGCAAAATTGCCCCCACAAACGACAGGTGTCACAGACATACAAAAAGAGGTGCCAATAGACCAATTACTTTTAACAGTTGGAGAACAAAGCGATCTGACATACAAAGTATAACAAGTGGAAGGATTAAGACCAGTTATAGTATAAGGATTTACAGTTGTATTTATAAATCCTGTTGAACTGGCGGTTGGTGCAGGACTTCCTGTAGGAAGTGCAATGATTTCCCATGCTGTAGCTACACTAGCATCAGGATTTGCAGGTTGTACCCAAGTCAAAACTGCTGAATTAGAAGTTATGTTAGTATTTACAAGTGAAGATGGAGCTTGACAGGCATCACAGTTATGCGTATTCAAAGTAAGAGTTGTAATACTACTACAACTGGATGCAGGATTAAAAACACTAGCATATAAAATTTGTTGTCCCGGATTTATTAACGGAATATAACCGCCATCTGGTATTGCATTAGCTCCAGTTTGGGCATCAGCTAAAGTTTCATAGTAAGTAACTATACTTGCTGGCGCTCCTCCCGTAATTTGGGCATCTGCATTACTCAAACCATAGATTGCGAGTTCCGTCATATCACAAAAAGATAAAGTAGCCGGATTGGCAATTGGCGCCGGATTAACTGTTATCACTACTGAATCTGACAGATTTTGCGAACATCCACCAATATGAACATCCACCAATGAATATACATAAGTTCCTGGTATTGATTGCGGAACACTAAATGTACTAATACCAAAATTACTGACGATGACTGTATTTAGTGTGCCAATGCTATTGGAAATGGTAACTACAGAAGAAGGTGTTCCAGTAATGGTTATTGCTAAATCTCCGGAATTTTGGCAACCTGAACTGTCATTACTGCTAATGATAGCTGTAGGTAACGGTAGCACTCTAATGTCTACTGTTGCCAGGCTAACTTCACTAGTGCTGTTATTTACGATTCTGATTCCAATGGTTTGAATGGCTGGTGATGTATTGATGTAACTATTTATGGGAGTAATTAAATTGGTATTGTTTGTTGCGTCTAAAAATGAAGAGTGAAAACTCACAGTGTAATCGCTGGGATTAACCGAAACTAAAATTTGAGAAGTTAGTGGCGTTAAATCAAAAACGGCGTGTTGATCGTTACTATTATCATCACATTGAGATATGGTAGGATAAGATGTTTGAAATTGTGCATTGGCACTAATAGTAAATAAAAGTAGGAGTAGTAGTTTTTTCATGGTTGGTTTTAAGGAAACCAAATTTACTGATTTTGAGGGAACTGCAATGTTAAATTATAGGAAATCTTCTGTTATTGTTTGTGCCAAAATAAATCCAGATGTCCAGGCATTTTGGAAGTTAAAACCACCAGTAATAGCGTCAATGTTTACGATTTCGCCAGCAAAAAAGAGATTTTCATGAAGTTTGCTTTCCATGGTTTTAAAATTGATTTCCTTTAAATCAATTCCGCCAGCAGTTACAAATTCTTCCTTGAAAGTGCTTTTGCCATTCACCTGAAATTCACCATTCGTAAGCTGATTGGCTAAATCGGTTAATTGCTTTTTGGACAAATCTGCCCATTTTCTTTCGCTGTCGATACCGGATGCCAAAACCAAACTTTCCCACAAACGATTCGGAAATTCAAAAGGTGATTTCTTGCTCACGGCTTTTTTAGCGTGTTCTTGTTTTAATTCTTTTAAAGTATCCATTGCTTCTTCAAAAGTTAGTTCGTTGAGCCAATTTACCTGAATTACAAATTGATAATTGTGATCAAATAATTCTCGTGCGCCCCAAGCAGATAATCGTAAAATTCCCGGGCCGGACATTCCCCAATGCGTGATTAGCAAAGGACCGCTTGCTTCGAGTTTGCTGTTTTTGACTTTTACATTGGCAAAAGCCGAAAGTCCCATTAAATCTTTAATTCTAGAATCTTTGATATTAAAGGTAAATAGGGAAGGAACCGGTGAAACAATACTGTGTCCCAATTGTGTCAGCATTTCCCAGATTTTTGGATTGCTTCCCGTTGTCATAATCAGTTTTTGGCAGGCAAAAGTTTCGTGATTGGTTTCTACTTTCCAATAAGTGTCAGCTTTGAAAATAGATTGCACACTTTGCCCTGTCAATACTTGAATCCCTAGTTTTTGCGTTGCCAAAAGAAAACAATCAATAATTGTTTGTGAACTATCTGAAACAGGAAACATGCGTCCGTCGTCTTCAATTTTCAATTCTACACCATGTTTCTCAAACCAGTCAATCGTATCACCCGAACAAAACTGATGAAATGGTCCACGCAATTCTTTTTCGCCACGCGGATAAAACTTCACTAAATCATTCGGAACAAAACAGGCATGGGTAACGTTACATCTTCCGCCACCGGAAATACGGACTTTCTCCAAAACGGTTTTACCGCGTTCGAGGATTGCCACTTTTAGTTTTGGATTTTTCTCTACAATATTAATTGCCGTAAAAAAACCAGCTGCACCGCCGCCAACAATTATAATATCGAAATTTGAGTTCATAGATTGTAAATTGCCTCTGTAAAGTTCAAAACTATGACAAAGAAGTTTGTAAAAATACGAAACTTAAATACAACCAGAGAATAGAGGAAATGATATGCACTATGGTTTCAAACTTTTTGCCTTTCCATAATTTAGAAGAATAAACAAAGAACTGGATAAACAGCCTTATCATCCAAAAAACACCAAATCCTAGACAAATCGTTTTGCCTAGCTTTGTTTCAATAAGTTCGGTAGTTGAGGTTAAGCAAAGAACTCCCATCATAAATACTGTCAACGCAATAAAAAAGGTGTGAACAGTCATCATTTGCCGGTTCATTATACTCAACGATTTCAATTCTTCTGCCCAGTTAAAGTATTTGGGAAATATGATGTGAACCAATGCCAGCGCCATTAATAAAACGCCAATAATTTTAAAGTGTATTTCCATTTTTGTCAAGTATAAAGGTTGAAACAAAAGGATTTAGTTTTATTTCTTTAGTAATAGTCAGATTGGATTCTTTAAAGATTTTTTTCCATGAAGCTTTCGAATAAAAGTGAAAACAGCCAATATTATAAACCAAAAAATTGGGAATGTCCCTCAAGTGTTCCGTCACATAGATTTGCCCTGTTGGTTTTATGATTCGATGGAGTTCTTTAAAAAATAATGTTCTTTCTTTCTCGTCCCGGATTTCATGTGCCGAAAAGATAACAATTATTTTGTCGGCTGAATCGTTTTCCAATTTCAAATTAGTGGTTTCAATTTGCTTTGTATTTGGAAATGGATGATAAGCTTTCCGGGCGCGTTTAATCGAAATTTCAGTATGTTTTTCCGGATTGTAAAAATCCAAAGCAATAAGTTCGGCAGTATTAAATTTGTCTTGTAATAACTGACTCGTTTCGTCAAAACCCGCATTAATATTTAGAATTACTTTTTCCTCATTGTTTCTGTCTATCCAATCCAACTGATACATTTTCGAAACATCGTAAACATAAAACGAAGCCAATAAAGAAATGAAAGTTGTGGCAAAAATTAGAAAGCAAAAAATATAAATGACGTTTTGAAAAGTAGTGTCAAAATAACCGGCTATAAAAAACAGGCCCAAAATTATACTCAAAGCAATGAGATATAAATGCCAGTTAAAACGAACAATATTTACTACGCCCTGAAATGGTTTCCTCATGGTTTCCAAATTTCTTTTTTGCCTTTTTTCCAGTAATAAGGAATGTCAGTAATGATAAATGCATTTGCCAATACTGGGTTTTCAAGCTTAAGCGATTTTAAAAAAGCAAAATCATAATCTAACACACAAACAGGTTTTGGCGTCCAGTTTTGTCGAACGCCTTCAATGATTAAAATTTCCTTGCTTTCAGAATTATAGGTAAATGTAAAAGGTAAAGGTCCGGCAAATCGTCTGGCTTCAGCCCAATCTTTAAAAGGAGAATTTTTAGGCAATAGAATTTCACCCTCTGTTTTTCTCTAAAGTGACTTTGAAATTCGATTTTACCGAAATTATTTCTTTGGTCTTTGTGTTTTCAGATTTAGTAATGTCAGTTGTACTGTAATTATAATGCGTAAAAAAATTACCCATCAGCTCCATTTTTCTTTTATCTGTTTCCGATTTTAGAATGTACAAACCACGCAATCTTTTGCCTTTATTATTGGTGTAACGAACAAATACGCGATAACCAATTAAGAAGAAATCATTTCCCATAAACTTCGGGAAACCTTTGGGCCGCAAGTCTTTTGTCTGCACCATGGCAACAGCTACAAAAGCATATTTGTCATTATGAGTATCCAATTCTAAACACTCCGGAATTAGCGATTGCAATTCTTCTTTTGGCACAGCAAATGTCAAAACCAATGAACTTTCAAAAAAAGCTTCTACAGCAAATGGATGGTCTTTAAGAAATGACAGCATTAGATTTGTTAGTTTTTTGGTGCAGATAAAACTCATTGTAATAAATCAGAAGTATAAACAGCAAAGCAAAAAGTGAATTGAATTTTCCCCAAAGCAACAAATCCGGCGCCAGCATAAATTCAAGGATATTCATTGTTGCTATAATAATCATTTGAGCAATCGCATTTAGTCGTGGCTTTATATTACTCAATATCCAAATTGCCATCAGCACTTCCAACAAACCTATGCCTTTAATTGCAAAATAAGCTGAAGATCGGTCAAAGGACAAAATCCTTTCTACAATTTCCTGATGACGCGGAACCAAACCTAAGACTTTACAAAGAAGTCCATTTGCCATCCAAACAATTGCGATTAAAACAGTTACTAATTTATGAGTTTTTTTGTTTGACATAGTTTTATAATCTATCCGGAAAATCTGTAATGATGCCATCAACCTGCAACGATTTCACAAAGATAATATCTTCCGGCTCATTGATTGTCCATGGATAGACTTTAAAATTTTTGGATTGCATTTTGACAACATTTTCTGCTGTCAATAAATGGTAATAAGGATGAATAGAGTAGGCGCGAATGAATTTTGCGAAAGCGGTTGCCAAATCCAAATCGGTATTAGTCAAAACACCAATCCGAATTTTATCATTTAAAAAATGGACTTGCTGCAATGCATTCCAATCAAAACTTGAAACAATAAAACGGTCGTATTTCCAATGCTTTTCAGAAACATATTGTTCGATAAGTCCAGCAACTTTATCAGCTGTTTCATAGGTTTTGAGCTCCACATTGATAAAACACTTTTGGTTGACCAATTCAAAAACAGATTCCAAAGTTGGAATACCAAGCAATTTTAATTCTTTTGCGCTGAAATCTTTTATGGAACCTTTTGCAGAAGTTGTCCGGTCAACGGTATCATCGTGGACAACCATCACTTTTCCATCCAAACTTAAATGAACATCCAATTCGATTCCGTCAACGCCAAGTTCAATCGCTTTTTGAAATGAAGCCAAGGTGTTTTCGGCAGCATAGCCTTTCGCACCGCGATGACCAATTTTGTGCATTTTAGTTTTTCTCTAATAAAACAATACTATACGGAGTATTCATGGTAACTTTTCCGTTGTAAACGGCATATAATTTTCCGGAATAAGCATCCATAAGCATAGTTCCGTTTGGAAAAATGTTTCCAACAGAAAGCTCTTTTTTACCTTCCGGCAAATCCAAGCCAACCACCACTTTATCGGTATATTTCCCTTTGGTAAATGTTCTGCTGAACACATAAGGAGAAGCCGAAATTTGTGTATGAACTCCAGCACCAACAGCAGGATGTTTTTTTCTGAACAAACCTAATTTCTGCCAATGAGCCAGAACTTCTTTTGTAGTTGCATTATTAGCAATATCATCCCAATTCATATCAGAACGCAGTGTTGCATCGCCTTGTGTTCCTTCAATGTCTAATGAGCGCGCACTTTCATCGCCATAATAAACCTGCGAAATTCCAGGAGCCAATAATAATTTGGTGCCGCTTTCAAAAGTCTTTTCTCTTTTCTTGTCAAATGGATAACCATCATCGTGCGACGAAACATAGTTCATAACGGTGTTGCCTTTTAAATCATTTTGCAGGATATTGGAATATTTAGAAAACAATTCTTCATAGTTCATTTTGGCTTCATTTCTAAAGTCAAAGTTGATTAAAGCTGTAAATCCATTTTCATAATAGTTGACTTTTTTATCGCCAAAATCATAGAATTTTTTTGCGCCAATGTTATAGCCATACACTTCTCCAACAGTAAAAAATGGATTGTTGTCCAATACTTTCGTTGGATTTTTTTTCTTGTATTCAGCGAAAGCTTTATCACACACTTTTTTGAAATCGGCCCAGACATCTTCGGTAACGTGTTTTGCAGTATCTACCCGGTAACCATCAATTCCGTAATCGGTGATATAATCCGAAAGCCATTTCATGATATAATATCTCGGTGCTCTTGGATAACCTGTTTTTTTGAAGAAAGCATCAAGCGAAGCCATTTCTTTATCATAACGACCTTCTTTTTTCCATTTATTGGCTAAGAAAGTTGGGACTTCCACAGCTTCATTGCTTTCTGTTTTTACATCCGGAAGATTGTCAACCAACGTACAATTAATGAAAGTGTCATAGGATTTATAAGTGCATTTTGGTGAAGTACTAACCCAATCATTCGGATAAACAGAATCTTCAGAAGTTACTGGTCCGGTATGATTGATTACAGCGTCAAGCATAATTCGTATGCCTTTAGCATGTGCTTTTTGAACCAATTCTGCTATGTCTTTTTTGGTTCCGACACTTGGGTCAATAGAACTCCAGTCACGTGTCCAATAACCATGAAAAGCATAAGTAAATCCAGTGCCTTCATCAACGCCATCATGGACTTGCTCCACAACTGGAGTCATCCAAATTACATTGATTCCAAGATTTGTAAAATAGCCTTCGTCCAGTTTTTGAATGATTCCACGAATATCACCACCTTCAAATCCACGTAATTTCCCTGTTGGTTTGTTTCTGTTAAATTTGTGGTCATTGGTTTTATCGCCATTATTAAATCTATCGGTAACGATAAAATACACATTGGCACTTTCCCAAACGAAAGGTGTTTTTGGAGCTGCTGTTTTTTTCTTTTGAGCGAAAGCAGTTCCACAAAATATTAATGCGGTTATGATTAAGATGCTTATTTTCTTCATAATTCTAATATTCAATTTTAACTTCCTGAGTTGTTGCTTTTGACATTGTAACATTTACCTGTAACGGTTCATGAAAGGTTTTGTAAACCTGCTCCTGACCATTCACAAAGATGTGTTTGACTTTGTCTCTGATATTATGAATCAGAACAGAAACTTCTTTATTGGTTGAAGTGTAATTTTTTCCGGTAGTTGTCACCAGTTTAATCACCAGTGTTTTGCCATTGTTTGTACTTGTAAAGTTAAGGATTTCGTATTGTCCTTTTTCAAAAGCATTCGGAGTTGTTCCGTCGTCATTGTATAATTTACCTGAAGAATTTTTTACTGATTCATCAAAATAATAATGCAGATTGAAGTTTTCCAACGAGTATTTTGAAGTATTTTGTATGGTTTCAATCATCGGAATAAAACTTCCGCCACGCACAAATGTTGGGATATTATCTTCGTTAACTTTTACATTTTCAGTTGTTCCTGCCGAATGTTTTTCTCCTGTATAAAAATCAAACCAATTGCTGCTTTTTGGAAAATAAACGGAAGTAGAAGTTACGGCAGCTTTTGTAATTGGCGTAACCAAAAAGTCATTTCCCCAGAAATAGGTTCCTGCAACGGTTGTTAAGTTTTTATTATCCGGTTCTTCAAAAAACAACGGACGCATTAATGGCGTTCCTTTTTGATTGTTATCAAAAGACAAGGTGTAATTATATGGCATTAATTGATAACGCAATTCCACTAATTTTTTAGCTTTTGCCAAAGTGACAATGTCTTTTCGGGCAACTTCAGAAGAAACTTCTTCCTGCGCATGCGGACGGAATATTGGATTGAAAACACCATATTGCAACCAACGCAGATATAATTCATTATCAAAATAATCGCCTGCAAATCCGCCAAGGTCAGAGTGCATATAACCCAATCCCTGGATTCCCATTTGCAGCGCAATTTCCATCTGACTTTGCAATCCACCCCAACTTCTGCTTACATCACCGCTCCAGGGTACCATTCCGAAACGTTGTGAACCTGAATATCCGGCACGCATTAAAATAAATGGACGTTGTGTTGGGAAATCCTTTTTATAACCGTCGGCTATTAATTTGGCCCAATTGTGTCCGTAAATATTATGGACTTCATCCGCTTTTCCGCCAGCCGTTATAACTTTGGATGGGAAAACTTCGGGTTCACCCAAATCGCCCCACATTCCGCCAACGCCTTGATTTATTAATCGTTTGTAAACATTCCAAAACCAATCTTTTCCTTCAGGTTTAAAAATATCAACAACGCTGGTATTTCCAAAATAAAAATCCCAAATGGCTGGCTTTCCTGTTTTATCGGTTACTAATACTTTTTTGTCTACTGCTTCCTGCCATTTTGATGAGGTTGTTAGTATAAATGGCTCGGTAATCAAAATGGTTTTTATTCCTTTAGCATGCAAATCGGAAATCATTTTATCGGGTTTAGGAAAATTATCTTTGTCCCATTCCAGATTTCCCATAGTGCCTTTGATGGTTTTTCCAAACCAATATAAATCTAAAATTATCGCATCAACAGGAACATTGTTTTGTTCGAATTTCTTAATCGTATTTTCAACTTCTTCCTGGGAATGATATCCAAAACGACTGGCAAAATTACCCAATGACCAACGTGGCAGCAAAGGTTGTTTTCCAGTCAAATCAGTATAATTTGATACTAAATCGGTCCAATTATCACCAATTATAACCTGATAAGTCTTTCTTCCTGATATGGTTTCATAAGTTAGTGTGTTGTCTTTTTTGCTGTCCAAATCCAAATAACCAATTGCGGAATTATCAAAGTGAACCGCATACAATTTAGACGACAAAACTAACGGAATACAGAAATTCATCAGCTCGGCATTGGTTTCGTAACCATAATGTGCTCTGTTATACAATCGCAGACGATTACCTCGACGATTCATTCCTAAAGCTCGTGCGCCACCACCATAAAGAACTTCAGAATTGTCAAGATTGAATGATATAGTTTCTGTAGAATCGTTGACTTTGGTATAGCCTGATTTTTCAGACAGCAGTACTTTTCCCTGATTTGAATAAGTAATTTTGAATGGAGACTTATTGACGACCACAGTGATTCCTTTCGTTAGCAGCGTAAGCGAGTTGTCAGTTTTAGTAAAACTGCCCCAACCTTTTTCCGGAGTTTTTACAACCGCGCTTGAAGTTGGATTGAAAGTTTCGTCAGTAGGAACAAAAGAAGTTTCAACAATTTTATCTGAATATGGTTTTATCAGATAAGAACCATCAGAAGTCTTAATTTCCAAAATATTGTTTTTCCAGCTATGCGAAAGGTATTTTCTGTTTGCATTTTGTGCAAATGAAACAGTTGTAATCAGTAATAATAAAAGTAGTTTTTTCATAAATTATTTTAATTCTAATACAAGAACAGATTTTGATTCGATAGTAATATCATTTTTCAAATCAACTTTTTTTCCGGATAATATGTCATTTCCGTTTTGGTGATTTTGGATGCTTTCTGCAAAGCGATTTGTTTTGAAAGTCTGTGTTTCGTTACTGTTATTGATAACAACCATCACGGTTTCTTTTTCGTTGTAACGGAAATAAACATACACATTATTTTCGGGAATATAATGTTTCATTTTTCCGAAATGAATCACATCTTTCGATTTTCTCCAGTTGAATAATTTGGCTGTGAAATCATAGAATTTATTTTGATCTTCGGTTCTTCCGGTTTTAGTGAAAGCATTGTTGTTATCACCATTCCAGCCACCCGGAAAATCATGACGGATATCGCCGTCGCCTTTTCCTTTATCGCCATCCATACCAATTTCGGAACCATAATACAACTGTGGAATTCCACGGATTGTTGCCAATAAAGTCATTGCCATCTGATATTTTTTGAAATCTTTTTTATAGGCTTCATTAAAACGATTGGTGTCGTGATTTTCAGCAAAAACCAACATATTATTTATGTTTGGATACAGGAAATCATTGGTGAAATTGTCGTAAACCTTAATCATTCCTTTGTCCCATTCGCCTTTGTCTTCATTAAAAACAGAACCAAAAGCATCATGCAACGTAAAATCCATTACGCTTGGTAAATAGGAATTGTAACTTTCGATAGCACCAATTTTACTGTCTTTTTGCCAATACGCCATTTGTGCCTGATTGTGCATCCAGACTTCACCAACAATATTGAAATTTGGATATTCATCTGTAATCGCTTTTGTCCATTTTGAAATTCCGTCTTTGTCATTATATGAATAGGTATCCACACGGAAACCATCCAAATCGGCATATTCAATCCACCAAATGGCATTCTGTGTCAGGTATTTTAAAACCAAAGGATTCGACTGATTCAAATCGGGCATCGAAGGCACAAACCAGCCATCCATACAGTTTTTGGCATCAATTTCAGAAGCATTTGGGTCAAATTGCGTTGTCATTCTGTAGTTTGATTGCGAGTAACCTGGGAATTGATGAACCCAATCATACGTTGGCAAATCTTTATACATCCAATGTTGCCAACCCCAATGATTGGTGACATAGTCCATGATGTTTTTCATGCCTCGTTTGTGCAATTCGGCACTTAATCGCAAATAATCTTCATTGGTTCCAAAACGCGGATCGACTTTATAAACGTCCGATTGTCCGTAAGTATGATACGAACCTTTGGCATCGTTATCCTCACAAAGCGGCGTTGGCCAAACGGCTGTTGCTCCGAGTTCTTTTATATAATCTAAATTCTTGATGATTCCTTCAATATCGCCACCGTGTCTTCCGTTTTTGTTATTTCTGTCCGCTTTTTCAGTAACCGATTTGTCGCTGTCATTGTTTGGATTTCCGTTGGCGAAACGATCAGACATTATCAAATAAATCATATCTGAACTATCATAACCTTTTCGGAATTTGGAATTTTCTCTTCTTGCTTTAATCGAATAGGCTTTGGTAAACGCAACTTTGTTTTTGCTTTTGAAACTAAATGTCAATTCGGAAGCCGCTACTTTTTTAGTATCGATAGTTACAAAAACATAGTTTGGATTCTCCGTTCTTTTGATGTTTTCGATGACGACATTATTGGAAACTGCAACATCATATTGTGCAATGTTTTTGCCATAAAACATAATTTGTACACTGGATAAATTCATTCCGGCATACCAAAAAGGTGGTTCAACACGGTCGATTTGGGCGAAAGCCGAAACTGAAATCAGGAAAAAGAAAAGTAATTTTTTCATAATAGGTTAGAAATAAAAAACCCTTTCAGATTATTTCCGAAAGGGTTTGGGTTATATTTTTTAAACGGTTACCAAACTATTTGGCTCTACCAAAACTTCTTTTCCGTTTACAAAAACGGTGATAGAATTTTCGCCTTCCAAAGAAAAGTTTGTTTCTTTTTGGTGAACAGAAACTTTTAGAGTCTGGTTTCTGAAATTGATTTTGAATGAATAGCCATTCCATTCTTTTGGAATTCTTGGCTCGAAATGTAGCGTATCATCTTTTACACGCATTCCGCCAAAACCTTCAACAATGCTCATCCAGGTTCCGGCCATCGATGTGATATGCAATCCTTCTTCAACTTCTTTGTTATAATCATCTAAATCCAAACGCGAAGTTCTTAAATAGAATGTATAAGCCTGTTCCATTCTACCCAAAGTTGCCGCCTGAATTGAGTGAACGCAAGGCGAAAGTGAACTTTCATGAACGGTAAAAGGTTCGTAGAAATCGAAATGTTTTTCCAGTTGTTCTTTGGTGAAATGATCTTCAAAGAAATAGAATCCCTGTAATGTATCAGCCTGTTTTATATATGGCGAACGCAGGATTCTGTCCCAAGACCATTTTTGATTGATTGGTCGCTGTGATTTATCTAAATCGTGGACTTTAACTAATTCTTTATCTAAGAAACCATCTTGCTGCAGATAGACATCATGCTCTTCCGAAAATGGGAAATACATATGGTCAGCGACTTTTTTCCAGTGCTGGATTTCGGTAGCATCTAATTTGACTTTGCTGCTGATTCGGGCAAAATCTGAACTATATTCTTTTTCTACACGCTCGATTTGTTCAACCGCGTAATTGATACACCATTTAGCTAAATAGTTTGTATAGAAATTATTGTTTACGTTGTTTTCGTATTCATTTGGACCTGTAACTCCAAGAATTACATATTGATTTCTATAGGTGGAGAACGT
This sequence comes from Flavobacterium sp., assembly GCF_039916025.1. Taxonomy (GTDB): domain Bacteria; phylum Bacteroidota; class Bacteroidia; order Flavobacteriales; family Flavobacteriaceae; genus Flavobacterium. The sequence goes on from NZ_JBDSMB010000130.1 coordinate 19,224, forward strand.
TGCTCTTTGGTGCCAGAAACGCGCAATTCCGATTAATACTTCCAATCCTTTTTCCGGAATGTATGAGTAATCTCCGGTAAATCTATAATAGTTGAAAATGGCAAAAGCTATTGCACCATTTCTGTGAATTTCTTCGAATGTAATTTCCCATTCGTTGTGGCATTCTTCACCATTCATCGTAACCATTGGATACAATGCAGCGCCATTTGTAAAGCCTAATTTGCCTGCGTTTTCAATCGCTTTATCCAATTGGTTGTAACGATACGCTAAAAGATTTCTCGCCACTTGCTGGTCTTTGGTTGCCATATAAAATGGAATGCAATACGCTTCGGTATCCCAATAAGTGGAACCGCCATATTTTTCGCCGGTAAAACCTTTTGGACCAATATTCAAACGGGAATCTTTACCTAAATAAGTTTGATTTAAATGGAAAATATTGAAACGAATTCCCTGTTGAGCTTTTACATCCCCATCGATAGTGATGTCGCTCATTTCCCAGATTTTTGCCCAGGCATCAATTTGGTCATTCCATAATTGGTCGTAACCAACAGATAATGCTTTTGCAATAATATTTTGAGCCGCAACTTGGGTATCTTTATGATTTGTCGAAACGGTATAACCGCCTAATTTTTGTATTGAAGCAGTTTGGCCATTTGCTGCCGAGACTTCATAAGTAAACTGAACTTTATCTTTAGTAGCTTCCACATTTGAAGGAGAAAGTTTCAGGTTTTCAGCATTTAATAAAATGCTGTTTTGCATAAAAGTTGTCGCAGTAAAATGTGTTTTGAAAGTTCTTGCTGTAACAAAAGCTTCGTTTCCTGAATTTTTAACATTTAATGGTTCCCAGAATTTTTCTTCCCAGTTGGCATCTTCGTTGTGAACTCCGGCATCAACATAAGGTTTGAAAACTATTTTGGCATCATTATTCAGAGGTGTAATTTCATAATTGATAACACCTACCTCATCCAAATCTAAAGAAAGAAAACGACGAACATTTACCGAAATTTGAGTTCCGTTTTGCAACGTTGCTTCGAAAGAGCGATCGTAGATTCCTTCTTTCATATTCAGTTCGCGACGGAATTTTTTCACTTCTTTGCAAGCTGCTAAATCCAGGTTTTCACCATTGATTTCGATATTGATTCCAATCCAGTTTGGAGCGTTTAAGACTTTGGCAAAATATTCGGGATATCCGTTTTTCCACCAACCCACTTTGGTCTTGTCCGGATAATAAACTCCGGCGATATAACTTCCCTGGAATGTTTCTCCAGAATAATATTCTTCAAAATTGGCACGCTGTCCCATAGCACCGTTTCCGATGCTGAATAAGCTTTCGGATGATTTAACTTGATCAAAGTCAAATCCTTCTTCTATAATTGACCAGTTGTCTGGTTTGATATAATCTTGATTCATTTTCTTTTTCCTTTTATCATTCAATTTTAGTTTATAAATGCTTCAATAAAAGAAGTATCCATAAAGGTAAAATCTTTAAAATTGTATTTTGCTTCGTGTAAAATCCTCTCATCTCCAATTCCGATACTTGTCATATTTGCAATATTAGCCGCCTGAATTCCGGCTACTGAGTCTTCAAAAACCATAGAATTCTCGTTGGTTGCATTTAGTAATTTCGCAGCTCTGAGAAAAACTTCAGGGTCTGGTTTTGCATTGGTTACGTCATTTCCATCTACAATGGCATCGAACAAATGTAAAATTTTTACTTTTTCTAAAATTGGCCGGGCATTTTTGCTTGCTGAACCTAATCCGAT
>NZ_JBDSMB010000131.1:0-11406 GCF_039916025.1 Flavobacterium sp.
CATTTCTTCCCATTCCAACTTTGTTCCACATAATCAAACCAAGTCTTTTGTGGAAATGGTCAACCGTTTTAGAACCGTTGTTGTTCAGGAATTTATTGATTGTTTCTTTTACGCTGTTTTCTGCTTCTGCGAATTCAGGTAAATCAGTTGAAATTTTTCCGGTTCTGATTTCGTCTGCTAAATAGTTTGAAACCGTGTATGGCAATACAAAATAACCATCAGCCAATCCCTGCATCAAAGCCGAAGCTCCAAGTCTGTTTGCTCCGTGGTCAGAAAAATTAGCTTCTCCGGCAACGAAACAACCTGGAATTGTTGACTGCAAATTATAATCAACCCAAACGCCACCCATAGTATAGTGAACCGCAGGATAGATTTTCATTGGAGTTTCGTATGGATTCTCATCGGTGATCTTTTCATACATCGCGAAAAGGTTACCATATTTTTCTTCCAGCCATTGTTTTCCTAATTTGGTAACTTCATCAGCTGTTGGATTATGATTCCCTTTTGCGTAAGCTGTTTGCTTTCCTTTGCTTTGAATTTCGGTAGAGAAATCTAAATAAACGCCTTCATTGGTGTCATTCGCTTCAATTCCAAATCCTTCGTCGCAACGTTCTTTTGCAGCTCTTGATGCTACATCACGTGGCACTAAGTTTCCAAAAGCAGGATATCTTCTTTCTAAGAAATAATCTCTGTTATCTTCCGTAATTTGTGTTGGTTTTAATTGACCTGCCCGAATTGCTTCTGCATCTTCTTTCTTTTTTGGTACCCAAATTCTACCTGAGTTACGCAATGATTCCGACATCAAAGTAAGTTTTGATTGGTTGACTCCGTGAACCGGAATACACGTTGGGTGAATCTGAACAAAACAAGGATTTGCGAACAACGCGCCTTTTTTGTGGATTTTCCAACCAGCTGTAACATTGCTTCCCATCGCATTTGTAGAAAGGAAATAAACATTTCCATATCCACCGGTAGCAATGACAACAGCGTGAGCCGAATGTCTTTCCAATTCTCCTGTAATCAAATTACGTGCAATTATTCCGCGTGCTTTTCCGTCAACTTTAACTAAGTCAAGCATTTCGTGACGGTTGAATTGTTGTACTCTTCCTAATCCGATTTGTCTTGATAAAGCCGAATAAGCTCCAAGCAGCAATTGTTGTCCTGTTTGTCCCGCGGCATAAAATGTACGTTGTAATTGGGTTCCACCAAAGGAACGGTTATCCAACATTCCGCCATAATCACGGGCAAAAGGAACACCCTGAGCCACACATTGGTCAATGATATTGGCAGATACTTCAGCTAAACGGTGAACGTTCGCCTCACGTGCTCTGTAATCGCCTCCTTTTATCGTATCGTAAAATAATCTGTAAGTACTGTCACCATCATTTTGGTAATTCTTTGCTGCATTGATTCCACCTTGAGCAGCGATTGAATGTGCTCTTCTTGGTGAATCCTGGAAACAGAATGCTTTAACATTATATCCCATTTCTCCCAATGAAGCTGCAGCAGAAGCTCCGGCCAAACCGGTTCCAACCACAATTACATCAATTTTCGGTCGGTTATTAGGCGCAACTAATTTTAAATGATCTTTATAATCGGTCCATTTGTCCGAGATTGGACCTTCTGGTATTTTTGAATCTAGTTTCATCTATGACTTGAAATTAATGATTAAAATAATGAAACAATGCAATAAAAATGAATCCGAATGGGACTACTATTGCAAATGCATATCCTAGTTTATGAAGTGCTCTCGAAAATTTATTATTAAATCCAACCGATTGCATTGAAGAGTTGAAACCGTGCCATAAGTGTAAAAATAACAACACAAAAGCCAGGCAATACAAACCTGTTCGAACCGGACTTTCGAATTTATGAACCAATTCACCATAGTATCTCGTTGGATCTTGTGGATTTGCTTCAACATATTTATAAGCTATTTCCGGAAACCAGAAATCGTAAAAGTGCAATCCAAGGAAAGCTAATACAACCAAACCTGAAATAATCATATTTCTCGATGCCCACGAAGAGTTTGCCGAACCGTTATTTTTGGCATAACTGATTGGTCTCGCAGCATTGTTCCTATACTCTAACACCATTCCCATTACAAAGTGAAACACAACACCAAAAGCTAAAATTGGCTGCATCACGTATTGAATTAATGGATTATAACCCATGAAATCAGAACATTCATTGAATACTTCTTCACTAAATACTGAGGTTAAATTGATGGAAACGTGTAGTGCTAAAAATGAAATTAAGAAAAGCCCGGAAAGTGCCATAGCAACTTTTTTTGCAATGGACGAGCCCAAAACGGAAGATTTTGCCATAAGATTGTGTAATTTATTTAAAAAAATCACACAAAAATACGGCTATTTGCTATTAACTACAACCTTTTCGTTATAATTTATAATGAATTTAAAGTGAACCTGAAAGTCGTTGATTACTTCACGTAAGTGGGAACCAAACCACGCAATCCCATGTCAACAACATTCTCGTTGGCAGAAGGCTCATATTTCCCATCAGCATTTACTTCATGCCATTCAAAACTGTTGTTGTTAGAAAGTGTCAATGTAATTACTACATCATTAGTTTCGGTACCGTCAATCACTAAATTGCTGGCAAATCTTCCCGTAACAACACATGAACCGGCAGGTATTGGCGATGTTGTCGAAATTGGGTTTGGCACTGTTGTCGAGCCTGGTGGTGCTTGCCCTGAACTAGAATATGGATAATCATTCAAAGCAAATGCCCAGTATCCCTGTGCTCTGTTTGCGTTTACAGGAAAAGTCGTATTGTCTACATCAAAAGAAGTTATATAGTTGTTGAAGCCAACAAAACTGGCTAAAGTTCCGGCATAATCATTTCCATTTGCTGCGCGTACATTGATTTGATAATTTTGATATGACAACGAAACACGCATCCATTCATAACTTCCGGCAGCAACCTGACTCAAAGGAATTTTCAGAAAGGTTTCGCCCTGAGTAACAATTCTTGATTGATCAAAATCTATCGCATTGCTACCGCCAAGAGTGGTTTCCGGAGCGTGATATAGAATTTGTCCTTGCCCAAGTTGTGTATTAGCATTTGGTGCCAATTCTAAATAATGTGAAGAAATCAAATTAAAAACCGGCGTTTGCGCAGCATTTCCGGCAGCAACCGTTGTAGGTTGTCCTAAATTGTTGAGTCTTGCCTGGTTCGGATCGAATTGAAATTTGACAATCAACATAGGCTCACTGCCTGAATCGCTACTGCAGGAATACAAAGTAGCCATAGTAATTAACAGCAGCAAAACGATATATGGTTTTTTCATCTTATTCAATTTGGTTGATTTATTTCGTGTCGAATTTAATCGATTTCTATTACAGATAACGGCAAAAAACTATTTTTATTACATTTGAGTACAAAATCCAATCAGAATGTTTTCCCAATTTATTAAAACTGCCACTGCCAAAGATTCTGAAAAAAACCAGGAAGAAATTATCAGGTCTTTTCAGAAACTGAATCTAAAAAAGAATGAGTTTTTTGTTAAAGAAGGTGAAGTCTGCAATTATTTTTGCTTTGTTGAAAGCGGAATTTTGCAGCATGCTATTGATATTCTTGATGAAGAAAAAACCACTTATTTAGCACTGCGAAATTCATTCACTTCTTCTTTATATAGCTTTCTAAACAAAACACCATCACGTAAAAGCATTAAAGCCATTGTAGATTGTGAATTGTGGATTGTAGATTTAAAAACCTTTAAAAATCTGATTGAAAACAATATGGCATTTCATAAGTTTTATTACGATTTAATCGAAAAACAAATTTGCCTTATTGATGATTATCGCATTGATTTATTGACACTAACTCCTGAAGAACGTTATAAAAAACTACTTCTCACCGAACCTAAATTATTGCAGGAAGTGCCTTTGCATTATCTAGCTTCATTTCTCGGAATTTCAACGCGGCATATGAGTCGAATTAGAAAAAACATCAACTAATGAATAACATCTATTTTACTTCCATAAACTGGGATAACGTTCCCAAAACAGAGCATGTTGGCGAAACAGGAACGGCTTTTTGGCAAACGCTTCAATTTGACGGAATCAGAATGCGTATAGTAGAATATTCTAAAAATTATCTGGCGGATCATTGGTGTAGTAAAGGTCATATTGTTCATTGTTTAGAAGGCGAATTTGAAAGTGAATTGCAAAGCGGTGAAATTTTTAAATTATCAAAAGGCATGACGTATATCGTTTCCGACGAACTGAGTTCACATCGCTCATTTTCTTCGAATGGTGTTAAACTTTTAATCATTGATGGCAACTTTTTAGCTAAAAAATAAAATAACGCCATTTGGCTAGCATTTGATTTACTGGTTTGCTTAGCTTTGTACTATTGCTTTTTGGCTAATCACTAATTACTATTTACTAATCACATAAAAAATGAAATACCACCAAATAGACCGAGATTTGTTCATTAAAAACAGAGCAAAATTCACGGCACAAATGAAACCCAACAGCGTTGCTGTTTTTAATTCCAATGATATTTATCCAGTTTCGGCTGACAGCTCATTGCCGTTTGAGCAACACAGAGATATATTTTATTTATCGGGCGTTGACCAGGAAGAAAGCGTATTGCTGCTTTTCCCTGATGCACCTTATGAGCATTTGAAAGAAATATTATTCCTTAAGGAAACCAACGAACACATTGCAATTTGGGAAGGTGAAAAACTAACCAAAGACCGAGCTTTTGAAGTTTCCGGAATCAAATCGGTGATTTGGCTTCAGGATTTCCATAAGACGTTGAAAGAAGTTATGGCTTACGCCGAAACGATGTATATCAACACCAACGAGCATTATCGTGCCGCGATTGAAACCGAAACCCGTGAAGCGCGTTTTGTAAAATGGTGGAAAGAAAACTATCCTGCGCACAAAGTAGAAAAATCAAATCCAATTTTGCAACGTATCCGTTCTATAAAAGAAAGTGAAGAACTTGATTTGATTCAAACTGCCTGTGATATTACCGAAAAAGGATACCGCAGAGTGTTGCAGTTTGTAAAACCAAATGTGGCTGAATATGAAATCGAAGCTGAATTTGCGCATGAATTCCTGAGAAATCGCTCCAAAGGTTTTGCGTATACGCCAATCATTGCTTCGGGAAACAACGCCAATGTGTTGCATTATATCGAAAACAACCAGCAATGTAAAGCGGGCGATTTGATTTTGCTTGATGTTGGTGCCGAATACGCTAATTATTCCAGTGATATGACGCGAATGGTTCCGGTTTCAGGAAAGTTTACCGACAGACAAAAGCAGGTTTATAATGCGGTTTTGCGTGTTAAAAACGAAGCTACAAAAATGCTGACTGTTGGTAATTTCTGGAAACAATATCATGTGGAAGTTGGTAAAGTAATGACTTCCGAACTGCTTGGTTTGGGATTGATTGACAAAGCTGATGTACAAAACGAAAACCCGGATTGGCCGGCGTATAAAAAATATTTCATGCATGGAACATCACATCATATGGGATTAGACACACACGATTATGGATTGCTGCACGAACCAATGAAAGCCAATATGGTTTTCACGGTTGAACCTGGAATTTATATTCCGGCGGAAGGTTTTGGAATCCGTATTGAAGACGATGTCGTGATTCAAGAAAAAGGCGAACCTTTCAACCTGATGCGCAATATTCCAATTGAAGTGGAGGAAATTGAATCGATAATGAATTCTTAGTTAGAAAAAAGAACAAAGAGAAAAGAATAAAGACGGCTCACTTTTGTGGGTCGTTTTTTTATCAACAAATATTCGTGTATTCGTGGCTAAACCTTATTTTTGACTCCATGAAACAACTCATCTTCAAAAACACAAAAGTCTCTTATACCGACGAAGGTAAAGGAACTGCTGTTGTTTTATTGCACGGTTTTTTGGAAAACAAAACCATGTGGGATAAGTACATTTCCATACTTACTAAAAATCATCGTGTCATTACTATCGATTTATTAGGTCATGGCGAAACAGATTGTCTTGGTTATGTTCACGTAATGGAAGACCAGGCTGATATGGTTTTTGCTGTTTTGATTTCACTCCGAATCAGAAAGATAGTTTTGGTTGGTCATTCACTCGGCGGTTATGTGGCTTTGGCTTTCGCCGAAATTTATCCCGATTATATAAAAGGCTTGTTTCTTTTAAACTCGACAGCGCGCGCTGACAGTCAAGAACGAAAAACCAATCGCGACCGAGCCATTAAAGCGGTAAAACAAAACTACACCAACTTTGTGCGGATGTCGATTGCGAATTTATTTAGCGAAGACAACCGTGAACGATTAGCCAAAGAAATTGAGAAAGTAAAAATCCAGGCTTTAAAAACTCCGCTTCAGGGAATTGTGGCTTCACTCGAAGGCATGAAAATCAGAAAAGACCGTGAAGTGCTGCTGCATTTTGCGCCTTATCCTATTCAGTTGGTTTTGGGAAAAAAAGATGGTGTTTTGATTTACGAAGAAAACGTGGACCAAATTGAAGGAACCAAAGTGGAACTGACGACTTTCCCCGACGGGCATATGTCACACATTGAAAACGAAACAGAACTGAAGAAAGTTTTGGTCGATTTTTTAAAGAAGATTAAATAATTTTTAACCACAAAAGAAACAAAAGAAAACAAAAGGTTACTCTTCTAAATCCTTGAAATATTCATTGGCTAATGTTTGTTGCCCTTCATTATATAGGTTAACAGAATTGAAATTAAACAAAATTCCTTTTGGAGCTTGAAGTAACTTCATATAAGTTAGTAGTTGTGCTTGATGTATTGGAGCAAGAGCCTCAACTGATTTTAATTCTAAAACAATACAATTTTCAACAAAAAAATAACATCTCAGATTAGTATCAACCTCTAATCCTTTAAAATTAATTGGAACAAGTAATTCTGATTGATATGAAATGCCTCTAAAATCCAATTCTCTTTTAAGACATTTGTGATAAATACTTTCCAATAATCCTGGCCCTAAAAATTTATGAACTTCAATTGCAGCGCCATTTATTTGATAGGTCAAATCTTTTAAATATGATTTTGTCAATTCCATGTTTCTTTTCTATTTTTACTTTTGTTTCTTTTGTGGTTAAATTTTCTCCTCAAAAGGAATATCAACATTCAAAATTTCCTGTAGTAAAATCACAATTTGTTCCAAATAGCTTTCCATGATTTCGGCTGAAATAAACTGTGGAATGTCTTTTTCGGGTCTGAATTTGAATGGTGAAAATCCAGTTTTTAAATTTTTAAAAGAGATAATTCCCGCTTCCATATCCCGATTATTTGCTTGTTCTTCATACATAAAAGCATACGCCAAAACCTGAATTATTTTGTCGTTTTTAATGTCTTCAGTTAAGCCATTCCAGTCTTTTAGAATAACATTGTTTTTGTCAACTTTCCCAGTTTTATAATCAACGATTCTAATCTTTCCGTTGCGAAGTTCGATTCGGTCTACGTTTCCTTTTATCAAAACTGGAAAAGGCAAACGAGCATTTGTTAAAACTCTTTCATAAGTAGTTTCCAAAGAGATGATCTGAATTTCATCGCCTTCTTTTTCTATTGACTCTAATTCTGTTTTCAGAAAGTTCAGCACATTTCGCTTGGCGACTTCAAAGGCCAACAGGTTTCTTCCTTTTTTGATTTCACCTTCTTTATAGACATTTTTGAATTGATTTAAAACCTCATCGTCTATTTTAGAAATACAATTTTTGATATCTTCAATAGTCAAAAGCCGTCCAATAGTTGGTTTGTATAATTCTTCCAAAGTGCCGTGAATAATGGTTCCCAAAGTATTCACTGCAATGTTTTCCTCAACCTCATCGGTTTCAGAAATACGCAAAACACGTTGAAAATAAAACTGAATCGGATTGCGGATATAAGTTGTCAATGACGATGGCGAAAATCCCTTATCTGCGATTTCGCGTAAGCGAACCATGACGCTTTCTGTTTTTGGAACAACAATCGGTTGATGCGCAATATTAGGTACATCCGGATTATAATATTGAAATGTCAGGTTGTGATTGGGTTGCTTTTCGATTTCCAACTGCGTGATGAAACGACTTTTTTCGCCAGCATCAAAACCCTGGCTATCGGAATTATAAATTAAATAAATGTTTGTCGCTCGTTGCAACAAATGATAGAAATGATAAGTATAAATGGCGTCTTTCTCTTTGTAGGTTGGCAAACCATACTGCAGTTTTACATCATACGGAATAAACGAATTTGTCGTTTTTCCTGCCGGAAATTTACCTTCATTTACCGACGTGATGATTACCGTTTCAAAGTCCAAAACGCGGCTTTCTAAAACACCCATAACCTGCAAACCGCTCAAAGGCTCGCCTTCAAAAGAAACTTCGGCAACATCAATTACCTGCTTGTAAATAGCCTGTAATGTTTTAAGGTCGTTTATCGAATCATGTTCCGAGAAATAAGAAATCATTTTGTTGATGACTTTAAAAATCGAATACACAAAAGCATTTGTAATCTTTTCTTCTTCGTTTTCGTAACTCAGATTGCCTTTGATTTTCAGCAGAATTTGAGAAATGTTTTCTAAAACAGTTACAGAACCTGAATCCCATTTTTGGAACAATAGTGAAAACAACTCATCGCTTTTGGCGTAAAGCTCTTCGAGTTTTTTATGTGTAATAAAAGAATAGTTGTTTTTATTGATTATCGAAACCAATTCGTTGGCATTTACATAAGGTTCGATAAGCGGATGTGTCAAAACATCGAGCACATCTTTGTAATACATCACATAAGCTGACGGATTTCTCGTTATCGCATTGGTGTGAAGTTTAAACAATTTGGCAATCAGTAATTGCGCTGGATTGTTCTTGCTTGAAAAGCCCATAGTGATATTCAGCGCATCAACATTTGCCGGAAGTGAATACAACATTGGCAGCAACAAGCTTTCTTCTCCCAGCACTAGCGCCACATTCTGAAGATTTCCTTTCTCGGCTTGTTTTTCGATGATACTGCCCGCTATTTTAGCTTGTCCAATGGATTTTGAAGTGGCAATGACATGAATGTTCTTTTCGGCTTTAAAATCGTTTGAAATCCATTCGTATGGATGTGTTTTATAATAAATCCATTCCGACTTAAACTTTCGCTGAAATAATCCGGCGTCATGAAAAGAATCGTTAAGCAAAGTTTCGTCAATATCCCAATAGATTTTGGCAACGTCAAGCGCTAAAAGATGCTGTATGATTTTTTCTTCGGCTTGGTTTAGTGCATTGAAACCCGCAAAAACAAATTGTTTATCGTTATTATTTTCAGAGAAATGATCTAGATTTTTTTCGGCTTCGCGATAAATTAATCCTTGATAACCAATGCCTTTATTCAATAAATGCTGATACAATGAATGGTAATAGCCCGGCAGTTTTTTCCAAAAAAGCAAATGCTTTTCTATCAAATCTGTTCTTTTATCTACGTCAACTGACCAATGTTCGATTTCCTTGATGTCTTCAAGATATTTTAAAATCTTATTTGGGTCTAAAAGATAGCGGTCTATTTCATTAAAATCCTGAAGTAAGGTTTTTGCCCAATTGGCAAAGTTTTCAAAGGAATCCTGTTTGTCTTTTTCGGTTAGAGAAAGATAAACTTCATAAAACTCAAATAACAATTCGACACTATCAACCGAACGAATTCCTGCAATATCCTGAATAAAATCTTCGATGCTGATTATTTCAGGTGCAAAGACATTATTGGAAACCAATTTTTTTAATTCATCAAGCAAAAAGACTTTGGCTCTTTTGTTGGGAAGGATAATGGTCAACTCCGATAAGGTATCGGTTCCGAAGCTTTGGGATTTTAAAATTTCCTGAGCAAGCTGATAAAGAAACGTTGGTTTTGACATTCTATAAAAATAAAAAAACGCCCCGATAAATCGAGGCGTTTCTTAAATTATTTAGAGAAAATTATTTTACTAATTTTACTTCTGTTCTTCTGTTGTTAGCTTTACCAGCTTTCGTTTTATTAGTATCGATTGGTTTAGATTCACCGAAACCAATTGAAGATAATCTGTCTGCAGCAATACCACTTTCAATCAAGTAGCTTTTAACTGCACCAGCTCTGTCTTCAGACAATTTTTGGTTGTAAGCATCTGTACCATCACTATCTGTGTGACCTTCAATAGAGAAGTTAGAATTTGGATACTCTTTCAAGATAGCAACCATAGCTTGTAATACTGGGTAAGTTTGTTGTTTAAATGAAGCTTTACCGCTATCAAACAAGATAGTTTTAGCATAGTCATTTAATCTTTTGATAACTTCTTCACTAACTTCTGGACAACCATTGTTAGCAACAGTACCAGCTACATCTGGACATTTGTCATCTTTGTCTAAAACTTTATCTCCATCTCTGTCTGGCCAAGGACAACCTGCGTTTTCTTTTGGACCAGCAACATCTGGACATTTGTCTGATTTGTCAGTAACTCCGTCACCATCAGAATCAGGACAACCATTTAAAGATTTTAAACCAGCTACATCTGGACAAGCATCATCTTTATCAGCTATTCCATCACCGTCAGTATCAGGACATCCGTTAAACTCAGCTGGACCAGCAACATCTGGACAAGCATCACTAGCGTCTGTAATTCCATCACCGTCTGTATCAGGACATCCGTTGAATTGTTTTAAACCAGCAACCAATGGACAAGCATCATCTTTATCATAGATTCCATCACCGTCTGTATCTTTTCCTCCAAATTTGAAAGTAACACCAGCAAAGTGTTGCATATGCGATGGCATATCCTCGCGTAAATCTTCGAAAGATTGTTTGTATGTAGAACGCCAAGATAAACCTATCATTTCAGTAAACCAATAAGTTAAACCTAAACCTGCGTTTAATGTACCAGCATGCATTTCATCACCAATCCAAGTATAACCTCCACCAATATGGATTGAAGGATCAATTGTTTTAGATTTAACTAAGCTCATTAAGCTATAGTTGATTACTGCATCTGCTGCATAATAACTCAAATCTCCAGGATTAACTACTGTGTATGGACCTTCACCAACTCGTGGCACTACATATCTAGTTATCTTGTTAATAGATCCGGTAACTCCAAAAGAGAAATTACTTCCTACGTATTTAGATACGTTTAAATAAGATACAGATGGAAGAATGTTCCAGTTATCTTTAGCATTAAAGAACTGAGAAAATTGGTCTTCCAATTTAGAAGCAGCACTTACTCTAGTATCTACTGCGTTAACCCCAAACGAGATCGCCCAAGGATTGTTACTGTCTTGAGCTTGTGAGCTGAGACCAGCTAACATTACCAAAGCAACGAATAATTTGTTAAGATGTTTCATACTTAAAATTGATTAGATTATAATAATTATAATGAACAAAAGTAACACGTATAATTCTAATTAAAAAATAAAAGTGTTAAAAAGTGTG
>NZ_JBDSMB010000132.1:0-4542 GCF_039916025.1 Flavobacterium sp.
GCCCATTAGCGTGCATCTAAATGCCGATATGCCATATAAATCGTATCGTAGGAATAAAGAAATTATTTATCTAAATTTGAATTGAAAATTAATTAAAAAAACGTCAACCTATTTCAGGACGCTACAGAACTCCCTAGAAATTATGATATATCGAATTCATCCACAAGATTCCCGAACATTATTGGAAAAACCAGAAACTGGTATGGGTTACCAAATTATTACTGCTTCACAATACAACAGGAATTTTAATAGAAAATTTATTGTATATAATACTGATTTAGCTATTGAATTAGATTCCCATTTCCTTACTTACAAAAGATTGGTCGTAACTGAAGGGTATAAAGTAATGCTAAATACTGCTACAGAACTTATGTTAGAAACTAATACGATTAAAGTTTTTGACCATAGTTCCACTCGTGAATACATAGCTTTATCTGAAAATAAAAGAATTTATTGTAAAAGACAGTCTGGAGGCAAAGGGGCAACAGATAGTCAAAAAGAATATGCAAATGGTACTGATTATTATGTAAGATTATCAGCCTATGAAGATGATAAAAGAATTGATTTTGAAAAAAACAAACTAAAGCCTGGCTCATTTACGACAACTCTACTTGATTATACACAATGCGTTTCAACAAATGATGAGCCAATTGATAGATATGCATTACCAAACAATGAAGAAATAAAATGGGCATTTTATATTCGTCCAAAAAGCACAGATATTTTACAAAAAGGAATTGTACAACCTGCTTTTGAGCACGCAGGAGGTGGAATTGAAGCGTACTTTGAGAAAGGAACCTCAGATGGAACATATATATTAAAAAAAGAGTATGGGAAATTCTAATCAATTAAAACTTCCTGATAGATTTATTATTTATCTCGAAAATCTGCCTGAACATGGAATGGGATACCAAACTATAGACATTGAATTATTTGATGGCAGGATTCTAACTGATAGAATTGTTTTCAATTCAACTTATTTGAAAAAGTTGGATGACGAAGAAAAAATTGAGCCAAACCAAATAAAAAATATAAAAATTAAATAAAACTGCTGCTAACAGCCGTTTCTCGCAATTGCGAGTTTTGTTGTAAATTCACGTTCACGTTTCGCAAGAATTTTTATCTTTAACAGAAAATAATTCGTTCCGAAGTTCGCAACTGACGAGAAGCGGCGGAACGTTAGCAGTAATACCAAAAAAAATCCACAGAAAACGAGAAATCCTCGAAAAAAAATCACTAATAAATTGTTTTTGAAATTAATTTGACTATTTTTGTCAAAACAAATTTTGTCTTATGGAAACATTTGGAGATATTATTAAAAACAAAAGAGAAAGCAAAGGCTTAATTCTACGACAAGTAGCTTCTGCACTTGACATTGACCAAGCCATCGTTAGTAAATTTGAGCGTGGAGAAAGAAAACCATCAAAAGAACAAGTTGAAAAATTTGCTGAATTTTACGATTTAGACAAAAACAAACTAATTACAAGTTGGTTGAGTGATCAAATTGCAAATTCAATTCTTTATGAAGAAAATATCGGAGAAGTTCTAAAAGTAGCAGAAGAAAAAGCAATTTACTTAAAAACTATTCACGATGGAAAATAAAATAAAAGTTGTAGAGTTGTTTGCTGGTGTTGGTGGTTTTCGCCTTGGTTTAGAGGGTTGGAATAACAAGTCTGCATCATCAAATTACAAAGAAGATTTTGAAAGTCCATACGAAGTTGTTTGGAGCAATCAATGGGAACCATCAACTAAAGTGCAACACGCATCAATGGTTTATGAAACTCGTTGGGACAAAAAAAATCATTCAAACAAAGATATTTCAACAGTTGAAATATCTGAAATTCCTGATCACGATTTGTTAGTTGGAGGTTTTCCTTGTCAAGATTATTCTGTTGCTACGACACTAAAAAATTCCAAAGGACTAATCGGAAAAAAAGGTGTTTTGTGGTGGTCAATCCACAAAATCTTAAGCGAAAAAGAAAACAAACCAAAATATTTATTTTTAGAAAATGTTGACAGACTTTTAATTTCTCCATCAGGACAACGAGGAAGAGATTTTGCAATCATTCTAAAAAGTTTAAATGATTTAGGTTACGCAGTTGAATGGCGTGTTGTAAACGCAGCAGAATACGGAATGCCACAAAGAAGAAGAAGAATTTTCATTTTGGCATATTCTCAAAATTCAACAATTTACAACGAAATAAAAGAAACTAATTCAACAGATTGGTTACTTAAAGACGGAACTTTGGCAAATGCTTTTCCTGTTCAATCTGATAACATTTTATTTCCAAATGAATTCAAACTTAATGGAGATATTGTTGAAATTTCAGAAAATTTCAACAAAAATGGAAAAACAGGAATGTTTGAAAATACAGGAATTATGATTGATGGAATTGTTACGACAATCAAAACTAAACCAAGTTATGAAGATAAATTCACAATTCTTAAAGACATAATCCAAAACGGAGAAGTAACCGAGGAATTCTACATTAACGAGGAAGATTTAGACAAATGGTTTTACTTAAAAGGTGCAAAAAAAGAAATGAGAAAAAATTCTCAAGGTTTTGAGTACAATTACAGCGAAGGCGGAATGATTTTTCCTGATCCATTAGACAAACCATCAAGAACAATTATAACAGGCGAAGGTGGAAAATCTGCGTCAAGATTTAAACACGTTATAAAAACTGCAAAAGGATATAGAAGATTATCGCCAGTTGAATTAGAAAGACTAAATATGTTTCCCGATAATCACACAAAATTTGAAGGAGTTACAGATACCAAACGTGCGTTTTTTATGGGTAATGCTTTGGTAGTTGGAGTTATAGAAAAAATTGGTGTTGTATTAACTCAAAAAATAAACAATGAAGTTACCATATAATCCAAGTGATAAAAACTCTATTATTGAGTATGCAAAAAAATTAAAAGGTAAATCATTAAGACAAGTTTGTGATCCAAAGGTTTTGGAGCATTCCTATTCTGGTAAAGGAAACTTTGGACAAGTTTTAGAGAAATTTTATTTTGGTTATGAGCCAAACTCTTTGGCAGAAGCAGATTTTGCTCAAATTGGAATGGAGTTAAAATCTTCGCCATTAAAACAATTAAAAAACAATGAATATCGCTCTAAAGAGCGATTAGTTTTAAACATCATTAACTACGTTAATGTTGTTAATCAGAATTTTGAAAATAGTGATTTTGTCAAAAAGAATGCAAGCATTCTCTTGATATTCTATTTACATCAAGCTGGCTTTGACATTTTAGATTACCTGATAAAACTTGTTGATGAATGGAGTTTTCCATCTACCGATTTAGAAATTATTAAGAAAGATTGGGAGTTAATTACGAAGAAAATAGCCGATGGAAAAGCACATGAACTTTCAGAAGGCGACACTTTTTATCTTGGAGCTTGCACCAAAGGTGCAAATGCTTTGTCTGTAAGGAAACAACCATTTTCTGAAATTCCTGCAAAACAAAGAGCATATTCTTTTAAGCAAGGCTATGTAAATCATATTATTGCGTCCATTGCAAATGAAAGCAAAGAAACTTACGGAAAATTAATTCCAAACATTCAAGTTGCTAAAAAGCAAACAATTGAAGAAATTGTAATTTCTAAATTCAAACCATTTTATGGGAAAACCGAGCAAGAAATTGTAAAAATTCTGAAAATAGAAATAAATACAAAAGCCAAAAGTTTTTACGCAAATCTGACCAAAGCAATTCTCGGAATTGAACTTGATAAAGAAATTGAAGAATTTGAAAAAGCTGAAATTATTGTAAAAACAGTCCGCTTAAAAGAAAATGATTTACCAAAAGAAGATATTTCATTTCCAAATTTTAAGTACGAGGAAATTATAAATCAAGATTGGGAAGATTCGGATTTCAAAGATGTTTTGGAGCATAAATTCCTTTTTGTTTTCTTTCAATTTCAGAACGAAAAACTCGTTTTGAAGAAAGTAAAATTTTGGAATATGCCATATTTGGACTTAATTGAAGTTGAAAAAGTTTGGACAAAAACAAAACAAATTGTTGCAAAAGGCGAAATCGTAAAAGAAATAAAAACTAATAAAAAAGGCAAGCAAATTCGTTTCACGAATTTTCCTAGCAAGAAATTTAGCTCTATTTCTCACGTTCGTCCTCACGCAACAAACGCTTTAGACACATATGAATTGCCGAAAAAAGACAAATTAACAAACCAAAGTGAATACACAAAACATTGTTTTTGGCTGAATAATACTTATGTGAAAAATGAAATTTATCTTAAATAAAAAAGGTACTACTGCTAACAGCCGTTTCTCGCAATTGCGAGTTTTGTTGTAAGTTCACGTTCACGTTTCGCAAGAATTTTTATCTTAGTGGAAAATAATTCGTTCCGAAGTTCGCAACTGACGAGAAGCAGCGGAACGTTATAGGCAAGCATCACGCAGAATCAAGAATCTAACGCAATTTTTAAGACAAAAAATGACTTAAAATTGTGTTATGAAAACAGCTTACAAAAGACTCAATCGCAACCATAGAATTGAGATTGAAAAACTAATTGCTCTAGGC
>NZ_JBDSMB010000133.1:0-9003 GCF_039916025.1 Flavobacterium sp.
TTTCGCAGAATATATTTAATTCCCGAACTCTTCTCGCAATAAGTTGTGTGTATTGCGAACCGAAATCTAAAATAAGTACGTTGTGTTGCATGTGCAAAAGTACTATTCTCAATTCAAAATAAAAACTTCAAAAGAGGATTTTAAATAAAAATCTAAAAAGATCAATTTTTAATAAACCGTTCGATTTTAATTCCATTTTCGGCAGTAATTTTTAGGAAATAAATACCATTAGAATATGATGAAACATCGAAAGCAGTCTCATTTTCCTGAATTAATTTTGTTGCCAAAATCCTGCCTTGAACATCAATCATCTGAATTGATTTTATAAGGCTGTCAGTTTTAATACTTATAATATCTTTTGCTAGATTGGGATACAATTTAACCACATTAACTAACTGATTTTCATTTACAGACAGGGTGCAATCCGTTGAAATAACCGTATCAGGATAATTATTAAGCATAAGTACGAATTCTATTTGACTAACTTCAAAAGAATCGGCACAAACAAAAGCAAGAGGATTATTTACCCAGTAATTTCCAGGGAATTCAGGCGGAACATTTTGATCTATACCATTTTTTAAATTGATATAAGTTATGCTATTATTGTTACAATATAAAGAATGAACTTTTGTTTGAGACAATTCAAGTAAAGACAATAAATTATAAGAACAATATAATTCATACAAGTTATACATTGCATCAAAGTCTATATTTTGAATGTTATTATTTGAACAAAAAAGCACATTCGTATTAGTAAAATTGGCAAATCCTTCCAAAGAACTTATACCCGCATTATCAACATTAAGCAGTCTTATTCTGGCTGCTTCGTCTGTTTGGATTTCTCCATCGCTATTGCTGTCTATTTTGATATTTTGATTGCAGGCATTTTTAGCAGTGGCATTTGAAGTATCTGCCAATAACAGTTTAGCTTTGAAATTAGCATCGGGAAAGGCAATAACCGGATTTGGATTTGGATTAGGAGAAACCGTAAGTGTGAAACTCATAACACTGTAACAACCACCTTCGAAATTTGCATATTCCCTTCCCCAAAGCGT
Organism: Flavobacterium sp.; assembly: GCF_039916025.1. Taxonomy (GTDB): domain Bacteria; phylum Bacteroidota; class Bacteroidia; order Flavobacteriales; family Flavobacteriaceae; genus Flavobacterium. Next base: position 1,056 of record NZ_JBDSMB010000133.1, read on the forward strand.
TTGCGGATTAGATGTACTTACAAAACAACCAAGATTTATTCGGTTTACGTCGGCTTCAGCGTCACTTTGCGCTGCATAGATAGGAGCGAAAACTCCTGACTGAGTTCCATCCATAAAAGCTCTCTGTCTATCAATATCGAATGCAGCTGTTCCGGTAAAAGGACTTTGGTAAATAATCAGATTTGGAGGTTGATTTATCACTAAACTATACCACACTCTTATAGTTAGGGTTGTTATACCATAATAACTTGGGCTAACCGTATTGCTTACTCTGACATGCAGCGTCTGCGGATTAGAGGTATTTGTGTATGATGTTGGATTTATAATTGGATTTGTATTTGCGACAGCATCTGCATTAGTTTCAAAATACGTGACACAGTAATTTGCAGGGTTTGAAGCCCTTAATATTTCTGAGTTTTTCACAGTCAGATCAAAAGCATAAATCTCATCATCATTATCATCGCATCGTACCAACCAAGTTGGAGTGTCTACTACGTATTGCTGAGCAAACATTAATTGACCAAACAACAATAAAAAGCATAGTCTCTTCATAATGAAAGTATTAGCTTTTCAAATGTAAGAATTTAATTTGAAAATGATATAACACTTAATGATTTAATGATAAAAAACACCCAACAAATTCAAAACTTGTTGGGCGTCTTATATAATATGAATTTAAGGCTTATTTCTGTTTAAATGTATCTTAAGAGGGTGAGGTACTTTTAAATACAAATATTAATTGATAGTTCTCAAGATAAACAATACCTCCATTTATGAAATAATTATCTATTTTTATAAAAGTTGCTATATCTCCTTTGTCCAATCTTAATTTAGGTTGATTAGAAAAGAATATGTTTTTCTCATTATTAAAAATTACTTTTTCTGAAAATGCTCTTATTGATATTGTTTCACCTGCACTAACAGAACTAATTAATCTTGAAACTTCATTATTCGTGTAATCTCCACCATCAACAAAAATAATTTTATTGTCTTTTAAATCAAGGCAATGACCCCAAGGAGATGGCTGCGGTTCATTATCAGCCTGAATTCCTATAAATTGCATTATACCATAACTATAACCAAGCCTACTATCATAGAAAGAGTTTCCAGAAGTTCTTATACCATCATTAGGTTTTAAACCTAAAATAAATCTTTTTTTGAGTGGGGAGTATGGCTCGGCTGAATCCATATTAGACACGGTAACATAATTATTGTAAACATTAATTTGTGAATTCCTCGAAGTTATAGCCCTACCCACGTAATCAAAAGGCGGGTTCTCTATGTGTTGATTTCTAATAGGTAAACTGCCAAAACCTGCAGCATTGGCGAATCTATTATTTAAAATATTTATTCCTTTGCTTTTATCATTTCCGTCATTTAAAACAGTAATGGCTAAGTCAAGGTTTTCAAACCAACAGGTGTCCATAGTGATACTTTCTGAATATTCAATAACAATCCCACATTCACTATCCTGGAAAGTTGAATTAATAAATGAGACAACATTTGGGCCTAGTCCAATCTTTTTGGTTATTCCTTGCAGGGATACATTAGTTTTTTTTATCATATCCCAAGTATCAATTCCCTCCACTCTTTCAAAGTCATATTTTATACCTCCAAAACCACAATTAATGAATGTTATTTGTCCATGCTCTCCTTTCATCAAAAGCGCATAAGCATCTTCTTTCTGTCTTACAACAGTGACGTTTTCAAATACTAACAACTGATTTGGCAAATTATAGTCTTCATCTCCACTTGCTATGAGTTCAATTCCATTACCGTTAAAATTACGAATCCTTAAATTTTTAAAAGTACAACTCCATAGACCTCCATCATCATAATCACCTTTTTGAGCAATAAACTTAAAACACCCATTTGTCCCATCTATAACAACTGGGAAGTTTTCTGCATTTACAACCTTATTACCATTAAAAGTAATATCAGTTATATTACAGCCTTCTATTCTTCCTTTGTCCATTTCAAGCATAAAACCATCAGCAGAAGATGTTTCATTAGAACGAATTAAAAATGTATTTTCAAGACTACCTCCAACAAGGGAAACACCTGATTTTAATATAAGTGTTTTTTTTACAAAATAGGTTCCATCTGGAAAATAAACTGTGTTACCCTGTAGTGGAAAATCGCCTGAAAGCAAATGACTTGAATATGCATGATCAATTGCACTTTGAATTTTAACACTAATATCAGTTCCAACTGATTTACAACCAAAATAATTTATGTTAATATATCCATCAATAACCCTTATCCATCTACCAGTCATATCATCGTCATCTGTTCCGTGTGTATTGTGCTTAATAATAGTTCCATCATTATCCGGAAATCTAGACGCAAAATCTGGTGAGTCATAATAATAAAAAAAACCACCTCCATCATCAAAAGTTATAGAATGACATTCAACATATATGTGCACATGATAAGAAGGAGAAGGAAATACATAATTCCTTAAATCTTCAATCTTTCCTAATCGTTCAACATAATCCATATTTAATAAATTTTAAGTTAGTATTTTAGTCTTATTAAGTTTCATATTTTTAGATTCTACTTTCTATCTCATTTTCTGACATAATAAAAATTATTAAAAAAACTATAAGTAATAAAGTGTTAAATCAAATTTATAAAAAAATAATAAGCTTATCACTTTTTTACAAATAAACATTTTTTACCCTTAAAAATATTACAAAAAAAAACGCTTGAAAAACTTATAAAAATTTTCAAGCGTTAATAAAAATATAATCAAGCAAACTATGTCTGTTTAAAAGCTTTCACTCCAGGAAAGTAAGCGGTATCGCCTAACTCCTCTTCTATTCTCAACAACTGGTTGTACTTTGCCATACGGTCTGAACGGGAAGCCGAACCTGTTTTGATTTGCCCACAATTTAAAGCAACCGCTAAGTCAGCAATCGTGTTATCTTCCGTTTCTCCTGAGCGGTGTGACATTACTGAAGTATATCCTGCATTGTGCGCCATGTTTACCGCGGCGATTGTTTCTGTTAACGTTCCGATTTGGTTTACTTTTACTAAAATTGAATTGGCTATTCCTTTTTCAATTCCGGTTGAAAGACGCTCCACATTGGTTACAAATAAATCGTCACCTACTAGTTGTGTTTTATCACCGATTAATTCGGTTAAATATTTCCAGCCATCCCAGTCGTCTTCATACATTCCGTCTTCGATAGAAATGATTGGGTAATTAGCAGCAAGCGATGCTAAATATTCTGCCTGTTCTTTTGATGTTCTTATTTTTCCTGTTGCTCCTTCGAACTTCGTATAATCGTATTTTCCATCTACATAAAACTCAGAAGCAGCACAATCTAATGCAATCATTATTTCGTCGCCAAATTTATAACCGGCATTCTCAACCGCTGTTTTAATCGTATCCAAAGCATCTTCAGTTCCACCGGCAAGGTTTGGTGCAAAACCACCTTCATCTCCTACTGCTGTCGATAGATTTCTATCGTGCAATACTTTTTTAAGGTTATGGAAAATTTCTGTTCCCATTTGCATCGCATGTGTAAACGATTTTGCTTTTACCGGCATAATCATAAATTCCTGAAATGCAATCGGCGCATCAGAATGAGAACCACCGTTGATGATGTTCATCATTGGAACAGGTAATGTGTTTGCAGAAACTCCGCCTACATATCTATATAAAGGTAAACCTAATTCATTTGCTGCAGCTTTGGCAACAGCCAAAGAAACTCCTAAAATAGCATTCGCGCCAAGCTCAGATTTATTTGGAGTTGCATCCAGTTCAATCATCAATTGATCAATATGATTTTGCTCAAAAACAGAAACGCCCATTAATTCAGGAGCAATTTTAGTATTTACATTAGCAACAGCTTTTGAAACCCCTTTTCCCATATATGCTTTTCCACCATCGCGTAATTCAACAGCTTCATGCTCACCAGTAGAAGCCCCTGAAGGAACTGCTGCTCTTCCTAAAACGCCATTTTCGGTAATTACATCTACTTCTATTGTTGGATTTCCTCTTGAGTCAAGAATTTGCCTTGCGTGAACTTTGATGATTATGCTCATTTTTAATTTAGTTTAAAGATTTTTAATTGGTTTACAAATTTAGGGAATTTAAAAAACAGATGTTTATTTATTTGAAGAACTTATAAACGCAATCGATTTAGTTTCCAAGAATCGTTGAAATGCATAGTCGAGTGCCTAAGAATCGTTGAAATGCATGGGTTGGTGAGAATTATATAAGTTTAAAAAATTATCATATAACACATCTCTTTCACCATCGGTATAATTTTACATAAAAAAATAACACCTACTGTCATGAAAAACTCTACTTCTAAAATTGGTCAAAATAGCACACTAAAAATAGTGGCTTATTTTATTTTATTTGTTGGACTTCTTCCAGCAACTTCTTATTCTCAAGGATATAGAACTATAAACGCTTACATGGATGATTTTGCTAAAAACGAATTGTACGTTAAAAAATCATTGATGGATTATTCTGTTAGCATAGTTGAATCACAATTATACACAAGAACTCAATACACTGCTGAAAGAATTATAACCAAATTAGAAAATGTCAATACTATTTTGAAAAATAATAATAAAGGATTCGAAGGCAATACGCTGCTTAGAGACAGTTTTATAAGAATGAATGAAAAAACGATTGAGTGTCTAAAAAACGGAAGTCTAATTTTGAGCGATTATGAATATCAAAGCACTTTAAGTTTGGCGGAAATCGGAGAAAATTTTAATCGAAAAGAAATTGATCAGGCTGAATACTATCAAGAACTTAGAAATTATGAGGCAGACAAAAGAATCTTTGCCTTAACCTACAAATTACCTTTAAAATCCGGAAAAGGAAAAAACATCTTAGAATACAATGCGTCTCAAAACATGTTATTTTACAAAATGAATGTAATGGATGAAAAACTCAACTTAGCAATAGCTGCAAAAGATAAAAAAGGGCTTTCTGATTGTTTAAACATGATACAGGTTATGTATCAGGAAACCTTAGCAAAAACAGAAGAATATAAAGGAGAATATCAAGATAATTCTCTTAATGAGGCTAATATTGCGTATTCCAGATTTATAGCTGCACAAAGAGATAAACTTAGTGATTTATTCAATGGCTATGTTGATGAGTACAATAAACTTCAGTCTTTAAAAAACCAATCCTCTGAAACAAATGAAGCTGTAGCCGCTTACAACGAAGTTGTTAAAGTCTATAACATGAAAAAAAATATTTTCTATTCTGTTTTTAAAGATGTCCAAACTACCAAAAGCAAATTATATGATACTTGGCTGACTACTAACAGTGCCTTCTTAAAACGCAATGGGAAAATTGACAACATATATGATAACTATGCTGTTAACGATAAAAGTTAAAACTTAATATATATTTGGATAAAAAAGTCTAATCGTTATACTTCGATTAGACTTTTTGCTTTTTTAATATTAGTGATAAAATCGTCAAAAAGATACGATGAATCGTGTGGTCCAGGGCTTGCTTCCGGATGGTATTGCACTGAGAAGACACTTTTTGATTTCATACGCATTCCGGCAACCGTATTATCGTTGATATGGAAATGTGTGATTTCTAAATCGGGATGCTTTTCAAGTTCTTCTCTATTGACTGCAAATCCGTGGTTTTGTGAAGTGATTTCACCTTTTCCCGTCAACACGTTCATTACAGGATGATTTATTCCTCTGTGACCGTTAAACATCTTATAAGTCGAAACTCCGTTTGCCAATCCGATAACCTGGTGTCCAAGGCAAATTCCGAATAAGGGTTTGTCTGCTGCAAAAATTCCTTTTGCAATTTCAATTGCGCCGGATAATGGTTCAGGATCGCCTGGTCCGTTTGAAAGGAAATAACCATCAGGATTGAATGATTTCATTTCTTCAAATGTGGCGTTGTATGGAAACACTTTGATGTAGCAATCTCTTTTGGCAAGGTTTCTCAGGATGTTTCTTTTGATTCCCAAATCTAATGCAGAGATTTTATAAGTTGCGTTTTCATTTCCGAAAAAGTAAGGTTCTGTTGTGGAAACTTTGGAAGCTAATTCCAAACCTTTCATATCGGGAACATTCTTTAGTTGTTCTTTCAATTCTGAAACGGCAGTTCCATCGGTGCAGATTACGGCATTTTGTGCGCCATGATCACGAATGTAGCTTACCAACGCTCTTGTATCTACATCAGAAATACAAATTAGGTTTTGCTTTTCGAAATAGTCGTACAGATTGCTTTCCGAATCGGGGCGCGAATGATTGAAGCTAAAGTTTTTACAAACCAAACCAGAAATCATGATTTTTTCTGATTCGACTTCTTCTGCATTTACTCCGTAGTTTCCAATGTGTGGATTAGTGGCTACCATGATTTGCCCGAAGTAAGAAGGATCAGTAAAGATTTCCTGATACCCTGTCATTCCGGTGTTGAAGCAAACTTCTCCAAAGGTTTTCCCGGAAATACCGATTGATTTACCGTGAAAGATGGTTCCGTCGGCTAGTAATAAAATTGCGGCTGTTTTTGTTGTGTGTTGCATGTGTGTTGTGTTGTGCAAATTTATTTATTTATGTTCAATTTAAAAAAAGAATTATAAGAGTTTATAAACATTCCTAAAGTTTCCTTTCCAGCCCCGATTGTAGCAGTTACCATGTAACGCGAAAAGCGGGAAAATGGATTGCTGATTAAGCCCGAACGATTCGCTCCTGACTTCGACAAGCTCAGTCTGACAATACTTCGGCACTTCGACAAGCTCAGTGCGGGCAAGCAGAATCTGAAACGAGTTCAGATTAAAAAAAAAAAAGGATAAACAAAACTGCTTATCCTTTTTTATATTTATGAGTTGGCAATCATTATGCCTCTTCTTCTTTTGATTCTTCATCAGTAGCTGGTGCTTCCGGAGTTTCGTCAGCTGGAGTTTCTTCAACCTCAGCAACTGCTGGAGCTTCTTCAACAACTTCTGGAGTCTCAACTTCGGCAACTGGAGTTTCAACAACTTCTTCTGCAGCAGGAGCTTCAACTTCAGCAACTGGAGTTTCAACAACCTCTTCTACTATCGGAGCAGCTTCTTCAACAACTGGTGCTGGTGTTACTTCTTTAGCAACTGGAGCTGTTTCAGTAGTAGCCGCTTTCTTAGGACGACGTGTTCTACCTTTTTTCTCTTCTTTTTTACCACCGTTGTATAGTTCGTTGAAATCAACTAATTCAATCATTGCCATATCAGCGTTATCTCCAAGACGGTTACCCATTTTGATGATACGGGTATAACCACCCGGACGATCACCAACTTTTGCAGCTACGTCTCTGAATAAGTCAGTTACCGCATATTTGCTACGTAAGTAAGAGAAACATACACGACGATTGTGAGTAGTATCTTCTTTTGATTTTGTTATCAGTGGCTCAACATATTGTTTAAGCGCTTTTGCTTTAGCGACAGTGGTGTTGATGCGTTTGTGCTCGATAAGAGAACAAGCCATATTTGCCAACATCAAAGCTCTATGCCCTTTTTGTCTGCTTAAGTGATTGAATTTTTTTCCGTGTCTCATGACTTGTTTTTTTAACCTTCATCTTGCTACTATCCTCTTTGGAGAGCAAAATATGAAGTACTTTATTCTTTATCTAATTTGTATTTACCTAAATCCATTCCGAAAGTTAAATTCTTGTTGGCAACTAATTCATCTAACTCAGTTAGCGATTTTTTACCGAAGTTACGGAACTTCATTAAGTCGTTTTTGTTGAAAGATACCAAATCTCCTAAAGTATCAACTTCTGCCGCTTTCAAACAATTCAAGGCACGAACGGATAAATCCATATCAACCAGTTTTGTTTTGAGCAATTGTCTCATGTGCAATGATTCCTCATCATAAGACTCAGTTTGAGCAATTTCATCAGCTTCAAGCGTGATTCTCTCATCAGAGAATAACATAAAGTGGTGAATTAAAACTTTTGCAGCTTCAG
>NZ_JBDSMB010000134.1:0-20507 GCF_039916025.1 Flavobacterium sp.
AAAGAAATTCCACAAAAAGGCACTCAAATAACCATCGGAAACTTTCTATTTGTCATTGAACAGGCGACGAATAAGAAAATCGAATTGGTAAAAATGACCTTATTAGATTAATTTCTTAAAAAAAATCAAAAATTAGTTGAAATTATAACTGTGTGAGTATTATTATTTCACATATAATTGTATTTTCGCAAACTGAATTAAAAATTAACAAAAATAGAAATGGCAGTTTTATCAAAAATTAGAAATCGTTCGGGCTTACTTTTATTAGCGATAGGTTTTGCTTTATTAGCTTTTGTTGTACAAGATTTGTTTACAAAAGGTTTTAAAAGTTTGTCTACCGACGTAGGAAGTGTAAATGGGAAAGATATTTCTTTTGACCAGTTTAGAGTAAAAGTAGCAAACGTAGAAAAAAATGCTCAAGGTCAAAACATGACTTCAATGCAGGCTTCAACCCAGGTTTGGAATCAAGAAGTTCAAATTGCTTTGCTTACGGCTGAATTCGATAAATTAGGAATCCGTGTTGGTGAAAAACATATTGTTGAAGCATTCAAAGCAGATCCAAATATTGGTCAGAACCAAATGTTCTTAAATGCAGCTGGAAAATTTGACCTGAAAAAATTCAAGGATTATTTGAAAGGAATTCCTAACGGAATGCAAATGTTGAAAGAGCAGGAAGAAAATGCAGTTTTAAGAGCAAAGTATGAAATTTATAATTCTTTGATTAAAGGTGGAATGTATACCACTCAAACCGAAGGAAAATTCAAATACGAAGCAGAATCAAACAAAGTGAGTTTTGATTATGTAATGGTTCCTTTTTCTTCTATTAAAGACAGCGATGTAAAAGTAACTGATGAGGAAATCACTACTTACATGAAAACAAAAGAGAAAAAATTCAAATCGGAAGAATCCCGTGAGTTAGATTTTGTTTTGATTTCAGAAAAACCATCGGCAACTGATGAAGCTGATGTTAAAGGCAGAGTGAATGCTTTATTAGCTACGCACGTTGAATTTAAAGATGGTAAAAACGATACCATTCCAGCATTCAAAGATGCAACTGATAACGCTGATTATGTAAACGAAATTTCAGATATCCCTTTTGATTCATCTTATGTTTCAAAACAAGATTTACCAGCTGAAAGTGCTGAGCAATTATTTAATTTGCCTGTTGGCGAAGTTTTTGGTCCATACATGCGTGGTAATTATTACTGTTTGTCTAAAGGATTAGGAAGAAAATCCGGAGCGAAAGTAAAAGCAAGCCACATCTTAATCAGTTGGGAAGGAACAAAAGTCCCAAACAAAAAAGAGAAAAGAACAAAAGAACAAGCTAAAGCTAAAGCTGATGGTTTGTTAGCACAAGCTCAGGCAAATCCTGGAATGTTCATGATGTTAGCTATGTCTAACTCCGATGATTCATCTGCACAACAAGGTGGAGATTTAGGATATTTTGCTCCTGGTCAAATGGTAAAACCATTTAATGATTTTGCTTTCAATAATCCTGTTGGAAAAATTGGTTTGGTTGAAACAGAATTTGGCTACCATATTATCCAGGTAACTGACAAGCAGGATGCTGTTAAACTAGCAACTATTGCATTAAAAATTGAGCCTTCTGAAGCTACGAATGATAAAATCTATACACAGGCAACCAAATTCGAAATGGATGCTGCAAATAAAGATTTTACTGCATTGGTAAAAGAAGCAAAATTAACTGCAAGTCCGGCAGTAAGAGTAAAAGCAATCGATGAGACTTTTGGTACATTACCAAATCAAAGACAAATCGTAAAATGGGCTTTTGAAAGCGATACCAAAATTGGCAGCGTAAAAAGATTTGAAATCGTAAACGTTGGTCATGTTATTGCTAAATTAAAAAGCATTGCTCCAAAAGGATTGATGTCAGTTGAAGAAGCAAGACCACAAGTTGAGACAATCCTAAAAAACAAAAAGAAAGCAGCAAAAATACAGGCAAAAATGAAAGGCTCTTTAGCGGATATCGCTTCGAGAAACAAAGTTGCTGTTATGAACGCTGTAGATTTGACTGTTGAAAATCCAAATGTTCCTGGTGCAGGTTTTGAACCAAAAGTAGTAGGAATGGCATTTTCAACAAAAGCTGGTCAGGTTTCAAAACCAATTGATGGAAATTCAGGTGTATATGTAATCGCTACTAAAGTAGTTACCAAAGCACCGGCAATTCAGAAATATGATGATTTTGTTGCTAAAGTAAAACAACAGGCTGTTCAAAGTTCTGGAAGATTTATGCAGGCGTTGAAAGACGATGCCGATATCAAAGATAACAGAGCTGATTTTTACTAGTAGAAATCGCAATTGAAAATATAGAAACCCATTTCGTTAGAGATGGGTTTTTTGTTTAGATTTGTTTTGGAGATTCATTGTTGGCACGGATTACAAATCCGCGCTATCTGAATTAGATTTGACAACAAAATTAAATTCATAATAACTAAATAATTTATGAGAAAATTTATTTTCCTGCTATTCATATTATTTCTTACTGCTATAATCAGTTGTATGGATAATATTGATAATCACGAATTAAAAATCAAAAATTTAAGCAGATAGCGCGGATTTGCAATCCGTGAAATTGCACTACAATATCATCTCTTTATACGGAATCACAATCTCAAAACCTTTGCTTTTAAAATAATCGGTTGGGTTTTCTTTTGAGATGCTCATAACAAAATCACCGCCCCATGCACCCAAACTTTTTATCACACCATCAAAATCGGGGAACAACGCTTCTTTAGCGGTTGGCAATTCCAAGATATTACTCATCTCAATTTCGTGGTTTTGTAAAGCTTTGGCAAATTCCTTTGCTGTTGTAGCTTCAATTACCGTTTTTGTGATAGTGTTAATCTTTGTGACTGCATGCTGTACATTTCCTTGTCTGCTGTAATATGATGCAATTGCTGCTTTGCTGCTTTGTTTTTTATTCAGATAAACAAAAAAGATTTTGTCTGTAAAATCAGGATTGAAACTAATAGCTTCAACAACTGGTTTTTCATTTACAATCTGATAAAGAACCGGCGTGCAGTTTTGAGCGCAGGCAATATCATAGCCACTGCCTCCAAAACTTCTTTTTAATAGCTCAAACGCATCGATTTGCAGCCATTGGGCAATGTTGTTAATTAATGTAGAAGAAGTGCCCAAACCCCAGAATTTCGGAAATGTCAACTCTGTTTTAATATTATATCCTTTTTCATTGGAAATAAAATCAGCATTCATCAAATAGGCTTCGTGCAAAATCCCGATTAAAGTGTTCTTGATACTTTTAGCATCATCAAAACGTTCTTTTCTAATAATGGATGCAAACGGAATAGTATCTTCAAACCAAATGCTTCCATCGCTGTCAAAACTTTTCCAGTGAATGATTTTTCCATTGGCTGGTTCAATGATTAGATTTTGGCCAAACTTTGTTGGCAACGCAAAAGCTTTGGCGCCATCAAGTACCAAATATTCTCCTGTGATGAGTAATTTCCCGTTACTGTAAAAAGTTTGTTTCATCTTTATAAACCTAACCCTTGAAGGGTTTTGAACTCTTCAAGGGTTATTTTATTTTCTTAGTTTCTCAATAAACTCCACAACCGCCGAATGCGAAATGGAATTATTTTCAAAATGAGTTTTAATTATTTTTCGTTCTTCCGATGTCGTTTGAAACTGATTCAGAATATTATTGATATGCATTTTCATGTGACCTTCCTGAATTCCGGTTGTCGTTAATGAACGCAGCGCCGCAAAATTTTGCGCCAAACCAACAACGGCAACAATCTGCATCAATTCCTGAGCAGATGGTTTTCCCAGAATCTCCAAAGCCATTTTTACCAACGGATGTAACGAAGTCAAACCACCAACGGTTCCTAATGCTAACGGAATTTCCATCCAAAAGGTAAATATTCCATTTTCAATTTTGGCGTATGACAGACTCGAATATTGACCACTTCGCGAAGCATAGGCATGAACTCCGGCTTCGACAGCGCGGAAATCATTTCCTGTTGCCAGCACAACCGAATCGACACCATTCATAATTCCTTTGTTATGCGTAACCGCACGGAAAGGTTCAATCTCAGCAATGCGGACAGCTTGGATTAGTTTTTCTGCAAACTCTTGTGGGTTTTCTATTTTCTTTTCTGCCAAAGCTGAGACTTCACAGGAAACTTCGACACGGACAATACAATTCGGAACATAATTCGAAAGTATGCTCATGACAACCGTAATGTCACTTTCGGTTTCATTAAAATCAGCATAATTCTGAGCTTCTTCTTTTAGTGTTTTTGCAAATTGCTCCAAACACGAATTGATGAAATTGGCGCCCATGCTGTCTTTGGTTTCAAAAGTCGCATGCAGCTGAAAGTAATTTTCTAATTCTGCCGTTTTATTTCGAAGTTCCAAAGAGGTAATTCCACCGCCACGCTTTTGCATGTTTTTGGTAATGCTTTCTGTGGAAGCAATTAAACTCTCTTTTATAGTATTAAAAAATTGCTCAAGTTTGGTTGAATTTCCTTTGAACAGAAAATGAACCTGCCCTATTTTTTCGGTGTTTAAAACGGTTGCTTTGAATCCGCCTCGCGTGCTCCAAAACTTTGCCGATTTAGCTGCAGCAGCCACAACAGAACTTTCTTCAATGACCATTGGCACCGAATAATACTTTCCGTTAATTAGGAAATTTGGAGCAATTCCCATCGGTAAATAAAAGTTGGAAATCGTATTTTCTATAAACTCATCATGCAATTGCTGAAGCTTGGCATCGCTGTTCCAATATTGCTTTATCGTTGCAACGGCTTCTGCCGGATTGGCAAAATATTCATTTGCAATCCAATTGATTTTTTCTTCTTTTGTTAGTTTTGAAAATCCTGCAACTGCGTTATTCATGGTTTATTTTTTGAGTGGCTAAGTTACTAAGTAGCTAAGTTACTAAGTTTTTTAAGCTCTTTATTTTGTTGGTTGATTAGCTGGAGCTGGAGCCTGACCATCTTCATATTCGGTTTCTTTCAAATCTTCGGTTTGCTTTCCTAATTTAACTATTGGTTTGTCTTTTGTTCCGGTAACCTTAATCGGAATTCCAAACAGTCCAAATGGCGGCAATCCCAATCGCATTTTGATGTTTAAATTCCCGTTAAAGCTGGTTTGCCCTTCAATTCTTGGGCGGAAGCCGGCAACTTTGAATTTAAATCGTTCAATGTTTATGATGTTATTTTTGATCTTAGTTTTGATATCAACCTGAGATAAATCAGGGTTTTTCATAGCATCTTTTCCTGTTTTATTGCTTACGGCACCAAACATTTTAAAGCCTTTCATTTTAACTTTTTTGACAGAAAGCGTTCCGCCACCAACAAGCGATGGATAAATTGGCTGCATATTGCCATCCAATTTTCCTGCGACTTGGTAATCTAAAGAAATAATTCCTTCTGCATTTTCGGCAGCCGAAGCCATTTCACGGAATAGTTTTACTTCTTTATAAGCGCGTTTTACATCAAAGTCTTTGGCTAAAATTTTGAAATTAAAAGACGCTTTGTTTGGTGTTTCACTTCCATAAACAATATCCATTTTGACATTGCTTCCAATGACATCAAAACTGTTGTTTCTCATTATCAGTTTGCCTTTATTGATGAGCATGTTTCCGTTTAATTTTTCTAAAACTAAATCCTGGAAATTGACTTTATCCGCAACAGCGTGAAATTGCAAATCGAAATTACTTGGAATAACGATAACGCCTGATTCAACTGGCGCCAACGGTTTTGTATTCTCTTTAAGAATATCCGGAACGGCAGCTTGATTTGTTGAAGCCGACATAAACTCGTCACAATTTATATAACTCGATTGCAATGCAAAATTCCCTTTTAGAATCGCTTTATCTGTCAATACAAAATCGATTACGTTTTGCAGATAACCATTCATTTTGAAATCGGATTGACCATAATTCGCAACGAAATTATTGAAATTCATTTTGTCCTGATTGAAAATAAAAGTCCCTTCTTTTATGATGAATGCTTTTGGCAAATATTCGGAAGTGGTTTTAATGTTTCTCAAAATCAAAGTTCCACTATTGTGAAGGTTTTTATAGTTGCCTTTCATTGCATCATTTTGAGAACCTTTGAAACTAACATCAGCATTGACATAACCTTCTAAATCCAAACCTTTTCGGGAGAATACTTTATAGATTTTGGCAACATCCAATTCGCCTTTGGCTTTAATGTCGTAGTTGATATTGTCGAAATTCTTCAATTTGGCGTTGACAAAAATTGGCTTTCCTTCAAACTCAAATGAAGCTGGCGTAATGTTTATTTTTAAATCTTTGGTTGAACCTTCAGTATCTAAAATCGTTGCTAAAACATTAATGTTCTTTATTGGATTTGGATAATAAATGGATTTCACATAACCGTTTTTCAAAGAGATTTTTCCATTGGTTATTGGAATTTTATTGTGCTTTTTATCATAGATTCCATTGGATTTAATGTCCATATTCAAAACACCACGCAAATCCATATTTTGCAGACCAATAGCTTTGTTCATTTTTGCCAAATCAATTTTAGACGTAATTCGGGCGGCAATTTTTGGTTTTGATAATCCAACAGTTTTGACAATCGCTTTGAAATAATCTTTATCGACATTGAAGAAGATAGAATCGATATTTACCTGCAACTTTTCAGTATCAAGCGAAGGAAGTTTTGTGTCAAAATTCAAAAAAATATTCGATGCCGGAAATGGTGCATCGTTATAATTTATATAGCCGTCACGGATTTTCATATTGAAAGCCAAATCGGGTTTTTGGTTTTTGGAAGCGATGTATTTTCCTTTTAATGTCAAGAGTAAATCGGTGTTTCCTTTTACATTTGATTTGTCGAGCCAAGTCACATAATTTGGTGGCAACGCTGAGAAAAAATCTTTTAACTTGCTGTCTTCAGATTTGATATTGAAATCCATATCATATCCATTGCTCAGGAAATTAAATTTTCCTTTGAACTCAACAGGCAGTTTGTTTATTTTTAAATTATTTTGTTCAAATACAAACGCCAGTGAATTGGTGTTTATTTTGGTAATCAAATCGGCATTTACTTTTTTGTTTTTCAGATACTGTTCGCCATCATAAGTGAAGTCGAAATTTTCAATATCGGCTTCGGTATACAAATCAAAAATAGCTTTGTCTAAATCGCCATTACCAACATAATTAAAGCCATTCGCATCGATTAGCATTTTGGCTGATTTATCATCATAAACGATATGACTATCTTCGATTGTTATTTTTTCTAAGCGTAGAGACGATGAGCTTGAAGTATCTTTCTCGGTAGCTTTATCATCTGAATTATAGACATTATAATTGGCTTCTCCATTTTCATTGACTTTTACATTTATCAAAGCATTGGAAACATAAATCTTGTCGATGTTTACTTTTTTATCAAACAATAAAGACCTGATGTTGATTCCAAAAGCGACTTCTTTGGCAGAAAGCAAAGTTTCATTTTTATAGGGCGCAGAACCTTTTAGAGAGAAATCGGTAAGTGTTAATGTCAGTGACGGAAAGTGATTGAAAAAAGAAAGATTGGCTTCTTTAAAATTTAATTCTCCGTTTAATTTATTGTTGGCAAATGCTTTTACTTCTTCGGCGATTTTTCCCGGGAAAAGTATTGGTATTAAAAATAAAAGCAAAAGAATAAAACCAATGGTAATTCCTGTGATTTTTAGAATTTTAACTACAATTGATTTTGCTGGTTTCTTCATGCAACAAAAATAGTGTTCATTACGTTTAGAAAAAAATTTAAACCTTATTTTATGAAAGCAAAAAGCCACGCTTTTTAGGGCGTGGCTTTTAAAAAATTAATTATTACTAACTCTAACCTTATTGTTTAATTAATTTCATTGTTTTGAAATGATTATTTTCATCGGTAGCTTTTACCAAATAAACTCCTTTGTTTAAATCGGAAATATTATATTGGTAATCTTCCAATTGTCCTTCTTTGAAGGTTTTTACCAATTGCCCTGTTATTGAAAAAATTTCTACACTTGCTTTATCGGCATTGATGGTAAAATAATTCGATGCCGGATTTGGTGCCAATGCAACAAATTCCATTGGATTAAAATCTTCAACTCCAAGAGCGGTTTGATTTCCGTAAATTCTGAACTGACCTGCGCCCAAACTGATAGCTGCAGAAGCACTTGATATGGTTGTTGATGTATTATCCATCAAATTATACCAGGTTCCTGTATAAGGAAAATCGGGAACTATGTTTGCAGTTGAAGTTCCAAAATTTGCCAAGATCACAACGTTTTTCAATTGGCCTGCTGGCAAGGAATTATCATAAACATAAACTCTTTGCAATAAATTATTCCCATTAGGGCTAACGGCATAGCTTCCATTAAAAACGACATTGCTCTTTTTAAGGTCAATCATTTTAGCCCAATTATTGTAAACCGCTGCACGTGTTGGAACTCCCAACCAGTTGTTGACCCATTGAGGTTGCGGTTTAGTTGCTAATTTACAATCTCCGGCTGTAGCATCTACCTCAGTATTTATTGAATTATCCGTACAGGTATAAATTGAACTATTCATTCCCAAATCAGCAAAATGCCAAATCATTTTTGGCCCAGGCACTAATAATGAAATAGCTCCCACAGCTGACATTCGGGTTAAACAGTTATTCAGACTTCCAACAGGAGGATTTGTTCCAGACCCTAAACCATAGGTTATTCCAGAGTACATCAATCTATCTTTATCGTGACTTTCAGGATAACCCATTAATCTTTTTGCTGTAAAACCGTGAGCATCACTACCTATGCGGGATATATCAGCTCCGGTTGTATAACCTTCCATTAATTGTGAATAAGCATACGTCATTTCTCCCCACATCATTACTCCTTTACTCGGTGTTTCTGCGATTCTATAATTAGCCCATTGTTGTTCTTCGCTGTCAATTCCTAAATGTTCAAATATCACATAATGATAAGGGTCTAATGACCAGGAATAATCTGCGTACTCTTTTAAAATAGCAACTCTGTCTGCTTGATACGCATTAGTACATGTATCATTCCCGGCAGAACAAGCCTGGGTAAATCCTTTGGTTAAATCCCAACGGAATCCATCAATTTTGAATTCTTCAACCCATTGTTTTATTACTCTTTTTACAAAATATTTAGTGTATGCCGATGAATGATTAAAATCATTTCCTACTCCGTAACTGTGTTTAGCCACCGTATTGAAATAAGGATTATCAGTAGCAGGAGCACCATATCCTGTATTAGTTGGGTCATTTTGCCACATTCTTACCATAGGGCATCTGCCAAAAGCGTGGTTTAAAGCAATGTCAAGAACAACTGCAATTCCATTTTGATGACATAAATCAACGAATTCCTGCAATTTTGCTTTTGATCCATAGAATTTATCTAAAGCCATATGAAATGCGGTGTTATAACCCCAGCTTTCATTTCCTTCATATTCCATTATCGGCATTAATTCAATGGCATTAACTTTTAGGTTTTTAAAATAATCTATTCTATCAATTAATGACTGATACGTTCTGCTTGCATCAAAATCTCTGATTAAAACTTCATAAACCACTAAATTATCTTTACTTGGTTTAACAAAATTGGTAGTAGCACTACTCCAGTTGTATGGTGTCTGCCCCGTTTGTAAAACCGTTACTTCGTACTGTTGTCCGGCTGGATAAGCAGGTAAACCCGGATAATTAGCTGCTGGTATACCTGAATCATCATAAGGTGAAAGTACCAACGTTGAATAAGGATCAGCCACTTTTACAAATGACTGAGAATTTGTTGTAGGAGTTTGATCTACTACCCAATACTGATAAGTATTAGTTGCGCCAGAAACAAGCCCTGTTAGTTGCAACCAAAATTTACCTGAAGTAGGATCCTTTTTCATGGCATAATTTGTATCAGGCACCCAATTGTTAAAGCTACCTGCAACATATACAAAATCTTTCCCCGGAGCAGTTAAAACAAGTGTAGCCGTTGAAGCGTCTGATGCATTATAATTTATACCATCTTCAAGTCCGGCTCCCAATGCTTCATTTACTGTAGTTGGAACTACAATTACATTAAATCTTTTAGAAAATGTTGTTACTCCTTGTGTTATTTGCAACACATAATTTTTATTGCTTGTTATTCCATTGTCGGAATAAGAATATGAAGTTCCGGTTGAAGTATTTATACTTACTCCGTTTGCCAATAGATTATAATCAGCAGTACCATTGCTATTACTAGCTGAAATAGATAGATTTTGTCCAGAATTGATAATCGTTGTAGTATTTTCAGATGGTGTTACCAATGTTGATTGAAAAGCTCCAACATTTAAAAATGTATCGGTTGTTTGTGCGCTTCCGGCTGCGTTTCTTAATACAACACAAATCTGAGTTATAGAACTGGTTACAGGAACTCCAAAATAAGTATATAAATCAGGACTCATTGTTAGCGAATAGGTTGTACCCGAAACAAAAGTTAAAGCAGGTTGAGTTGTATTATTACCCCATGTTCCTTTAACACCTGTCCACTGAACTCCATCAACTGTCAAACCAATATGGGCATAAATTATTCCTGCATAAGCGGCTAACGGTGTACCCGTTTTATTGAAATTAAGAGTTACAACACCTGTAGCGATTGCCGGAGAAGGTGTCGTAGTTATTTGTGAAAAGCTTATTGTTGAAACAAATAAGAAAAGTAAAATAAATTTTTTCATAGAATTTTATTTTGTAGAAAAAGGCTATTCAAAAGAATAGCCTTTTATCATTTAATTTAAAATATAACTATTGTAGCGTAATAGTATACGATGTTGGCGCCATGCCACCCACACTCGAAGTACTAAAATTAGCAACAATTAGATAAGTACCACTAACAGCTACCGGAATATCTGCTCCATTACCTTCTAAAGTTAAATCATTACCATTATCTCCAAAATTTACTGACCAGCCATCATCTAATCTGAATTTGAATGCCTGACCACCAATTAATGGCATTGTAATAGAATACAAATGCGAAGATAAGCTATAATCCATATTAGTGTCTGAATCCCAACCTGTAGGTGTAGCGCTACCGATAATACCCCAGTTAGGCCATGCCGGATAAGGCGTCAGATTTAGAGTGACAAAATTTGATGCTTGTGCCATACTTCCAAGGCTACCAACGGTAGATTTTATACGCACATCGACTGCGCTTGAAACAAATGGTGCAAGACCAGCATCTAAAGCTGCAGTATTTAATTCACCAACTGTAAATGTTTTAAATTTATTAGTTGTAGTTGCTACAACTGTCGGTGATGCAAAGTTAGTTCCTGCTTCTGCAAATTCAATGCTGTAATTTACAACTGTTTGAGTACCATTGTAAGCAGCATAGTCCCATACAACTGTAGTAGCAAGATCATTTGGAAAATCATGATTCAGTACTAAATTAAGAGTTGTTGGTGATTTTAAAACTGGTGCCGCATTTTCAGACACTGACTCTCTATCCTGAACATCATCTGTACAAGATATAGCGCCAATGCTAATAAAAGCAATTAAAAGTCTAAGACTATTTTTCATATTTATATCTTTTAAATTATAATTGTGTAATTGTATACGTTAATCCTGTAAAATCTGTAGTAATATAATAAGTACCTGCAGTTGTGATAGGAATATTAGCACCGCCGTTATCTAATGATAAATTATTACCGTCATCGCCGTAATTTGTTCCCCAATCATGATTTAGCCTAAATTTAAAAGCTCCAACACTCATGTGCATAACTATTGAATATTTAAGGGTTACCGGATTATAATCCATAAGAGTATCAGAACCCCAGCCAGTTACTGTAGCATCTCCAATAATACCCCACGCGTCAACAATTGGCGTTATAGTGTAGGTATGATTAGTGAAATCTGCTACAATGGTATAATTTCCTGCTGCTACAGGTATATTAGCTCCACCTGCCTCAAGAGAAAGGTTATTGCCATCATCTCCATAATTGGTTGTCCAGCTATTGTCTAGTCTAAACTTAAGTTCACCACTTGTCAAACCTAATGAAATAGAATAAGTACCCGTCATTGGATTATAAGACATCGCAGTACTGTTGTCCCAACCTAGTGGAGTAGCACTACCAATAATACCCCAGTTTGGCTGGTATGGTGTAACTTTTAGAATGAATGAATTTGAAGCTCCAGCAGAAGAACTGACGCGAACATCCATTAGACCTTCAACTAAAGGTGCTAAACCTAAATTTTTTGCTGCAGCATCTAAAGTACCAACGGTAACATCTAAAAAGTGTTCAGTTGTTGTTCCTAAAGCTATAGGTGTAGCAAAATCAGTTCCTGAAACTGCAGCTTCGACAGTATAAGTTTCAGTAGTTCCTGTTGGATTTGCAGGATCTGTCCAAACAAAAGTAGTAGCCAAGTCATTTAATTTGGTTCCATCGACTATGATGTTAAAACTTGAATTTGGCACAAGTAATTTCAAATCTGTATCAGATGTAAGAGATCCGGTCTCCTGAACATCCTCGGTACACGAAAATGATATTATACTTATAAAAGCTATTAATAATTTAATTGAGTTTTTCATATTATTTATATTTATATAAATTATTTCCTAATACCCTGGATTCTGGGTTAAATTAGTATTTGATTTAATCGAGTTATCAGGAATTGGAAATACTTTCAGATTATCTGAAATAGAAGTTCCATTCAAACTGTTTCCTTTCCAGGCCCAGTTATAACCTGTAGTATATTTTCCGAAACGGATTAAATCTTGTCTTCTGTGTGCTTCCCAATGTAATTCTCTTGCTCTTTCGTCTAATATAAATGCTAAGTTAGCAGAAGCTACCGGAGAACCATTTGCTCTTGTTCTTAATGCATTGATATATCCTAAAGAAGTTGCATCAGCATTTGGCGTTGCGCTTGAATTTGTTGCTCCGTCTTTTCTCATTTGTGCTTCAGCATACATAAGATAAACATCTCCTAATCTAAAAAGAGGGAAATCGGTATCAACAAAAGTTGAGTTAGAACCTGCAACACCAGTAGATGATTTATTCGAGAATTTTGACAATATGTATCCTTGACTTTGAGTAGAAATATTTGCGATATCTATTGGTCTTGATCCTGCATAAATAGTATTTCGGGTATCATTTGCAAATTCAGCGCCATCAAATTTCTGAACAAATTGTTTTCTAAGTCTCAAAGCTCCTCCCCAACCGCCGACACCAAGGTCAGAACCGTTGTTTTCAAGTGAGCCAACTTCTCCATTTACAATAACTGTAGTTGCCCCATAGTTTTGAGTAACTTGACCATCTGACTGAAGACTAAAAATCATTTCAGAAGAAATATTATTATCAGCTGTGAAATTATTTAGATAATTTGTGTTTAGAGTATAGCCTCCAGCAATTACATTATTACACTGTGTCATACACTCAGTATATTTTGCAGTTCCTGTATATACTTCTGAATTTAAATAAATCTTAGCTAAAATCATTTGAGCTACAGCTTTATCAACTCTACCATACTCATTTGTTCTTGCTTCTTTCAAATCCGGGATAATAGCATTTAATTCACTTTCAATAAATGTGAATAATTGTGCTCTATCGTATTGTGGACCAGCAAAATTTACAGGGTCATTTTCAGTAATGAATGGTGCTTTTCCAAACAAATCCATCATATCATAATAGGCTAAAGCTCTTAAAACTCTCACTTCCTGTCTGTACAAGGCAATGTCAGCGACATCAGTTGGATTTGTAATTCCTCTTGCAGCTAATTTTTCAGGTGTTGATTGTCTTAAAAAGTCATTTGCTATTGCTATTTCAGCCATAGTTCTACTGAACATCCCTAATAAAATTGGGTTTGCTGAAGTCCAGGTATTTCTTTGCAATTCGGCAACTCCTTCGTCACCTTCATAGCTCCAAACTACCTCATCGGTCGTCAAATCCTGTAAATACCACAAGCATCTACCATACTGACTAGTTCCCGCATCGATTCCCGATAGGAAAGACGAACCTGCATCACCAGTACCAGTCAATGATAAATTACCATAGACTCCGGCTAATGCTTGTTTATACCCCTGGGCTGTCGAAAATAAAGCTTCTGCAGAATTAATTGTTGCATCTGAAGAAACTACATCCATGTCGCCTGTACAAGACTGAAGTCCTGTTAACAAAGCGAGAGATAAAATTAATGTTACTTTTTTCATATTTTTTTTTTTAGAATTTTACGTTTGCTCCAAATAATAGGGAGCGTTGTCTTGGATATATTGCAGTGTCAATTCCATTTTTATCAACTTCAGGATCTAAACCGCTATACTCCGTAATTGTAAATACATTTTGACATCCAGCAAATAATCGCAAAGAAGCTTTACCTTCTAACCATTTAGGGAATGTATACCCTAACGTAATGTTGTCCATTTTTAAATAAGAGCCATTTTCAACATAAATATCTGACAAAGGCAATTTACTATCTGATTGCGTTACAAAATCAGTGTCTAATACTGATGTAGGAATATTACCCAGTGCATTTCCTGTGTCTAAATGTTGGTATTGTGCTCTACCTGCATTTACTGCATTAAACACTCTATTTCCCAAGCTAGCTCTTAAATTAAAAGAAAAATCAAGATTCTTGTAGTTCATACTAGATGCAAAACCAAAGGTTGCTTTAGGAGCGTTATTTTTGTAGATATATTTATCAGATGCATTGATAATACCGTCTCCATTTAAGTCAGCATAAGCTCCTTCAATTGGTTTACCAGCATTATCATATAATTGTTGATACACGAAAAAAGAATAAGGTGCATATCCTTCTCTGAATAGTTGAGCCTGAGTACCTGTACCGGTAATATTCTCACCAACTCTAATATCAGCATTATTAATTAACTCAGTAATTTTTCTGTCGAAATGTGTAACGTTGAAATTAACATTCCAATTAAAATTTTCAGATTTAGCAACATCTGCACTTAAACTAAACTCAATTCCCTTTGTTGTAAAGCTTCCAATGTTTTGATATACAACATTTGAAAAGTTACCTCCATCAGGCACTGGACCGTTAACTAACAGGTCTTTTGAATCTTTATAAAACACATCAACCGAACCGGTTAATCTGTCTTTAAAAAAGCCATAATCAAGACCTGCGTTATAAGTTGTAGTTTCTTCCCATTTAATACCAGGATTATAAGCTGTAGAAACTGCTATTGGAGTTGGTGATGTACCAAAAAAGTACTGAGAAGAACCACTTCCGGTTACATAACTTTGTAAATAAACTGTTGCATTATCCTGACCAATATCCTGTTGCCCGGTTACACCCCAGCCTAATCTTAATTTCAAATCAGATAACGTATTGTTTTCCTTGAAAAAATCTTTTTTGATTTTCCATGCAAAAGCTGCTGCCGGGAAATTTCCATAACGATTATCTTTTGCGAATCTTGATGATCCATCTCTTCTATATGACAATGTAAATAAATATTTATCGTCATAGTTAAAATTAGTTCTACCAAAGAAACCAAGAGTTACTACCGGTGTTTTAGAACGGGTTTGAGGGAAACCTGTTGGTCCTGTAGTAGCTAAATTTGGATCAAATCTATTTCCTGTTACATAAGTTCCACTTTCATATTTTTGGTAAGAGTAACCTGCAGTAGCATCAAAAACAGTTTTCCCAAATGTTTTGTTGTAAACTAAATAAGAATCGAATAATTTAGTTTTTCTGTTTGATGTTGAAAATTCATTTGTTCCGTATGGGATATTATTGTTTTGTCCTGATGACGCTGCCTTATTGCTAACTCTTTTGCTTCTGCTTCCATTACCTTCATCATAACCTGCATTTACTACAACTCTAAGATCTGGAAAGAAGTGAAGCTTGTAATCAAGTTCTACGTTTCCAAAAACTCTGTCGTATCTACCGGTATCAAAAGTTTGCAACAATTCAGCAACAGGGTTTCTTGGAGTCTGAGTAATCAGCTGATTAGTTGCTGTATTGTAATATTCATGAAATCCTCCATAAGGAGAAGCCGCATCGTAAACTGGTTGTGTTGGGTCATAATTAATTGCAGAACCTTCAACGGCATTTGCAAAACGATTTATCTCATTTGAGTAGTTTGCATTAATTCTAAACTTTAAATGGTCTTTAAACATTGAAGGGTTTAAAGCCAATCCAGCTGTATTTCTATTGAATGAATTTGTCAGTCTTAAACCTTCCTGATATGTGTTCCCAATAGTTAAACGAGAAGGAATTGCATTGAAAAGATTTCCTCTTATAGAAATATTATTATCAACATAATCTGTTCTTCTGTATATTTCATTTTGCCAATTAGTATTTGCAGTACCTAATCTGGAAACTAAACCTGGATATTTATCCGTAACAAGTGCTCTAAAGTCATCAGCACCAAAAACATCAACTGTTTTTACTACTCTACCTGAACCATATTGAAAATTGTAATCAACGGCTAGTTTTTTGCTTCCTTTTTTAGTTGTAATAAGTATTACACCATTAGAAGCTCGCGAACCATAAATTGCAGTAGCAGAAGCATCTTTCAATACTGAAATAGACTCAACTGTACTTGGGTTAAGAGAAGCCAGGAAAGAAGTTGAACCTGTTCCTGTATTATTATCAAGAGGCAATCCATCAATAACAATTAATGGATCATTAGAAGCATTTAATGACGAACCTCCTCTAATTCTAATCTCTGAACCTGAACCTGGTGCGCCTGTAGTATTAATAGTAACACCAGCAACTCTTCCACTTAATAAATTCTCTGTTGTCACGTTTGCTCCTTTATTAAAATCTTTTGCAGATAATAAGGCTACAGAACCTGTGGCATCTTTTTTCTTAACAGATCCGTAACCAACCTGAACCACTACTTCCTGTAGTTGGTTGGCGCTTTCATTTAAGCTAATAATTACAGATTTTTGACTTGAAAAATTAATCGTTTGCGAGTCATAACCAACAAAAGAAAAGACAACTTTGTCTCCGCTTTTTAGTCCCGCTAACTGAAATTTTCCGTCAAAATCAGTTGAGGTGCTGTTTTGTGCACCTTGAACAGTTACGTTCACTCCTGGCAGCGATTGATTAGATTTACTATCAACTACAGTTCCGCTTAAAGTGCTCTGAGCCAGGGCACCAAAAGGCAATAATAGGAATAAAAATAACAACTTTTTGTAAATTGTTTTCATACATTTTGTTTAGGTTAAAAAATAATTTTGTGCTTATACTTAGACTTCGAATGTTAAATTTATGTAAAAATTCCAATTTACATAATAAACAGCTGTTAAAAGTGCTTCGAAAACGTTTGCGTGTTGAAAACTTTTTAGTTTTTATAATTAATTAACACTAAAATTGATAGAATAAAAAATATCATATACCTTTATTCAGAAATTAGTATTTATCAAATTCTCAACATGAAAAGAAAAGTAACGCTAAAGCAGATTGCCAAAGAACTAGACGTATCAATATCAACCGTATCCAAATCGCTGAAAAACAGCTTAGAAATCAGCGAAGACACCAGACAAAAAATACAGGCATTTGCTAAGTTATATAACTACAAACCAAACAATATTGCCCTGAGTTTAAAAAACAGGAAAACAAAGACAATTTGTATTATTATTCCTGAAATTATTCATCATTTTTTTGCAACGGTAATTAGTGGTGTCGAAAACGTTGCTAATGAAAATGGTTATAATGTTCTCGTTTGCTTGTCTGACGAATCATTTGACAAAGAAGTAATTAACATGGAAATGTTAGCCAATGGAAGCATTGACGGCTTTATCATGTCGCTGTCAAAAGAAACACAACAGAAGAAAGATTTTCATCATATTGTTGAAGTTATCAATCAGGGGATGCCGGTTGTAATGTTCGACAGAGTTACCAATGATATTTTATGTGACAAAGTAATCATCGACGATAATTTAGCTGCCTTTAATGCAACTCAATTTCTTATCGATAAAGGATTTAAAAAAATAGCTTTAATAACAACCGTTGATTATGTAAGTGTTGGTAAATTAAGAACTCAGGGATATATTAAGGCTTTAAAAAACAACGATATAAATGTTGATGAGAATTTAATCCTGAAGATTGAAGACACTGAAAATTTTGAATCTCTAATCGAAAACTTACTTGTTAATAATAAACTCGATGCTGTTTTTGCAGTAAACGAAATTTTTGCGGTTACTGCAATAAAATTAGCCCGAAAATTAAATATCAAAGTTCCGGAAGAACTTTCCATAATTGGTTTTACCGACGGAATTATTTCAAAATATTCTACTCCAAGCATATCAACAGTCAGTCAAAACGGAATCAAAATGGGTGGAAAAGCTGCAAAGATGCTTATTGAAAGACTCGAGGCGGAAGATGAGGAAGACGAGCAATACAGCACTGAAGTCATCGAAACCGAATTGGTAGAAAGAGAATCCACAACTTAGTTATCAACAAAAAAACGTTTTCGTAACTATCTGCCTGCATTTTTTTTTCAGAAAACCAACACAATTTAAATTCTTTGTTATCTTTACGACAATTATCAAAGCTTGTACTTTTACTTCGAACTAAAATAAGTTTTGATAAGCACATCGCTTATCGTATTATAAATCATTAAATTACGATAATGGAAAAACGTAAATTAGGTTTCTGGCAAATCTGGAACATGAGTTTTGGATTTCTGGGGATACAAATGGGTTTTGCCCTGCAGAATTCAAACGTTAGTAGAATATTCCAAACTTTAGGCGCAAACATTGATGACATCCCAATTCTTTGGGTTGCCGCACCTTTAACGGGTTTAATCATTCAGCCAATTATTGGTTATTTCTCAGACAGAACCTGGACAAGACTTGGCCGAAGAAAACCTTATTTTCTTGCCGGTGCCATTTTAGCTTCTGCAGCTTTATTCATAATGCCCAACTCACCTGTTTTATGGTTTGCCGCTGGAATGTTATGGATAATGGACGCTTCAATTAATGTTTCAATGGAACCTTTCCGCGCTTTTGTAGGAGATAATCTTCCGGAAAAGCAACGCACTATGGGTTTCGCAACTCAAAGTTTCTTTATCGGAATCGGTGCTTATGTAGCTTCAAAATTGCCTTTGATTTTAACTCATTTTGATGTTAAGAACACAGCACCTCTCGGAATCATTCCTGATTCTGTAAAGTATTCATTCTATATTGGTGGCGTAGCATTTATAGTAACCGTTCTTTGGACTGTACTTACTTCAAAAGAATATTCGCCTGAAGAAATGGAAGCTTTTGAAAAACATACCGAAAAAACATTCAAAAAAGAAGCGCATTCTCCGGAATGGTTTTCTAAAAACGGAAAATCTCATTTATTAAAAGGCCTGATTTTTTTAGCTGTTAGTATTGCATTTTCATTTTTGATTTATGAACAAGACTTAAAGAAAGATTTGTATGTACTTTCTCTTGGTATGATTGGTCTTGGCGGATTAGCGATGACTATTTCCGGATTGATGCAGAAAGCTAATAATGTTGAAAATGGTTTTGTAACAATTATGAATGATTTTCAGTTCATGCCAAAAATCATGAAACAATTAGCCTGGGTACAATTCTTCTCTTGGTTTGCACTATTCTCAATGTGGATTTACACAACTTTGGCTGTTACACAACACATTTACGGAACAACAGACACAACATCGGAAGCTTACAACACTGGAGCAAATCAGGTGGGCGAAATGTTTGCGAATTACAATTTGATTGCCGCAATTGCTGCTTTCTTATTGCCTTTATTAGCAAAATACACCAGTAGAAAGTTCACTCATTTCTTAGCATTAGTATTAGGTGGATTTGGACTGATTTCCATTTATTTCATCAAAGAACCTACAACTTTCACAATGGAATGGCTACCAATGATTGGCGTTGGAATTGCATGGGCTAGTATCTTATCAATTCCGTATGCTATGCTTTCCGGAGCATTACCTTCTAGTAAAATGGGTTATTATATGGGAGTTTTCAACTTCTTTATCGTAATTCCGCAATTGGTTGCTGCTTCAATTTTAGGGTTTTTAGTTTCTAAATTCTTTAACAGCGAACCTATTTATGCCCTTTTGATTGGTGGCGTTTCAATGATTCTTGCCGGAATCATATCGCTTACCATAAATGACAAATCGAAAATTATAATTAATGAATAAAAAAGCATTCATATTCGACCTAGACGGCGTTATTGTTGACACCGCTAAATACCACTTTATTGCTTGGCAGAAAATTGCAGCAGAATTGGGAATCGAATTTACACCCGAACACAACGAAGAATTAAAAGGAGTTAGCCGCGTGCGCTCTTTAGACATTATTTTGAAACTTGGAAATATAGAAGCTTCACAAGAAAACAAAAACAAATGGCTTCAGCAAAAAAACGAAAATTACCTTTCCTATATTGAACACATGGATGAAACAGAAATCCTTCCTGGTGTAATCAATATATTAAATTATATAAAAGAAAAAAATCAACTAATCGCTTTAGGATCAGCCAGTAAAAATGCCAGACCTATTTTAGAAAAAGTAAAAATATTACATTTATTTGACGCTATTGTTGACGGTAATGATGTTACTAATGCGAAACCGG
>NZ_JBDSMB010000135.1:0-25975 GCF_039916025.1 Flavobacterium sp.
ATATCTCCGGCAGCTAACAAGAATGTTCCACCATCTGGATCCGGACTACCTGGACCATTATAGCTCCAGCTTCCAATACCGGCACCAACACCTGCGTACCAATTGAAACCTCCGTCAATATTCCAAATCCATTGGTAAAGACCTACCAATTTAATGGCATCAACATTTTTGCTGTTTCTCCAACCCAAATCGAATTCTAAACGGTTGCTTTTCTCCAAAGCTCTTTGGTATGAAATCTCTCCTCCAAAACCATCGTTGTCTCCTAAACGTAAACCTAAGGCATTCTTCGAAATACTCTGAGCCTGTGCGCTAAACGCTAATCCAATTAGCATAAAAGCAGATAAAATGATTTTTTTCATTTTCTTATTATTTTAAAATTAGTTTAATACAAAGTTCACAAAAATTGTGATACCCAGTTTATATAATATGGCGAATTTATTATATAATTTCTGACTAAACTAATCAGTTAGGAATTATTTTTCTTTGGAAAAAATAATTGAAGCTATAAGTTGCTGACTGATAAAATCTTCCATTTCAAATAAGTCTTCTTCTTCACGTTCGGTATACTCTTCATATTTATAGAGTTTCCATCGCCGGTTATTATATTCCAATGCCGTAAGATTTTCAACCCAATCACCAGAATTTAAATATAAGGTAGAACCATTTTTATTTTCCTTATGTACAATCTTTGGTTCGTGGATGTGACCACAAATAACATAGTCGTATTTCTTTTCGATGGCTAAATCTGTAGCTGTAGTTTCAAAATCAGAAATATGTTTCACCGCCGATTTGACGCTGGCTTTTATTTTCTTGGAAAAAGAATAAGGCTCTTTGCCAAGTTTTTTCAAACACCAATTTACAAATCGGTTGAGCAATATCAGATAATCATATCCTAATCCGCCTAATTTGGCTATCCATTTTGAATGCTGTACCGAAGCATCAAATACATCACCATGAAATATCCAGGCTTTTTTATAATCCAAATCCAAAACAAGTTTATCCACAATTGAGATATTTCCAATACTTGAATCGCTGAATTTCCGTAGCATTTCGTCATGGTTTCCGGTTACATAATAGACTTTTGTACCTTTGGAAGCCAAGTCGACAATCTTTTTGATGACTTTTAAATGTGCTTTGGGAAAATAAGATTTTCTGAATTGCCAAATGTCGATAATGTCTCCGTTTAGTACTAAAATCTTTGGCTTGATAGTCGATAAATAATAGCTCAATTCGTGGGCATGTGAACCAAAAGTTCCTAAATGAACATCTGAAATCACTACTACATCTAATTTTCTTTTTTTCAAAATGAATGAATTTAGAGTTTAGCAAATTAAATACCCTTAGATTAATTGAACTATAAGGGAACGTTATCAAATTCATATATTTACAAATTGCAATGTGAACTTTGCGACTATTGACTTTGTAACTTTGCAACTTAAACTCTATATTTGTTTAAAACAATATAAAATGGCTGGAAATAGCTACGGAACACTTTTTAAACTCACCACTTTTGGTGAATCACACGGAGAAGCTTTAGGTGGTATTATTGATGGTTGCCCTGCAGGAATCGAACTCGATTTGAATGCCATTCAAAACGAAATGCAGCGCAGAAAACCAGGTCAGTCTTCTATAGTCACACAACGAAAAGAAGAAGACGAAGTGCAATTACTTTCAGGCATTTTTGAAGGCAAAACTACCGGAACTCCAATAGGTTTCATTATTCCGAATACCAATCAAAAATCAGAAGATTACTCACACATCAAAGACAGCTATCGTCCAAGCCATGCCGATTATGTCTATGAAAAGAAATATGGCATTCGCGATTATCGCGGTGGCGGAAGAAGTTCTGCTCGTGAAACCGCCTGTAGAGTAGTAGCAGGCGCTATTGCCAAACAAGTTTTATCCAATATTAAAATCAATGCTTTTGTTTCTTCTGTTGGCGAAATATTTATAGACAAACCTTATCAGGATTTAGATTTCTCTTTAACAGAAACCAATGCCGTTCGTTGTCCCGATTTGGCTACAGCCGAAAAAATGGAAAACTACATTAAAGAAATCCGCAAAGAAGGCGATACCGTTGGCGGAACCGTAACTTGTGTTATTCAAAATGTTCCAATCGGATTGGGTGAACCGGTTTTTGATAAACTTCATGCCGAATTAGGCAAAGCAATGCTTTCTATCAATGCAGTGAAAGGTTTTGAATTTGGCAGCGGATTTTGCGGTTCCAAAATGAAAGGCAGCGAACACAACGATTTATATAACGAAGACGGAACTACTAAAACCAACCTTTCGGGTGGAATTCAAGGCGGAATCTCAAACGGAATGGATATTTATTTCAGAGTAGCTTTCAAGCCTGTGGCAACTTTAATCCAAAAACAAGAAGTGTTGACTAATGAAAATACATTGGTTGAACAGCAAGGCAAAGGAAGACATGATCCATGTGTTGTGCCACGCGCTGTGCCAATTGTAGAAGCCATGGCTGCCATAGTTTTGGCCGATTTTTATTTACTAAATAAAACCTATCAAAAAAAGTAAGCAGTGTTCCGTATTCAGTTGGCAGTTTTTTTTGCTTCTGAAATATAAAACATTAACCAAAACTAAAACTTATGAATACAACTCAAGAAGTTAAAAAGAAATCGTTCTTTTCCAATCTTACCGTTCAGATTCTTGTTGCAATGCTGCTTGGTGGATTTTTAGGCACATTCATTCATTACAATTATAGTGAAGAAATTGCTAAGGATTTTAGTGGTTATATCAAAATGCTGGCTACTATTTTCATTCGATTAGTTCAAATGATCATTTCACCTTTGGTATTTACGACACTCGTTGTTGGAATCGCTAAACTGGGCGACATCAAAGCTGTTGGAAGGATAGGAGGAAAGGCATTAGGTTGGTTTTTTACGGCTTCGTTTATCTCTCTTTTGATAGGAATGTTTTGGGTGAATACATTACAGCCAGGTGTTGGTTTGCAATTAGGAAACATTGATGTCTCTACTGCAACAGAAGTTGTGGAAAAAACGGATGGTTTTTCAGCGCAGAATTTTATTGAACATATAATTCCGAAAAGTATTGTTGAAGCTATGGCTACTAATGAAATATTGCAAATCGTAATTTTTTCAATCTTCTTCGGATTGGCTGCGGCTTCAATAGGAGATAATGCTAAACCTGTCGTAAACGCTTTGGATAAAACATCGCACATCATTTTAAAAATGGTGAATTATGTAATGAAGTTTGCACCGATTGGTGTTTTTGGAGCTATAGCAGGCGTTTTTGCTATTCGTGATTTGAATGAATTGCTACTTACTTATGCCAAATTCTTTGGCTCTTTTATGGTCGGAATTTCAACACTTTGGTTTGTATTGTTATTGATTGGCTACATTTTTCTAAAAACAAGAATGACTGCTTTATTAAAACACATTGTCAGCCCATTGATAATTGCCTTTGGAACTACGAGTTCAGAGGCTGTTTTTCCAAAATTAACTGAAGAGTTAGAAAAATTCGGAGTAAAAGACAGAATAGTTTCCTTTATGTTGCCTTTGGGATATTCGTTCAATCTTGATGGGAGTATGATGTACATGACGTTTGCCAGTATTTTTATTGCGCAGGCTTATGGTGTGCATCTCGATTTTGGCACACAAATGACCATGCTTTTGGTTTTAATGCTTACCAGTAAAGGAATTGCCGGTGTTCCAAGAGCAAGTTTGGTTGTCGTTGCCGCCACTTGCGGAATGTTTAAAATACCTATTGAAGGCATCGCTTTAATCCTTCCAATTGACCATTTTTGCGACATGTTCAGAAGTGCTACAAATGTGCTTGGAAACGCTTTAGCAACGTCAGTTGTAGGGAAATGGGAAAAAGATAGTTAAAAAATTATTATATTAGAAATACTTTATTAAATTTGTGTCTTAAACTTAAAAAACAATTTTATGAAAAAACTATTACTTTCTTCGATTCTATTGCTAGGTTCGTTATCTTCATTCGCTCAGGACGATTGTGCTACGCCTCTAACTGCTACCCTTGGGACAAATACTGCTCCTGCTATTGGTGGTAATTTTGAAGCTGCATGTTTTGATATTACTGCTGACAATTTAGGTGGGCCTATTTATGGATTATGGTATGAATACACAGCAACTGCTGATGGTGAAGTTACCGTTAATTCAAATTTACCAATTAATGTGGCTCCAAACAGTGACGATACTATGGTATCAGTTATGACTGGAACATGTGGAGTATTAACTTGTGTTGCTTCAAATGATGACGTTTCTGGTACTAACTATTTATCAAGCGTTACGTTTCCTGTAGCTGCAGGTGCTACTTATTATATTGAGTGGAGTAATTATTGGAATGGTAATGGTTTTGATTTTGATTTGTCATTTACACCGATTTCATGTTTAGGAGTATACGGAATCAATCCTACTTCAAATATTACAGCTACTTCAATATCATTAAACTGGGATGCGTCATTAAGTGCTCCTGCTAGTTATGAAGTTGAGTATGGTCCTGTTGGATTCGTGCCAGGAGCTGGAACAACAGTAACTACAACTGAAAATACTGTTAACTTAACTGGTTTAGATGCTTCAACTGTTTATGATTTTTACGTAAGAAGTGACTGTGGCGCTACTCAAAGTACTTGGACTACAGCTAACACTTTTACAACTGCAAAAGTATTACCTTATGCTTCAGGATTTGACAATACTACAACTCAATTAGTAGGTTGGACTACATCTGGAAATGGTGCTTATGGATTAAGTGCTATTGCTGGTGCTGCAAACGCTCATTCTCCATCTTTCTATTGGATTTTCAATAACACTGTAGGTGCTGTTTCAAATAACTGGTTAATTACTCCACCAATATCATTACAAGCCGGAGAACAAGTTACTGCATCTTTCTGGATCAGATGTGCATCTTTAAGAAGTTTAAGAATGACTGTTGGTACTACTCCAACACCTGCTGCACTAACAACATTAGTATGGTCTAATGCAGCTTTATTAGCTACTACATATGCACAACAAACTACTCCAACCTGGACTGCTCCAGCTACGGGTACTTACTATTTTGGATTTAATGATGTTTCTGCTGCTGCTGCAACTACTGCTGCAACAATGCGTTTTGATACAGTTAACTTTACTTCAGTTTTAGGAACAAATGATTTCTTATCATCTAAATTCTCTGTGTTCCCTAATCCAGTAAGTAATGTTATCAATTTCTCTAACGATCAAAATGCGGTTGTTAGTACAATTGAATTGGCTGACTTGAACGGAAGAGTAATTAAATCAATGAAAGTTAACGCTACAGAAGGTCAAATTTCTGTAAGCGATTTAGCAACTGGAATATACATGATGAAAATCACTACTGACCAAGGAGTTGCTGTTAAGAAAGTTGTTAAACAATAATCTTATAAACTATATAAGAAAGCCATCTCGTTCCAAAAAACAAGATGGCTTTTTTTATGCTAAAAATTTAGATTTTAATTCAGGAGTTGGTATCATGCAACTTTCTTTTTTGCCAAACCATTTGTATCTTTTTTTGGCCACATAATCGTAGATGACATTCAATATAGATTTTGGCAAAACTGAAAACACTAATAAACACTTATATATTCCGCTGTCAATTTCTTTTAGGACTTTGAATGCAACATCAGATTTGTAATAATATGTTTTTCCGGGTTCGTATAAAACACCGCTAACCACTTTTGAAGTATCGATGCCAATATGTTTTATTATGCTAAGACCTAATTCAGACTGAAGCGGAACAAATCTGAAAATATCTTTTTTGTCATGCTTAATCACAAATTGGACAGACGAATCACAGAGATTGCAAACTCCATCAAAAAGGATTATTTTTTTATCTTTTGGTAATTCTGAAATTTCCATGTTTATGCTGAATTTACTTGTTCTGAATTCATTTCAGAAGTTCAGTATTATTTTGCCTGGACATATTCCAGTTCTTCTAAACTCACTTTTGAAGTAAATACGCCGTAATTGACAACAGCTTTACTTTTTTCAATCTTGTCAATGGTTCCAATCGCTTTGCCATCAATCATCCGAACCCTGTCGCCAACTTTAAGCGTGACTTTAGGTTTTTCTACAGGAATGGCTTTTAATTTCTTTTCTTTCTTCTCAGCCCGAATTTCCTCTACTTTTACCTTAACTTCTTCTATGACTATTTTTTGAATTATTTCCTTTTCTTTTTTCTCTTTGACTGTTGCTTTTTTTCGTTTGGAGTTTTCGATTTCTACAATCTTTAAAAACTCGCCAATCAAGCCTTTCTTATCCTTATTATTAAAGTACTTCTCTGAAATATCATCCACTTTTTGCCCCATATAAATCAACCGCTGGTTGGCATCATACAGTTCCTGATAACGTTCAAGTTTCTCTTGAATCTTGACATTTATGTTTTCCATTTTTTTACCTTCTTCACGGGCTTTGGTTTCTTCTTCTTTCAGATTCAAAGATGTTTTTTCAAGTTTGGAACGTTCTTTTTGAAGCGTAGCAATCGTCTTGTCGAATCGCACTTTTCCGCCTTCTATTTTCTTTTTTGCCCGATTGATAAGACCAAATGGAATTCCGTTTTTCTGAGCCACTTCAAAGGTAAAAGAACTTCCGGCCTGACCGAGAATCAATTTATACATTGGTTCCAAAGATTTCTCATCAAAAAGCATATTCGCATTAGATGCAAAAGGCAATTCGTTTGCCAGGATTTTCAAATTAGAATAATGCGTCGTAATAATTCCAAAAGCTTCTCTGTGATAGAATTCCTCAAGGAAAATTTCTGCCAAAGCACCACCTAATTCTGGATCTGAACCTGTACCAAATTCATCAATCAAAAACAAAGTCTTGCCATTGCATTTCTTCAGAAAATAATTCATGTTCTTCAAGCGATAACTATAGGTGCTCAAATGATTTTCTATTGATTGATTGTCGCCAATATCAGTCAGGATTCTGTCAAATAAAAACGTTTTGCTACGTTCGTGAACCGGAATTAAAATTCCACATTGCAGCATTAACTGCAACAATCCAACGGTTTTTAGCGAAATAGTTTTCCCACCGGCATTTGGACCTGAGATAACAATAATCCGACTTTCATTATTTAATTCAATAGTCTGCGGAAATGTTTTTTCTTTCTTTTCTAAATTGCTTAAATATAAAATAGGATGAAAGGCATCTCTGAAAAGCAACTGTTTTTCTGTTGTAATTGTTGGTAGAATAGCGTTGATTTTGTTGGCATATTTGGCTTTCGCCGAAATGACATCAACATCGCTCAGAAACTCCTGGTATTGTTTTAAAAGCTCTAAAAACGGACGAATATCGTTTGATAATTTCTTCAGAATTCTGGTGATTTCTTCGTGTTCTTCATATTCCAAATTGCTCAATTCTCTTGAATAGCGTAAAGTTGCCTCGGGTTCTATATAAGCAATGCTTCCGGTTTTGGAACTTCCTAAAATAGAGCCTTTCACTTTTCGGCGATACATTGCTAAAACCGCTAGAACTC
This sequence comes from Flavobacterium sp., assembly GCF_039916025.1. Taxonomy (GTDB): domain Bacteria; phylum Bacteroidota; class Bacteroidia; order Flavobacteriales; family Flavobacteriaceae; genus Flavobacterium. The sequence goes on from NZ_JBDSMB010000135.1 coordinate 7,492, forward strand.
TACGATTCTGAACAAAGCTTTCTTTGATTTCATCCAAGTAGCCTAACGAATTATATTGCGTCATTGCCTGCCCAAAACTCTGATTGACTTTGCCACGAACTAAGTTCATATCTCTTCGGATACCTGTTAGTTCAACGGAGGCATTGTCTTTAATTTCGCCATATTTATCAACGACTTCATCTATTTTCTGAATGATGAATTTAGTGTATTCAACTTGTGCTGCTTTGTCATTCAGCTTTGGATAATAATCATAGAATTTTTTAAAGAACAACAACAGCACATTTGCGGTTTCTGAAAGCGTGGCTATTTTTCTAAAACTACCAACTTCCAGAAAGCTATCTTCAATGGCAAGGAATTTTAAATCATTGGTCAGATTATCAAATCCGTGATTGGGAATCGCATTATTATTTGAAAAAGAAGATAGATATTCAGATGTTTGCAACAGCGCATTCATCAAGGTTTCTTTGTCTTTAAAAGGCACAATTTCGAGTGCTTTCTGCTTTCCGATTTCAGTATTGCATCTTTCTGAAATGGTTTGCAAAACCGTGTTGAATTCTAAATCCTGTAATGTTTTATCGGTGATGGATATCATAAATGTTGTAAAGTGTCAAAGTTACAAAGTTTTAAAGTACATATATTTGTAAAAAAAATTAATGTTAGTCAAAATTCATCCATCATGGCAGGAAGAACTTAATGACGAGTTTAAGAAACCTTATTTTGAACAGTTAATTTCTTTCGTAAAAAGTGAATACGAGACCAAAATTTGCATTCCACCCGGAAACGAAATCTTTGCTGCTTTTGACCATTGCCCTTTCGACAAAGTAAAAGTTGTCATTATTGGTCAGGATCCTTATCATGGATTTGGGCAGGCTAATGGTTTGTGTTTTTCGGTGAATGATGGGATTGCTTTTCCGCCTTCGTTAATCAATATTTTTAAAGAAATCCAAACCGACTTGAACAAACCTTTTCCAAAAACCGGAAATCTGGAACGTTGGGCAGACCAAGGTGTTTTGTTACTCAACGCCACTTTAACAGTTAGAGAAAGCGAAGCCGGAAGTCATCAAAAAAAAGGCTGGGAAACGTTTACCGATGCAGTTATCCAAAAAATATCTGATGAAAAACAAAATGTGGTATTTCTGCTTTGGGGCGGATTTGCAAAAAAGAAAGGCGCAAAAATTGACCGAACAAAACACCATGTTTTAGAAACCGGACATCCATCGCCATTGAGCGCCAATCGTGGCTTATGGTTTGGAAATAAACATTTTAGTAAAACCAATGCTTATCTGCAAAGTCTCGGAAAAGAAACGATAGAGTGGTAGTTTAGTTTACAGTAAAATTGTAATAACCTTCAGCATTAACTCCTGTAACCAATGAATTGATGTTTAATACTAAACGCGTTGCCGGACTTACAGAACGCAATTCCACTGTATCAAGTGAATCACTGTTATACCCATAACTCAAACGATAGGTTCCGGTTGATAATAATGGAAATCCGACACGGTATTCATAAGTTTGATCAACAGTATTGTATTCGCAGATTCCATAAACATAAGGATTGTTTAGAGCATCGCCTTTCACAATATCCAATTGACTGTCATTTACCGTTACTACTTCCCAGGTAGTTGCATTAACCTGTTTTTCTATAACATAGGAGAAAACAAATTCGGTAGCACCTGTAGTCTGAAAAATATCTAAGAGCGCACCATCGCTTAAATACCTTGAAAAATCGGCATTGAGGTATAATTTTTCACCAACGTTGTAGGTGTTAGAATGTGCATCCATTGTTACTAAACCAGGAACGTCGACATATACATTGTTATAAAAACCATCGTCGTTGGTATCGCAATTTGAAACTAGAGCGGCAACCGCTATCAGAAGTATATAGTGTAACTTTTTCATCTTTATTTGTATTAAAATCTATACCCTAAATTTAAACCAACTCTCGAAATAACATCCGGGCTTTTATCGCGATTAGTAAGATTTGACCCAAATCCGACAATAAATTCTAAGGCAATGCTATTATTGAAATACATTTTGTAACCCAAACTTCCACCTAAACCAAAATCGGTATATTTTGACTTTTTCGTAGTGTAATAATCCGGCATAGCCATGCCTGATATACGTATGATTTCTTTGTAATCACCACCATTATAGGAGCCAAAAACTTCAGCAAAATAATATCTTGATTTACTTTTTGAAAGTGCGTATCTCAAATAAGGATTGAACTCAAACTTAGGAACATTATTTCTATAGCCATTGTTGAAGTCTTCATTTAGTTTGTTGCTATTTGAAAAATTTACGTTGAAACCTGTAGACCAATCCTTTCCAAAAAAACGTTCATAACTCAAACTTGCTTTTGTATAAACAATGGCAGACAAAACATCTACACGAAATTCATTTTTTTTGTTGGCGAGCACAGTATTCTCTTGTGCCTGTGAAGCCAATGATAGTAAGAGAAATAGACAAAATAACTTTTTCATTACAGGTCGTTTTATTTAGAAACGAATATAGTAAATAAAATTACGAATTGGGAATTACGAATTACGAATTATGAACTAGTTGTTAACCTGAAACCATAGTTAATCTAAAGTCAAAGCTCCGAGAATTTCCTCATTCATAAATGGACCGCCGGGATATTTAGCGGTGTAATCAAGGTTTAGCCAAATATTTCCCCGTTCATCAATGTGGTAATTGATAGGTTTGTTTTTACTTTCTAATGGAAATAATACTTTTTTGATGGCATAATTTATATGCTCTAAATCTTTTTTGTTGCCGATTAATAGCTCGGGATAGATATGTCCTTTAGTGTGAATCAATCGCATTGTACCGCCAATAGATTTAATGCAGGCAGCCATAAATACCGAATGATCATCACAATCGCCTGAAAGATATTGAAGAGATTCAGTGGCATTTGCAATATAATCATGACCTTTTGGGTCACTAACATAATTCCAGCGCGTGTTTATTTCTTTGAAAACAGCAAATGACTGAACGATAGTGAAATAATCATAGTAGCCTTTTACATGCTTAAAATGCTTATTGACAGCCATAATGGCAAAGTTTCTTATTTTAGGATTTTGATATTCAACGGCATCCAAAATCTTAGACTTGTTTGGAAAAGGCAGCAATTTGGTAATGATAATATCCTGTGGATATGGGTCTTCACTCATCGTGTACATCATCGAGCGGTAATCTTCAAAGACACTTTGAAAGCTATAATTTCCAAACAGGCTTCCAAAAAAAAGAAAAAGCAAATAGAGTATCACTGAAATTAATGTTACTCTTCGCATCGCACGTAAAAGCAGTTGGATGACAACAACAATAATAATAAACAATAAAATCCTATCTACGTGATGTGCCCAGTCGAGCTCGATAAGATTGTGATGGGCAATAATAAAAATCGGAATTGCAATCAGAATATTTAAGATAAAAATGATAATCATGTCCCACGGACTTTTTATCCTGAATTTCTCTTTAAGTTTCTGATAAGTAAGACTTACTGATTTTATCATATTGTCAATGGCGAAAGCTAAACGGCTTTCACTATTTCAACAAAAGTACCTTTTTTATCGATAATTTTCAGGTCAAACAATTGATTTTGGATATTGTTTAACACTTTTTCTTCTAAAGGTTTTTGCGACCATTTGGTAAGCGATAACCATTCCTGAATATCTTCCAGTTTTTGATTGTATTTTGATGCCAAGGTTCTGTCGATACTCGGGATATCTTTGAATTCGGAAGTAGTATTGTTTATTGTTTCTAAAAGTAGCGCGACACTTTGTTTATTGGCTTCTAAAAATTCATTTCTGAAAGCAATCACAAAGCAGGGCCAAGGTGTTGGACAATCGGCAACGCGGCGGAAAACTCCTTTGTCAACTAAAGGTTTGGTCATAAAACGTTCCCACATAAAGTAATCGGCGTTGCCATTTGTCAATGCTTCAACGGCGCCATCAATAGTATTTACGATTTCAAACTGTAATTTATCTGTATTCCAGTTTTGATTTTGAGCATTGACATACGCCATTAAATGAGAACCCGAACCATAACGAGAAATGGCTACTTTGCTATTTTCTAAATCGGCTAACGAATTGTATTTTGAATTGGTAGCGACGTGAATTCCCCAAATCAATGGACTTTCAACATAAACCTGCACAATAGAGGAATCGTTTCCGGCTACAATATCTTTTACGATGCCTTCAGTTAAAATTACAGCCATATCGGTTTCGCCATCGCGAAGCATTTGACACATTTTACCTGTTCCTTCCGGAATGTCTGTCCATTGTAAATCAATTCCGGTTTCTTCAAACTCGCCATTCTCGATGCACAATTGCCAAGGCAGATTGAAATGTTCGGGAACGCCAACTATTTTTATGGTTTTCATAAGAAGGTTATAAGGTTTATGAGGTTTAAAAGTTTATAATTTTTTGATATTAACTGAGACTGAAAACTGATTACTGAACACTCTTCTCAATTTGCCACCAATTCCATTTTGCGCCATCTTCGGCAACATATTCCTGCATGAAAGTCATGCCTGTTTTTTTTAGAACTGTGTTTGAAGCACCGTTTTCGCCATGAGTATAAGCGTGTATTTTATCGATATTCATTTGGTTCAGGCCATAATCCAGCCAGGCTTTTGTTGCTTCGGTTGCATATCCTTTGTTCCAGAATTTTTCGTTTAAGCGATAGCCATAATCAAAGAAATTGGTGTTGCCATTTTCAGTATGATTATCGACAAATTTTATTCCTGTCCAGCCAATGAATTCGCCGGTTTCTTTGATAATGGTAGCAAAGCGTCCTATTTTATTTGTTTTATATTGATCTCTGACGTATTCAATTATCTTGATACTTTCGTCAATAGTTTCAAATGGTTTTTGCCAAAGGTATTTATGCACTTCTGGATTTTTATCCATAGCGAACATATCTTCGGCATCAGACAATTCTAATGGGCGAAGTAATAATCTTGCTGTTTCGAGAATTAAGTCCATTTGTTTTTGTCAAATTTATACCAACTATGCGGAATATCGTTATGCAGATATTGATTTACAAGTTCAAAACCAAGCTTTTTTAAAACAGTATTTGAACCAATATTGTCACTCATAGCAGAAGCATAAATAGTTGACAACTTCATCGTGTTGAATCCGTATTCAAGCCAGGCTAGGGCAGCTTCGGTTGCAAAGCCTTTACGCCAATGTTCTTCTGCGAAACGATAACCTAAATCATAAATATTGGCATGATTATTTTCGAGTGTTTCTCTAAATTTCAATCCTGAAAATCCAATTAGTTTGTTCGTTTCTTTCAATATCACCGCGCATCTTCCGATACCATTTTTTTGATATTCATTGATGATTCTTTGAAGATATTCTTTTGTTTCAGAATTTGTTCTTACCGGGTTTCTTAGATAACGATTTACATTCGGATTATCATTCATTGCAAAAAAATCATCAACATCATAAAGTGTTAATGTACGAAGAATGAGTCGTTCCGTTTCTAGTTGTATGTTCATTTTTTAATAGCCTCGATTACTTCACATTGTGTTTATTTCCAAATAGAGTTCAGTGAACACTTCGTGTTTGTAGTGGAAATCCTGTTATGGAGAGATTGCTTCGCAAGCTCGCAATGACAGATTGCAACGGAAAGCAGGAACAGCTTCTGAAATAAATTCAGAATAAATCCTAAATTTACTCAGCCAATTTTCCTAAAGCATATTGAATTAAGGCATCAACTGCTTTGTATGGATCGGCGCTGAAAGTCCCGTTCGCACGATTCGCGATTATAGCGTTTAACGACAAACAATTGTGTCCCAAAAGTTTTCCTAAGCCATAAATAGCCGAAGTTTCCATTTCAAGATTTGCCATTCGGACATCGCCAAATTTGAAGGTGTCCATTTTACCATTCAACTCAGGATCCTGGATTGCCAAACGCAAAACTCTTCCTTGTGGACCATAAAAACCACCGGCAGTTCCGGTAATTCCTTTGTGGATTTGGGTGCTGTCAAATTTCTTTTTCAGCATTACAGAGCAACCGATAATATAAGGTTTTCCTTTTCTCATATCCCAGTTGGTGTGTTTGATAAAAGCATCTTCCATATCATTTTCGCAGATATCATCAATCACGTAGGAGCGGAGCATGTTGTCTAATCCAAGACCATATTCGCCCATTACAAAGCTATCAACAGGAATATCTTCCTGCAATGAACCCGAAGTTCCGATACGAACTATGTTTAGAGAAGTCAGATTCTTTTTTGGTTTGCGTGTTTCCAAATCGATGTTCACCAAAGCATCCAATTCATTGATGGTAATATCAATGTTATCAGGCCCAATTCCGGTTGACATTACGGTAATTCTTTTTCCTTTGTAAAGTCCGGTTTGTGTTTTGAATTCGCGTTTTTGCGTTGAGAATTCGATACTGTCAAAAAACTGTGTTATTTTTTCAACTCTATTTTGGTCGCCCACAAAGATGATGTCTGTGGCAATATGTTCTGGTTTCAGGTTTAAGTGATAGACACTTCCGTCTGGGTTTAGTATTAATTCTGATGATTTTATCATTACTGTTAATTTGGTTATTCGGTTATCTGGTTATTTGAGTTCGTAATTCGTAATTTCTAATTCGTAATTAAATTATCCTCCGACACGCTTTACTTTAAAGCCTTTGTCTTTGAGCAGGTTCATTATTTTATCGCGATAATCGCCCTGGATGATAATTGAGTTATCTTTAAAAGTACCGCCAACACTGAGCTTGGTTTTTAGTTCTTTTGCCAATACTTTGAAATCTTCCTCGCTGCCTTCGTAGCCTTCGATGATAGTAGTGGCTTTTCCCTTTCGTCTTTCGTATTTACAAATCATAGGTTCTTTTTGGATAAACAGCCTATGCTCATGTTTTTCAACTTCCTCAGGTTCTTTTGAAGGTTGGTGATTAGGAAATAGGTTTTTTAACTGGTCTTGTAAATCCATAGTGGGTAAAATTACAAAAAAACAAATTCCAAATCCCAATAACTTATATATTTTGGAATTTGGAATTTTATATTTTGGCGCTTACTATTTATCCTTCAAGATATACGCTTTCTTAATCGAGTCCAGCTTTGGAAAAAGACCTAAATACTTTTTGCGGTTAGCACTTAAAGAATCATAAACATCCATCGTTTTATTTCCATATTCGGAATAAAAAGATTCTACTATGTCCATGCCATTTATTACTTTGCCCAATACAGGATATCCAACTATGCCTTCAGCGTGAACAGTATCTAACCTTGCATTATCCTTTAGGTTAATGAACAAATCATTGCCTCGTGTTTCCTTTCCGGCTCTGGCAAAACTTACATAACCTTTCAGATTACTTTTGAGAACTGGTTCATCTGGCACTTTGAATTTATCCCATTTTTTGGTGACTGTAGTGTCGATATTTCCAAATTGAACAACAAAATTGGGTACCACTCTGTAAAAAAGGGTATTGTCATAAAAATGATGTGTTAGTAATTGATGCAAGCGATCGGCGGCCAATGGAGACCATGCTCTGGTTACCTGAATGTCAAAATTTCCTTTAGATGTTTCAAAATGGACAACATAAGTAGGTGGAGCAGTTTTTTTTGTCCATTCTGGATTAAAAGTTGATTTACTACAACAAATTAATAAGAATGCAACTATAACAATCAGTACATATTTCATGAGGTTGGTTTGAGGATAAAAATCATTTTTTATCCTTCTTCTTCTTCACCTTCTTCTTGATTAAAATAAGCAACGCCCATCCAGAGTAAGCCCAGACCAACTCCTATAGTAGCTGCAAGCTGAAGTTTATCAAATATAAATCCCAAAATCAGTGCGAGGATTACACAACAGAAAAATACACTTAGTGCTCTAAAAAAACCTTTTTTAACTTTCATGTTTATTTATTTTTCTGTTAAAGTAATAATTTCTTTCGAAACAAAAATGTTAATTTATAACATATTTCACAATCTTATTAACCGGGAATTGTTAGTAATATTTATTTCATTAAAGGTTTCATTTTTTCAAGATACCCTTTTCAACGCTTTCGTTTATTGCCTTTTCCGCATAGTTCCAAATGGAGGTTGAGCCTTCTTTTATTGCTTTCTTTTTTTCGTAAACTTTATCGTAGCCCACTCCAAATTCTTTCCAGGTTCCACCATTATTTGAAATGTTTTGAAGCAGCGGTTCAAACCGGTCCATGGATTTAGCAAATTTTGCTTCATTGGTTTCTCCAGTTTCAAATTCTTCCCAAACCGAAATCAATTCCTCTGCCTGTTCTTTGGGCAGCAGGCCAAAAATTCGATGTGCGGCTATTCTTTCTTCATCTGTATTGGAATGGTTTTTCGCAGTATCATAAATAAAGGTGTCACCTGCATCAATTTCAACAATATCGTGTATCAATACCATTTTGAGTACTTTCAAAATATCAATCGGAACATCAGAATGTTCAGCTAAAACAATTGTCATCATTGCTAAATGCCAACTATGTTCGGCGTCATTTTCGTTTCTGTCGCTATTAAATAGTTTTGTTTTACGCTGAATATATTTAACCTTATCTATTTCTTTGATAAAATTAATTTGCTGTAATAAATTGTCTGAATGCATTGTTCATATTGTTAAAAGTGTTGTTATAAAGATAACAAAAAGTTCAACGTTGTAAGCCTCAATTTTTTTAACGCTTTAAACTAAAATGACCTTTGAATGTTTTGAATTGATTATTTAAATAGTAGTTTACAACAAACCAATAATCTGTAGATGGTAATACTCTTCCGTTTAATTTACCATCCCAGCCATCACTTCTATTATTTATTTCATAGATAAATTTTCCATATCTATCAAAAATAGAAACTTTGTAAATATCACTGTAATTAAATCCAAAGACATTCCAAAATTCGTTGTAGCCATCTCCATTTGGAGTAAAAAACTTAGGATATCCCGGAACAAAAATTTGCCCATGAAAATCTGTACACAAAATAGAATCTGTAACAGAAATTGAATGAACACCATAGGATACATTTTCAAAAACGTTTGAACTTTGAAAAGTGAGATTATCTATTTGGTATAGAAAATTTGCTGAAAAAGGAGTTACAATTATGGAAGCATTATTTGTAAATTCAGCAATAACTGCAATGTCGAATTCATGTATTATTTCAATTTGACTAACGATAGCTGTGTTAGAAGTGGAAACGCAATTGGTTAAATTGTTTGTTACCGTTACATAATATTGACCGATTTGATTTATTAATAAATCATTGGAATGCTCACCTGGAAGTAAGCTTCCATTAAAATACCAATTATATGTATAGTTTGGATTGTTTAGATTAGTAATTAAAAACACATGATACTTAGGTAAATGTGTATCAGGATCTATACACAAGTCTGCATCATTTAATGCTATATTGATTGGTGGAATAACCGATATGGTCAAAGAAGCAGAGCTAGCACACTGAGTAGTTGGGGTAAAAGTATAAGTTGTAGTTGCTGTATTGTTTAATACCGGAGACCATGTGCCTGTAATACTATTGTTAGAGGTTGTCGGTAATGGTGAAAGCAAATCACCACTGCAAATTGTTGCAATTGGTGTAAAAAGTGGCGTGGCACCAGGACTAATAATTATAGTCAGTGTTGTAGAATTTGCACACAAACCAGTCGTTGGAGTAAAAGTATAAGTTGTAGTTGCTGTATTGCTTAATGCCGGAGACCATGTTCCTGTAATGCCATTAGTTGAAGTTGTTGGTAATTGCAAAAGCGTTTCACCAGTACAAATTGGGCCAACAGGTGTAAAGGTTGGTGTAACAATTGGGCTAATAACTATGGTCAAAGTAGTAGGACTTGCACAAAAACCAATCGTTGGAGTAAAAGTATAAATAGTAGTTGCTGTGTTGTTTAATGCCGGAGACCATGTTCCTGTAATACTATTATTTGAAGTCGTTGGTAATGGTGGAACCTTAGCACCAGTACAAATTGGACCAACTGCTGTAAAAGTTGGAATTAGTAGGTTTGTACTACCGTTTTCGGACAAACTTGCAGCATCAAATACTGTAAGTGGCAAAGTGCAAGTTGGACTGCCAACAGTATTGGTAACTAAATTTATAGGTAAAAGTTGCGTTGTGCCAGTATTCGTAGCGTTTAATCCAAAAACTAAATTACTACTGCAACCAGTGCTTACCGTTGCAAGTCCATATACACTTGTGTTAGCTGGAAAAGGTAAAACAGCATGACTATTTGCTAAATTGTCTAAATCTATTTTAATTAACTCTTCATTGACGGTTGTCAGTAACAATTCATTTTCATAAAAAATTAAATCCCCTGAACTCTGCCATGGACTTGGAATAGTTCCTAAATTTGCAAAAGAATTTGTAATTGGGTTATAACTATAAATAGTACTTCCTGATGCTGCATAAACTAAACCATTAGGTCCTGATGTAAGACTAGTCACGGTTGTACTTAAACTAGGAAATGGCCCTAAATATTCACAGGCTGCAGATGTATTATATGGGTATCGGTATAGATTTGAACCATTAGAAAAATAAACCATATTATTAATTAATGCAATTGAAGTTATATAGCCTCCAAAACACTGGATTAAAGGTGTAATTGTACAAGTTGAAGGGTCAACCTCGTATGTTTGACCAGATTGATCAACAATCATAAAATTTGTATTAGTTTGAGCATACAAATTTGTTAATGAAAAAAATATGATTATAAATAGTATTTTTTTTAAAATCATAATTGAATTAGGTTGTTGAATTCTCTGATTTGTAAGCCGAATAAAGTGATGAAGTTACTTGTTTTCAAATCCATAATGTATTGCTTCTTCAAGAATAGAAATATCTATATTTTTTATCGTCTTGAACTTAATGCAATAGCCACTAACGCTCGCCTTGCCAAGTTTTTCCCCATAGGTTTGGGCTAAGTATGTTTTATCCTTTAGACCAAGTATATAGATAGAGATTCCGGTTGTGTTTGCGCTTAATCCAATTTGATAAAACTCCCTAATTTCTCCATTAGCATATTTTATAGTATAAGACCCATATCCAATATTAGGATTTGAAACAGTTTTATTTTCACTGTTTTTGCCATCTAAGAACCACAATTTACATTCTGGTGACAACTGTAGTATGCTTCGGTGCAACTCTTCCATTTCACTAAGCTTTGGTTCTGGCTGGCTGTTAATATAATTTTTGATTTGTTCCTCTACGTTCATATGAAATATAAATTATGTCTGCGCTTGAAACAAAGCTAATCTTTTTTCTTACACTATAAACGATTCAGAATATGAATTCATTTAAGTAATTAGTAAAAGTTTGTACTTTATCGTTTTTATATGAAGTTGAAAGTATTTATTTTGATTATTTTTATCTAATACTTTAAGTTTGGATAACCATTAATATTTAAAAAACTACTTTATGAGAAAACTTTACTTTACCTTTTTATTGTTAAGTGCCGCTATGTTTGCACAACCAGGCAATTTATGTACGGATCCGATTGTGATTGCAAGTTTGCCACTTTCTGTAACAGACAATACTGCAAACTACGGAGATAACTACGATCCACCAACAGCAACTCCAATTTCTTGTGGAGCCGGAACTGCTGGCAACTATTATCTTAGCGGAAACGACGTTATATATTCGTATGCTCCAACAGCTAGTGGTGTTGTTAATATACAGATACCTTCAGCTCTGGCTTGGACAGGTCTTTTTGTTTTTAACAGTTGTGCAGATATAGGTTCTCCACCCTATGCATGCAATTGCAGTTCAGCTTCAGGAAACAGAACCATCAATAACATGGTGGTAACAGCAGGGCAGACTTATTATATTGTAATTTCATCATGGTCAACTCCACAAACCATTCCTTATACTTTAAACATAACAGATGCAAATTTGGGAATTAATCAGGCAACCTTACTTAATGGCTTGAAATTATACCCAAATCCGGTAACTAATGTGCTGAATCTGGATACTGAAGCTTCTATCAAAAATGTAAATATCATAACCGTAAATGGTCAGCGTATTGAAACCAAATTAAATGGTACTAACCAAATTAATGTAGAAAGCCTGCAAAATGGTTTTTATATATTGGAAGTAAATACAGAAGACGGCGCGAAGGTTTATAAAAACTTTGTAAAAGGTTCTTAAATTATAAACGTAAACTAAAAAATAACCCCAAGGCAAAAGTTGCTTTGGGGTTATTTTGTATTTAGCAGGATGAAATTTATTTATATAAGAATGTGTGTGAATCTGCCTGATGATTTTTCCAATCCATCTGAATGAATGTAGAAATCATATTTTTTAAATTATCGAATTTATAAGGCTTAACAACATAAAAGTTAGCTCCAAGAGATTTGCTTCTGTCAACATTATCCTGATTGGAACTTGTAGAATACATAACTACGGGAAATCCATTAATATTGGGCTCTTTTCTGATTTCTTCCAGTAATTCAAAGCCTGTTTTAAATGGCATGTTAATATCAAGAAAGACAATTCCATTTTTGTCTTTGTTCTTTTTGATATTGTCAATCAGGGTATCACCGTTTTTATGAATATGCAGATTAATCTGAGTTTCCATATCCCTCGAAATCCTTTCGATGGCTTCGTTAAAAAACATCAAATCATCATCGTCATCATCTGCATAGAATATGTCAATTTGATTCATTCGTTCTTTTATTAAGATTTAAGGAAGCAAAAATATATTTTTTAATTGTTTACTGACTTCTAATTTTATAATTGAATTTTATAAATTTTACTGTTTTTTCTTTGTCAGTTCCTGTATGGCTAATCTTCTTTTATTCTTCAAGTTCTTAAAGTGAGTAGGATTGTGGCCGGTAATCTTTTTGAACTGCGTTGAAAAGGCTGAAAGGTTATTGAAATTAAGCTTATGCGCAATTTCAGTCAGATTATGATCTTCAAATAATATCATCTCTTTGGCTCTTTCTACTTTCAGCAGATTGATATAATGTACAATCGTGGACAATTCAACTTCAGAGAAAACATTTGATAAATAATTATAATCCCTTTCTAGTTTTTCTGATAAGTATTCAGAGATATTGACTTTAATGTGTTTTTCAGAAACTACATAAGCTTGACAGTGATTCTTAATTTTCTCGATAAGGATTCCACCTTTGCTTTCAACAATTTCAAGCCCGACTTTATTGATTATGTGGTCGAGCTTTTCTTTTTTGGCATCGGTTAAATCTTCTTTTATTTCAGCAAGACCTAATTCAACCTTCAATGGATGAAGATTCAATTTAACAAGTGCTTCTTTTACAACGACTTTACAGCTTTCACATGCCATATTTCGGATGTAGATTTTCATTTGGTTGGTTTCTTTAAAGTTGGTTTAAAAAAGAGTAACAATATTAAGAAAAATATATGCAATCAGAATGCAGTTTGAATATTTTTTTAACATTTTTTTAAAAAAAATCTGTTGCATTTTTTAGATAAATTCACTCAAATTCAAGAGCCAGTTGGTCGCTTCAACACTTTACAACTTTAGTAAAATAAAACACAAACTTGCCAACCAATTTTTATATTTTTGCAGGGCTTTAAATAAAACTACATGAATTTCGACAGAAAAGATTTGTCCAATGTGCAATTATTGGATTTATATAAAAGATTACTAAAACCAAGGCTTATCGAAGAAAAGATGCTTATTCTTTTACGACAGGGAAAAGTATCCAAATGGTTTTCGGGTATTGGTCAGGAAGCAATTTCTGTTGGAATAACAGCTGCGTTGGATAAAGATGAATACATCCTGCCAATGCACAGAAATCTTGGAGTTTTTACAGGAAGAGATATACCATTGCACCGTTTGTTTTCACAGTGGCAGGGCAAAGCAACTGGTTTTACAAAAGGTCGCGACCGTAGTTTTCACTTTGGCACACAAGAGTTCAATATCATCGGAATGATATCACATTTAGGCCCACAAATGGGTGTTGCTGACGGAATTGCATTAGCAAACAAATTAAAAAAGAACGGAAAAGTAACTGCTGTTTTCACCGGAGAAGGAGCAACCTCTGAAGGTGATTTTCACGAAGCATTGAACATAGCCGCCGTTTGGGATTTGCCAGTTTTATTTGTGATTGAAAATAATGGTTACGGACTTTCGACACCAACCAACGAACAATATCGTTGTGAAAACCTAGCGGATAAAGGAATTGGTTATGGCATGGAAAGCCATATTCTTGACGGAAATAATATATTAGAAGTCTATACAAAAATAGCAGAATTGAAAGCTTCTTTAGCTGAAAATCCACGACCAGTATTATTGGAATTTAAAACGTTCAGAATGCGTGGTCATGAAGAGGCGAGTGGTACTAAATATGTCCCGCAGGAGTTGATGGACATGTGGGCAATAAAAGATCCAATCTCAAATTATAAAGAATATTTGACTCAGATAAGTGTGCTTTCTGAAGAAGAAGATGCCAAAATAACCAAAGCCATTAAAAAAGAGATTGATGAGCATTGGGCGATTACTCAGGCTGAACCAGATATCACTGCTAGTTTAGAAGAAGAATTAGGTGACGTTTATAAACCGTATGATTTTGAAGAAGTTAATCATTCTGATAAAGTTGAAAACATCAGAGTTGTAGATGCTATTTCGAATGCTTTATGCCAATCAATGGAACGTCATGATAACTTGGTAATCATGGGGCAGGACATTGCTGAATATGGCGGTGCTTTTAAAATCACGGATGGCTTTGTAGCGCAGTTTGGAAGAGAAAGAGTCCGCAACACGCCAATCTGTGAAAGCGCTGTAGTCTCTGCCGCAATGGGATTGTCTATCAACGGCCACAAAGCAATTGTTGAAATGCAGTTTGCTGATTTCGTTTCTACCGGATTTAACCCAATTGTGAATTTATTAGCTAAGCAACATTACCGCTGGAACGAAAAAGCAGATGTTGTAGTGCGTATGCCTTGCGGTGGCGGAACTCAAGCCGGACCGTTTCACTCGCAAACGAACGAAGCCTGGTTTACTAAAACTCCGGGACTTAAAGTGGTTTATCCAGCATTTCCATATGATATAAAAGGATTGTTGAATACAGCGATTAATGATCCAAATCCAGTGATGTTCTTTGAACACAAACAATTATACCGTTCGGTTTATCAGGATGTGCCTTCGGATTATTATACTATTCCGTTTGGAAAAGCAGCTTTGCTAAAAGAAGGAACTCAAGTAACTATTATTTCATTTGGTGCCGGAGTACATTGGGCATTGGATACACTTAGTAAACATCCGGAAGTTAGTGCGGATTTATTGGATTTGAGAACATTGCAGCCTTTGGATACCGAAGCTATTTTTGCATCGGTAAAGAAAACCAACAAAGTAATAATTTTACAGGAAGATTCAATGTTTGGTGGTGTTGCCAGTGATATATCAGCAATGATTATGGAAGAATGTTTTGAACATTTAGATGCACCAATGAGAAGAGTAGGAAGTCTGGAAAGTCCTATTCCGTTTGTGAAATCATTGGAAGATCAGTATTTGCCTAAGGAAAGGTTTGAAAGAGACTTGTTGGCACTTTTAGCATATTAAACCGCTTTGTAAATAGTAATCTTTATTGTTTTGATTTTTTTAGATAATCTATTAACTTTCTGTCTTTAGAATTTCTTTGAATAATATATAAAACGATTAAGTTAAAAGCTATAATACCAATAATGCTTATAAAAATAAATTTGCCCCCCATGTTTAATATTTTATGATTTACTAAAAAAGTTATTAAATGTATAATTATTTATTAATTTTTTTAAAATATATCAAGATATGTTGCGATTTGTCACTTTTTTACTTAGTAAATCATAATTATTTTTTTTTAATCTAAAGCATTTCCTATAAGATTAAATACGTAAAAATTAAATCTATGCCAATTTATATTTTTTTAGACGATCCTGAATAATCTGCAAAGGCGAAGCAATCGCATTGATATACTGAAAATTCCCATCACGTTGGTTGTTTATGGAAAGTTGTATTGGGCAAGCTTCACTTTGAACAGCATTTACTTTAAACGTCTTTGTTTTGGAATCATAAACTACATAAGGCGCGCCCGAAGAACCAAATCTAAAATAGCCTTTGATTAAATAACGTAATCCTTCAAGATTATAGTTTCCACCAATGCGTTCCTGAAAGATGGCAAAATGTTCTGTAAAACCTTCAATCTGCGCTTTGTTAAGTAGCTTTCCAATTTCGCTGGTTGGGGAACTTTGCAGACAATAATAGTTTTCCTGATTATCACCTAAAACGGTGTAATCTATTTCCAGACTTGGAATAGCATCAATTACAGCTTGTGGAGTGTTTACTATTTTGTACAAAGCAATGTCTTCATTATAAAAAGCTTCTACCAATGCTACATCAACTAAAAAAGTATGTCGATTAATTGCAGGCTCTGCAAAAGAAGTTGCAGCATTAAAATTAGCAGTCAATTCTTCATTATTATAAAACTGATTGCCTTTGAATTGCACCACTAAATAGGGCTTGCAAATTGAACGCTCCATCATTGTTATCCAACGAGTGTCAAAATTAACCTGCCTTAGCGTATCAATAACTGTTTGAAATTCATTAGGATTATTACTGTTCCAATATCTTTTTCCCGTAGTAATGTCAAATGGATAGCAGGTTTCAAATAGCTGTGCTTGCTCGGAATTCAAATAAGGGAAAATGTCTGTTAGATAAATTGAATTTTCAATGGATTTAAAATGTTTGGCTTCGGATTTTAAATTATGGGCTACCGACAATATATATCCATTGCCGATATGAAACGCACAAATATTATTTTCAAAATGTCTTCTCTGGAGGTCGTTACTATTTTGTACCCACATAATCCTGAATAGTGGAGAGGTTAGCTCGTGGGTTAATTCTAATTGTTTTGAAAGCATGGGATTCTATAAATTAATTGCTCAGTATTTTTTGCTTTTGTTGCTCAAATTCAGTTGCGGTAATTACGCCGCTATCAACTAGTGCTTTCAGCTTAATTAATTCATCCGCAATACTTATTTTTGTTGAAGAATTAGTTGCTGTTTGTTCATTTGATAATGCATTTTTAGCATTTTCTTTTCCTTTTTCAATACCTTCTTTAATTTGTTTGACTTCCGATTTAGTGAATCCACTGGCAGCCATCATCGTTCCTCCTGCAAAAATAGTGATAGAAGAAAAACCGATTAAGGGCGTGTCAATTTCTACGGAAGCAATATGATTAAAATCAAATTGTTTGCTTTCACCGCTAAATAAGCCTGGTATTTTTATTGTTATTCCTGTTGGTTCAAGATAAATTTCATCCGGAAATATTTTATTTCCAGCAGAAAGACGTGATGCAGTAAATTTCATTGATTTGGTATTAAGTATTATGTTTTTCCAAAGATAACAAAGAAAACAAACAATTATAAACTGTAATTTTCAATTTAAATATTTACTACCTTTACGTTCTGAATAAAGAAAACTCCCCATTTCTTAGCTTATTTAGCTACTCATACTAACTTCACTACTTGGTTTTACTAACAAATTAAAATACCAATAGTATGGAACAACAATTAGAAGAAATCCGTGAACAGCAAAAAGCTTCATGGAACAAATTTTCTCCGGGATGGAAAAAATGGGACAACCTGATGATGGATTTTCTACAGCCTATGGGCGATGAAATCATCAAATTATTGAGGTTAAAAGACACTGATACTGTTTTGGACATAGCCGCCGGAACTGGCGAACCAGGCTTAACAATAGCCAAGATAGTTTCCAATGGAAAAGTGGTAATCACCGATTTATCAGATGATATGCTCGAAATAGCACGTGAAAACGCGACGCTTAAAGGCATAAAAAATATTGAAACCCAAGCTTGTGATGTTTGCGAATTGCCTTTTGCAGATGATACATTTGATGCTATAAGCTGTCGGTTTGGTTTTATGTTTTTTCCCGATATGCTTCTTGCTGCCAAAGAAATGCAGCGTGTACTAAAACCTGGTGGAAGAATTGCCACAGCGGTTTGGAATGGACCAGAAAAGAATTTTTGGGTAACAGCCGCCATGGGAACCATAAACAGAAACATGGAATTATCACCACAATCACCTGGCTCACCCGGAATGTTTCGCTGTGCCAAAGACAATCTTCTCGTGGATATATTTCAGCAAGCCGAATTTAGCAATGTTTCTCAACGTGAAGTTGCAGGAAAACTAAAAAGTAATACAACAGATGTTTATTGGAATATGATGACCGAAGTTGCGGCGCCTTTTGTAGCTGCTCTGAGCAAGGCAGATGATGACATGAAAGAAAAAATAAAGAAAGAAGTATATCAGCTTGTCAATGAAAAATACCCCGACGGAAATGTCCAAATTGATTCAAGCGCCCTGATTATTTATGGAGAAAAGCTTAATTGAAATCAGTATTAATTTAAAATAAGAAGTTATGCCAAAGTATGTTATTGAAAGAGAAATTCCCGGAGCAGGTGATTTATCTGCGGACCAATTAAAAGGAATTTCACAAACCTCTTGTGGTGTTTTAAGTAAAATGGGACCACA
>NZ_JBDSMB010000136.1:0-1729 GCF_039916025.1 Flavobacterium sp.
CTGAAGATGAAAGACGCTATTCGTCAGCCACAATTGCTACAATGCACTGTTGTAGGCAGTTTTATGTCATTTCTTTAAAATGTGTTCTTATGTGAGCTTGATTTTTTTATTTATTTAAAATAATCAATTTTCCTTTCGGTCATCCCAGTAGCGAACCTGTAGCCCTGAGTCCAACGAAGTGTTTTTGTTAACCAATTACCTTGTTTATCTATGTCAATATATTCATATTTCCAGGTTGTAGTGTCTTTAGAGAAAGTTGATGGGTAAGAAATTTCATCAGATAATTCACCATTGTGGTATTTATAAACAGTTTTACCGATAGTAGACCCATACATAAACATTTCGTTTTGTGTTACTTGGTTTTGCTGATTATATTTTAGTTTATGAGTTTCTGTAGTTGTATTGCCGTCATAAAAGTTTTTTTCGATGCAATTTCCATGGTCCTCATTTGTAAACATGCTTTTCGATAAGACGCTTCCATCTTCATTGTACGAAATTGATTCGATTAGAAGTCCTTTTTGATCGTATTTATATGTTTCATATTGCAATATTTTTTTATTAGCATCAATATTTTGCCACCTTACAAGTTTTTTATTTTTGTCGTAATCAAAAAGATATGTCTGAATAATTTTGACATTTTTGTCAAATGCTGTTTTTTTTGAAACTTGCGAATCCTTATTATACTCAAATATTTCTTTTCGATTTTCAAATCTCCCAAATCCTTTTTCAAGCTTTTCTACTAAATAGCCTTGTTCATTAAAAGTCAAAACTTCTTCAGCTTCTAATGTGTCTTTAATTATTTCACCAAATTTTTCTTTAGCAGAATATCGTGTTTCCGTAAGGCGATACACTTTACCCTTCAAATTACTTTTAGTCAAATTATTGTCCTTTCCAGAACATGCTGAAATTGTTAAAATAAACAAAAGAAGAGATAGAAATTTATTAATCATATTTGAAAATTAGGTGTGTATGTGCAAATTGCCTACAACGTCCCAGGCTTTAAGCAGTTGGGGCATTGGCCAACGTCCAGCTTGGATATGTTGCTGAATAAAGATACAAAAGCCGATGATAAGATATACAGCCGATTAGAATTCCGTCGCCCAGGAACAAAAGCTGGGATTTGCACTTTCGCCGATGAGATTAATTCTTCAAGCCCCAATTGCTAAAAGCCAATGTTATGCGCTGGCTTTCTGGCGTTGTTTTAGAATTTTGATATCAGTCGGTTGATTTGTTTTCCAAAAGTGAAGTTCGTAGTTATCATCACCTTCTAAATCATTTCCGCGTAGAGTATTAAATCCTCTATAATAAATTCGAACTCGGTAGCCGCCAGGTTCAGTTGTAATTCGAGCAGCATCTGGAAAATAATCTGTACAGCCGGCAACTACTAATGTGCCTGAAGTAATTTCAATATCGCATTCGTTAATTTGATCGTAAAGGGATGTGTCAAAAAGCTCTGGCTCTATGGAGAAAAACTTAATGAACACAGGTACGTCCATATTTCGGATAGTTCCAACTCCTATTGTACCGTGAGTTACTGCAAGAAGGCGGTCGGAGGCTTCTGGCGACCAACTTTCTGATAAATTACCGTCAACGCTTTCATCTTGAACGTAAAACTGAAAGTAATCGGCGAAGAGTTCGAATGATAAATCTTGAACTATCATGATGTCTGCATTTAAGCTTGCGCATAACGTCCCTGGCGTTACGCAGGTTGGGAATAGAATTCCTGTTG
>NZ_JBDSMB010000137.1:0-62485 GCF_039916025.1 Flavobacterium sp.
CTCTTGCTTTTGAAACAAATCAAGGAAAAGGTCGTGCAGAATTCACATTGGTATCTCCTAGTGGTCAAGCAGTTGTTCTAGTCGGACCTTATTGTACAGGTGGTGCATGTGAAGATGACAATTCAAGCGACCAAGAATTATACTTGCCATTATTTTATCCAAATAGTTCAGGATATACACAATGGAACAATAACAATGTTATAACTCAGGATATTCCTCAAAACTTTACCCCTAATGGTGCTTTGTCATCTCCTAATACAATTGTTGGTGTAAATAGCTATGTTTCAAGTTTTGAGAATTTAACTGGTCCAATGAATGGTACCTGGTTTATATTCGCCAGAAAACAAGCTAGTGTTAACGGAAGTATTACTTTCCAAAGCGTATGTTTAACACCAGCAAGTGCATGTCCTAGCAATAAGGTAATCACAAGAACATGGACAGTAACTGATGCTTGTGGGAATGCAACTTCTGCAACACAAACTATAACTATTCAAGATATTACAGCTCCTGTAATTGCTACATTACCTGCTACATCAACCATCAACTGTCCGGCAACACCTAACTTTGCTCAGGCTATTGCTACAGACAATTGTGACCCAAATGTTTCTTTAACATTTGTTGATGTAACAACTAATGGTGCTTGTGCCGGTTCTTACTCAGTAACCAGAACTTGGACAGCTACCGATGCCTGTGGAAATACTTCTACAGCTTCTCAAACTATAAACGTACAAGATATTACCGCGCCAACTATTGATACAGCTGCTGCTAATGCAACTGTTGAATGTGACGGGAATGGTAACTCAGCTGCTTTAGCTGCCTGGTTAGCTTCTAACGGTGGTGCTTCAGCTTCTGATGCTTGTTCTAATGTAACCTGGACAAACAACTTTAATGCGCTTAGCAATGGTTGTGGCAACACAGGTTCTGCTTCGGTAACTTTTACAGCAACTGATAATTGTGGAAACACAGCAACATCTTCAGCTACATTTACTATTCAAGACACTACTGCTCCAACAATTACAATTGCTGCAGCGAGTGCTACAGTTGAATGTGATGGTCAGGGAAATACTGCTACATTACAAGCCTGGTTAAACTCTAACGGTGGTGCTTCAGCTTCTGATACTTGTTCTAATGTAACCTGGACTAACAACTTTGATGCTCTTAGCGATGGTTGTGGAAATTCAGGAACTGCTTCGGTAACATTTACAGCTACTGATGATTGTGGTAACGCAACTTCTTCAACAGCTTCATTTACAATTCAAGATGATACAGCACCAACAATTAATACTATTGCTGCAAATGTAACTGTAGAATGTGATGGAAATGGTAACTCTGCTGCTTTAGCTGCTTGGTTAGCATCTAACGGTGGTGCTTCAGCTTCTGATACTTGTTCTAACGTAACCTGGACCAACAACTTTAATGCTCTTAGCAATGGTTGTGGAAACACAGGTTCTGCAACAGTAAACTTTACTGCTACTGATGATTGTGGTAATAATACTTCATCAACTGCTACTTTTACAATTCAGGATACAACTGCCCCAACTATTGATATTACTGCAGCTAATGCTACAGTAGAATGTGATGGAAACGGTAATCCAGAAGCTTTAACAGCTTGGTTAGCTTCTAATGGTGGCGCTTCTGCTTCTGATATTTGTTCAAATGTAACATGGACAAATAGCTATAATGAACTTAGCGATGGTTGTGGTAACACAGGTTCTGCTTCTGTAACGTTTACTGCTACTGATGATTGTGGGAATGCTACTTCATCAACAGCAACATTCACTATTGAAGATACTACTGCTCCAACTATTGATACAGCTGCTGCTAATGCAACTGTAGAATGTGATGGAAATGGTAATTCAGCTGCTTTAACTGCCTGGTTAGCTTCTAACGGTGGTGCTTCAGCTTCTGATACTTGTTCTAACGTAACATGGACTAACAGTTTCACTGCATTAAGCAATGGGTGTGGAAACACAGGTTCAGCTTCGGTAACGTTTACTGCTACTGATGATTGTGGCAATGCTACAACTACTTCAGCAACCTTTACTATTGAAGATACTACTGCTCCAACTATCTCTATTGTTGCAGCTAATGCAACTGTGGAATGTGATGGAAATGGTAACTCAGCTGCTTTAGCCGCTTGGTTAGCTTCTAATGGTGGTGCTTCAGCTTCTGATACTTGTTCTAACGTAACATGGTCTAATAACTTTGATGCTTTGAGCAATGGTTGTGGTAATACAGGTTCTGCTTCGGTAACATATACTGCTACTGATGATTGTGGTAACGCTACTACATCAACAGCTACCTTTACAATTGAAGATACTACTGCGCCAACAATTACTATCGCAGCAACTAACTTAATTGTTCAATGTGATGGTAGTGGTAACTCAACTGCTTTATCCGCATGGTTAGCTTCTAATGGTGGTGCCTCAGCCTCTGATATATGTTCTAATGTAACTTGGTCTAATAATTTCAGTACTATAGCAAGTGATTGTTCAGCTGCTGTGACAGTAGTATTCTCTGCTACTGATGATTGTGGTAATGCCACAACTACTTCAGCTTCATTTACTGTTCAGGATATTATTGCTCCAACAATTGATATTGTTGCAGTTAATGCTACAGTAGAATGTGATGGTCAGGGAAATACTGCTGCTTTAGCTGCTTGGTTAGCTTCCAATGGTGGCGCTACAGCTTCAGACACATGTTCTAATGTAACCTGGTCTAACAGCTTTGATACACTTAGCAATGGTTGTGGAAACACAGGTTCAGCTTTGGTAACTTTTACCGCTACTGATACTTGTGGAAACACTTCAACTACTTCAGCTACTTTTACAATTCAAGATACTACAGCGCCAACTATTACAATTACTGCAGCTAATGCTACAGTAGAATGTGATGGTCAGGGAAATACTTCAGCTTTAGCTGCCTGGTTAGCTTCTAACGGTGGTGCTTCGGCTTCAGATATTTGTTCTAACGTAACTTGGACTAACAGCTTTGAGGCTCTTAGCAATGGTTGTGGTAGCACAGGTTCTGCTTCTGTAACTTTTACAGCTACTGATGATTGTGGAAATACTTCAACAGCATCTGCTACCTTTACTATTGAAGATACTACGGCTCCAACTATTAGTGTTGAAGCAGCTAATGTAACTGTTCAATGTGATGGTCAGGGAAATACTGCAGCTTTAACTGCTTGGTTAGCTTCTAACGGTGGTGCTTCAGCTTCTGATACTTGTTCTAACGTAACGTGGACTAACAACTTTGATGCGCTTAGCGATGGTTGTGGAAACACTGGAAGTGCTTCTGTAACTTTTACAGCTACTGATGATTGTGGAAACGCAACTTCATCAACAGCAACCTTTACAATTGAAGATACAACTGCGCCAACAATCTCTATCGCTGCAGCTAATGCTACAGTAGAATGCGATGGAAATGGTAATCCAGAAGCTTTAACAGCTTGGTTAGCTTCTAATGGTGGTGCTTCTGCTTCTGATATTTGTTCTAACGTAACATGGACAAATAGCTATAATGAACTTAGCGATGGTTGTGGTAACACAGGTTCTGCTTCTGTAACTTTTACTGCTACTGATGATTGTGGTAACGCAACTACGTCAACAGCTACATTTACTATTGAAGATACTACCGCTCCAACTATTAGTACGCCTGCGGCTAACTTAATATCACAATGTGATGGTAGTGGAAATACGGCTACACTTCAAGCTTGGTTAGATAACAATGGTGGTGCTTCGGCTTCAGATATTTGTTCTAACGTAACTTGGTCAAATAATTTTGATACTATAGCAAGTGATTGTTCAGCTGCTGTAACTGTAATATTTACTGCCACTGATGATTGTGGAAATGCTACAACTACTTCGGCTACATTTACTGTTCAGGATAATATAGCGCCAACTATTGATACAGCTGCAGCTGATGCAACTGTACAATGTGATGGAAATGGTAACACAGAAGCTTTAGCCGCCTGGTTAGCTTCTAATGGTGGTGCTTCGGCTTCTGATACTTGTTCTGATGTAACTTGGTCTAACAGCTTTGATGCTCTTAGCGATGGTTGTGGAAATACAGGTTCAGCTACAGTAATATTTACCGCTACTGATGCTTGTGGAAACACAGCTACATCTTCAGCTACATTTACTATTGAAGATACAACTTCACCAACTATTGATATCCTTGCAACTAATGCAACCGTTGAATGTGATGGAAATGGTAACACAGAAGCTTTAGCCACTTGGTTAGCTTCTAACGGTGGTGCTTCGGCTTCTGATACTTGTTCTAACGTGACTTGGTCTAACAGCTTTGATGCTCTTAGTGATGGTTGTGGAAGTACAGGATCAGCTACAGTAACATTTACTGCTACTGATGATTGTGGAAACACAGCAACATCTTCAGCAACCTTTACTATTGAAGATACTACCGCTCCAACTATTGATATCGTTGCTGTTAATGCAACAGTAGAATGTGATGGAAATGGTAACGCAGACGCTTTAGCCGCCTGGTTAGCTTCTAATGGTGGTGCTTCGGCTTCTGATACTTGTTCTAATGTAACTTGGTCTAACAACTTTGATGCTCTTAGCGATGGTTGTGGAAACACAGGTTCTGCTTCGGTAACCTTTACAGCAACTGATGATTGTGGAAACACTGCAACATCTTCAGCTATCTTTACCATTGAAGACACTACCGCTCCAACTATTGATATTGCAGCAGCAAATGCTACAGTGGAATGTGATGGAAATGGTAATACTGAAGCTTTAGCTGCCTGGTTAGCTTCTAACGGTGGTGCTTCGGCTTCTGATACTTGCTCTAACGTAACTTGGACTAACAACTATGAAGCTCTAAGCGATGGTTGTGGAAACTCAGGTTCTGCATCTGTAACGTTTACTGCTACCGATGATTGTGGTAACACTGCTACATCAACAGCAATCTTTGCAATTGAAGATAATACAGCTCCATCAATCTCAGTTACTACAGTTAACACAACAGTAGAATGTGATGGAAATGGTAATACCGCAGAAATGGCAGCTTGGTTAGCTTCTAATGGTGGTGCTTCGGCTACAGACATTTGTTCTAACGTAACCTGGACTAATAACTTTGATGGTCTTAGTGATGGTTGTGGTAGCACAGGTACTGCTTCTGTAACGTTTACTGCTACTGATGATTGTGGAAATTCTTCTTCAGCAACAGGTTCATTTACTATTGTTGATACAGTAGCACCAACAATCACAACTGTTGCTGTTAATGCAACAGTAGAATGTGATGGAAATGGAAATACCGCTGCATTAAATACTTGGTTAGCTTCTAATGGTGGTGCTGCAGCTTCAGATATTTGTTCTAATGTAACTTGGTCTAACAACTTCATTGCATTAAGCGATGGCTGTGGAAGTACAGGTTCTGCTACAGTAATCTTTACAGCTACTGATGGTTGTGGAAATAGTGTTGCTACAACAGCTACATTTACAATACAAGATACAATTGCACCAGTATTAACTTCAGAATTTGATCAGAAGGTACAGGTTACTTGTTCTACTATTCCGGTTGCACCTGAATTAACCTTTACTGATAATTGTTCTGGTAATATTGTTCCAGTGCCTACAGTAACACAATCTGAAGTAATTGATAACTCTTATATTATAGTAAGAACATGGGTTGCTACTGATGCTTGTGGAAATATATCTCAAACATATACGCAAACAATTCATGTTACTGTAACAAATACAACAGTACAGGAAATACCTGCTGTAAGATGTAACTTTGCTGAATTCGATAGCGTTGACTTAATGACATTGCTACCTGCTGGTACACCAACTGGCGGTACATGGACAAATGTTAACAGCGCTACTGGTTTAACAGGAACTGTATTCAATCCTTTTGGAGTAGCACTTGGAGTTTATATCTTTAGATATACACTTGCTGACGGTAGTTGTTTCGATAGCTATGACATAGTGATGACTGTAAATGATGATTGTAAACCATTACCTTGTGAATTAATTGCAATACACAATGCATTTACTCCTAATAATGATGGTATAAATGACTGGTTCCAAATTGATCATATTGGAGACTTTGAATGTTATCCTAGCAATAAGGTTGAAATATACAACCGTTGGGGTGTTTTAGTTTATGAAACTAAAAACTATGATAACCTTGGAAGAAGATTTGAAGGTGTTTCCGAAGGAAGGACTACTATTGACAAATCAGCTGAATTGCCAACAGGAACTTACTTCTATGTAATCCAATGGACTGATGGAGGAGCTTCTTTCACTAAAGACGGATATTTATACCTTACAAGATAAAAAAACCTACTAATTCCTGAGGGTTGAAAAACCCTCAGGTTAAAAAATAGAAAATATGAGAACAAAAATTTTAATTTTCGCTTTGATGTTAACGTGTTACTCTGGTTTTGCTCAGCAAGATTCACAGTTTACCCAATACATGTATAACACCATAAATATCAATCCGGCTTATGCAGGATCGAGAGGAGTCATGAGTATTTTTGGATTGCATCGTACCCAATGGGTAGGATTAGATGGTGCTCCTACCACTAATGCATTTTCCATCAATACACCAATCAACAACAGTAATCTTGGACTTGGAGTATCTTTAGTAAATGATAAAATTGGCCCAACTAAAGACAATACCATTTCAGCCGATTTATCGTATACAATCCCAATGAATGAAAACTATAAACTGTCTTTTGGAGTTAAAGCTTCCGGGAATATATTTAATTTAGATACGGATAAGTTGACTCCTGCTCAGGCAAATGATCCAAATCTTCAAAATTTCGATAATGAGTTTTCACCGAATTTTGGAGCTGGAGTTTATCTTCATTCTGATAAATTATACTTAGGCCTTTCGGTGCCAAACTTCCTGCAGGATTCTAAATACAACGATAATGATGTAGCTGTATTTCAGGAAAGAATGAATTTTTATTTTATTGGTGGTTATGTGTTTGATTTAGGACCATCGGTAAAATTCAAACCGGCTGTTTTAACTAAACTAGTAACTGGTGCTCCGCTACAGGTAGATGCTTCGGCCAACTTCTTATTCTTTGACAAGCTAATGCTTGGTGGAGCGTATCGCTGGGATGCTGCAGTAAGTGCTCTGGCAGGTTTTCAAATAACCGATGGTTTGTTTGTTGGCTATAGCTATGATATGGAAACAACAGAATTAAGAAGATATAACTCGGGTTCTCATGAGATTTTCTTACGATTTGAGTTGTTCAATAAAGTTAGTAAAATGGTATCACCTAGATTCTTCTAATAATATAACGATTATGAAAAATAAAATTACATATTTAGTACTATTAGCTCTCACTTGTGTGAGTAGTTATTCTCAGGTTAGTAAAAAAATAGAAGTTAGGGGTAATAAAGAGTATGCAAAATACGCTTATATTGATGCTATCAAAACATACGAGCGAATCTATGAAAAAGGATACAAATCGCCTGATATGCTTCTAAAAATGGGAAACTCTTATTATTTTAATGCTGAGTTAGAAAAAGCAAACAAATTTTATTCTGAGCTTTATGCGACGAATCCGGAACAAGATCCTGAATTCTATTATCGTCATGCCCAAACGCTTAAAGCTGTAAAAGAAAATGACAAAGCGGACGCTATGTTAGCCATATTTTCAGAAAAAAGCGGAAACGACACCAGAGCAAAATTACTATCTGAAAACAGAAATTATTTAGATGTAATCAAAAGCAACTCAGGTCGCTATAAAATCGAGAATGCTGGTATAAATACCAAGTATTCTGATTATGGAACTGCATTTATGGGAACTAAAGTAGTATTTTCATCTGCCCGTGATACTGGAAACTTCTCTAAAAGAATCCACACCTGGACAGGTCAATACTTTACCAATCTTTACGATTCTCCTATTTCAGAAGATGGTTCTCTTGGAGCTGTTGGTAAATTTGGTAAAAAAATAAACACCAAATACCATGAAGATACTCCGGCTTTTTCTAAAGATGGAAAAACGGTTTACTTCACGCGTAATAATTACCTTGACGAAAGAGGGTTTGATGCCAGTAAAGTAACGCTTTTAAAAATTTATAAAGCCACTTTAGATAAAGAAGGACAATGGACAAATATTACTGCGCTTCCATTCAACAGCGATGGTTATCAAACAGCTCACCCAGCCTTATCACCGGATGAAAAAACATTATATTTTGCTTCTGATATGCCTGGAACTAAAGGACAATCAGATATATTCAGAGTAAAAATAAATGAAGACGGCAGCTTTGGTCCTGCGGAAAATCTTGGAGATTCAATTAACTCAGCCGGAAGAGAAACTTATCCTTTCGTTTCTGACGATAACGAATTGTATTTTGCTTCGGATGGTCAGCCTGGTTTAGGTGGATTAGATGTATTTATCACAAGATTGCCAAAAGACGGAAGCCTTAATTTTAAACAAGTTCTAAACGTTGGTGAAGAAGCAAACAGTCCAAAAGATGATTTTGCCTTTATCATTAATTTTAAAACTAAAAATGGATTCGTAAGCTCAAACAGAGATGGCGGACAAGGAAACGATGATATTTATAAATTTGTAGAAACAAGACCAATTTGGTGTGATCAAATCCTTTTCGGTGTAGTTACTGATGAAGATACTAAAGCAGTTTTACCGAATGTGAAATTGATTCTTTTTGATGAAAAATTCAATCAGCTTAAAGAAACAACTTCTGATGCAGAAGGAAAATACGAATTCACCGAAGTCGTTTGTGGTACAAAATATTATGTAAGAGCTTCTCTTGAAGATTATACGACGAAAGAATCTCCAGTAGTTATTGGTAAAGAAACCGGTAAGACAGAACTTAACATCGAACTAAAAACAACTACATGTAAAGTTAAAATAGGTGATGATTTAGCAGATTGTTTCAAAATCAATCTTATCTATTTTGATTTGGACAAATGGAATATCAGACCTGATGCAGCTGTGGATTTAGCAAAATTACTGGATGTATTGAACCAAAATCCATCAATGAAAATCAACATTCGTTCTCATACAGATAGTAGAGCTTCATTCTCTTACAACGATAGATTATCGAAAAGAAGAGCAAAATCTACCAAAGACTGGTTGATTAAAAACGGAATTGCTGCCGATCGTTTAACATCTGAAGGTTTAGGTGAAAACGAATTGGTTAACGGTTGTTCAGATGGTGTAAAATGTTCTGAAGCAGAACACCAACTTAACAGACGTTCAGAATTCGTAATTACAGCATTATAATACAAAACCCTAATAATCATATTTTAAAAAAGCATCCTTAAACGGGTGCTTTTTTTTATCTTTGAAATATGAAAATTACTAAACTTTTCAATGATTTTTTTGATAGTGAGAAAGCAGGCGGATTTACATTAATTGCCTGTACACTGCTTTCATTACTGCTGGCGAATTCTATTTGGAGCGAAAGTTATCTACACATTTGGCAATATCAATTAGGAAATCATTCGCTCGAACATTGGATAAATGACGGGTTGATGACCATTTTCTTTTTGCTGATTGGTTTGGAATTAGAACGCGAAATTTATGACGGTGAACTTTCCAATATCAAAAATGCATTGCTTCCAATCTCGGGAGCGCTTGGTGGAATGCTGGTTCCGGCAGGCTTGTTTTTACTTTTAAATTTTGGAACTGAAACACAATCCGGAGCCGGAATTCCAATGGCGACAGATATTGCTTTTGCATTGGGAATATTATCACTTTTAGGAAATAAAGTTCCGACTTCATTGAAAGTTTTCTTAACAGCTTTGGCAGTAATAGATGATTTGGGCGCAATTCTGATAATTGCCATTTTCTATACCGGCGATTTAAATTGGATGAATCTAATCATTGCCTTATCCATTTTTGGAGGCTTGTTAATTTTAAACAGATTGAAAGTTCATAACCTTATTCCCTATTTAATTGGCGGTGTTTTTATGTGGTATTTTATGCTTAATTCCGGAGTTCATGCTACAATTACAGGAGTTTTATTAGCATTTGCAATTCCGTTTAGTAAAGGAGATGAAAAATCACCATCCATAATTTTACAGCACTTTTTACACAAACCTGTTGCCTATTTTATTCTTCCCATTTTTGCCTTGGCAAATACTGCAATCATAATAAATTCTAATTGGCATTCAGCCTTATCCCAAAATTACACGCTAGGAATTGCTTTAGGATTAATTATCGGGAAGCCTATTGGAATTGCGCTTTTCAGTTATTTAGCAGTGAAATTAAAAATCTGTTCGCTTCCGGACGATATCAATTGGAAAGCCATAATCGGTGTTGGATTTTTAGGCGGAATTGGATTTACGATGTCAATCTTTATTACGCTTCTCGCATTTTCCGATGCTGAGCATATCGATAATTCCAAAATCATGATTTTGGTTTCTTCCCTAATTGCCGGAATTATAGGTCTATTATTTTTAAAGTCAGTTTTGAAAAAGGATTTTAACCAAGCTAATTCGTAATTCGTAATTCGTAATTCGTAATTCGTAATTCTTTTTAATACCAATTCTTCTTTTTGAAATAATATATCATTCCCAAAAGCAACAAAATCATAATCCCAATGATGATAAAATAACCATACTGCCAGTGCAGTTCGGGCATATTGTCAAAGTTCATTCCGTAAACTCCAACAATAAATGTCAATGGCATAAAGAAAACCGAAACTACGGTTAAGGTTTTCATCACTTCATTCATCTTGTGGTTTTGGGAAGAAAAATAAAAATTAGAAGCACTGTCAAGCGTAATCAAGTCATACTCTATCTGTTCCAAAAGCTCTAAACATTTTTGATGCAGACGCTCGAAAAAACTATAATTATCATGCTCTATAGCATTAAAAACATTATCGTCTTTCATGCTTTTAATCGAATACAAAGAATCACGCAGCGGAATTATAGAACGCTTTAAGAAGTTATAATTATCACGGTGTTTTTCGATTTGCTCTAAAATTTGTGGATTGGTACTTGTTTTTGATAAATTAATCAATTCCTCAACCTTGTCCTCTTCGTTTTCGATGGTGATGTAGAAATTTTCCATTACCGCATCAAGCAATAAATACAATAAATAATCTGCTTTTTTATCTCTTACAATTCCTGAATGTGTTCTGATTCGCTCCCGAATGTGCGAAAAAAAATCGCTTCGCTTTTCCTGAAACGAAACTAAAGTCCCATTCTTCAAAAGAAAACTTATTTGCTCCACATTGATAGCATCGCTATTCTCAATCGGCAGTAATGATTTAATATTGAAAAAAAGAATGTCGTGATATTCTTCAAGCTTCGTGCGTTTAGTCGTATTTAATATATCGCCCAGCATAAAATTATCAACCTTTAGACAGTCGCCAATCGATTTGACAATCACAATATCATTCAAACCATGAACATTCAGCCAATTTATTTTGGAGTCATTAAAATATTTTTCACAATCAGCAACCTTAAACTCATTATACTCAGTCAGGTCATTGGTATCGTAAACAAACAACTGCATTTCTGTCGCTGTATCTTTATGCTTTCCTGTATATTCTAAAAGTGATGGTTGCACTTTTCTACCTTTTTTGTATTTAATTTTTCTCACGAATTCTAAATTTGTTTAAATTTAATACTATTTCTTTTTTTAGAACTATTTTTACCAAAAATCATTTTATGCAAACGTTGATCATCAACATAAAAGAGTTATTGCAAGTCAGACAAACTTCAATAGATAAAGTTTCCGGAAGCGAAATGGGAATTTTACCGACTATCAAAAATGCCTATTTGTTAATTGAAAATGAAACGATTGCAGCTTTTGGCTCGATGGATAACTGTCCGAAAATAAACGCTGACAAAACAATTGATGCTGCTGGAAAAATGATTTTGCCATCATGGTGTGACAGCCATACTCATATCGTGTATGTTGGTAATCGCGAACAGGAATTTGCAGACAGAATCAATGGTTTGACTTATGAAGAAATTGCTAATCGTGGCGGAGGAATTCTAAATTCTGCCAAAAAACTAAACGAAGCAACGGAAGAAGAAATCTACAACCAATCTAAAAAAAGACTCGAAGAAGTTATCCAGCAAGGAACCGGTGCAGTCGAAATTAAATCGGGTTACGGCCTGACCGTTGATGGTGAACTCAAAATGCTTCGCGTGATAAAAAAATTAGCTGCTAATTATCCAATAACCATTAAAGCTACTTTTCTTGGTGCTCATGCTTTCCCTTTAGAATACAAAGAAAATCATGCTGGATACATTGATTTAATCATCAATGAAATGCTTCCCAAAATTGCCAAAGAAAACCTGGCTGATTATATTGATGCTTTTTGTGAAACAGGCTATTTTTCAGTTGAAGAAACCGAACGGATTATGGCGGCCGGAAAGCAATATGCTTTGCGTTCCAAAATACATGTTAACCAATTTACAGCCATTCACGGAATTGCAGCCTGTGTACAACACAACGCACTTTCTGTAGATCATTTGGAAATTGTAACCGATGAAGATATTGAAGAACTGAAAAATAGTGAAACGATGCCAGTCGCGTTGCCAAGCTGTTCTTATTTTATCAGCATTCCGTATACGCCCGCACGAAAAATGATTTCTGCTGGTCTGCCTCTGGCTTTAGCTTCCGATTTTAATCCGGGAACTTCACCATCAGGAAATATGAATTTTGTTGTAGCAACAGCCTGTATTAAAATGAAAATGACGCCCGAAGAAGCAATCAATGCCGCCACAATAAATGGTGCGTATGCTATGGGAATCTCTGTAACTCACGGAAGCATAACTGTTGGCAAAAAAGCCAATCTCATTATCACAAAACCTCTGAATTCATACTATGAATTGCCCTATTCCTTTGGCACTGATTTGATTGAACAAGTCCTGTTAAACGGAAAGTTAGTTTCATAAAAAAAGTCCCGATAAATCGGGACTTTTTCCTTTTATAATTATTAAAAAGCGATGATGATTATTTCAAGCTAAAGCTGCTTTTTGAAACCAATTCTCCTTTGTCAAATACATTGACAAAATACGTTCCTTTAGCAAAATCCTTACCTGGCAATTGTTCAGAAACATTAACTGATTTGTTTTCATATTTAACCGTTGTTGTAAAACTGTAAGTTAAAGTTTGATCTCCAAATGAAACGGTTGCTTTATCACCCAACACATTGTTTTTAGCATCAATCACCTGAACATAATAGGTTTTGTCTCCAGACTTAGCAATTTTGTTTTCTGCTATCGTAAAATTAACCTGAAGCATGTCTGTTCTGCTTGCTTTGTCAGTGGCAATTTGTTTTCCGGAACTTCTCACTTTATACGAAGCTGTTTTCAAATTCGTAACCGATAGTTTAGAACCCATTTCAACCGTTTTAGCTAATTCTTCATTTTGACCAACTAAAACCTGATTGTATTTTTTGTTGTCTTCCAAAACTACTTTTGTGCTATCCAGATTGGTGGTTAAAGTTTGATTTTGTGTCTTCAGAACCTCAACTTCCTGCATCAAATTCTGCATTTTCTGCTCTAATGCTTTGTACTGAGTTCTGTATTTCTGTAGAGAAGCATTGTCACCTTTTGATGATTTTAGGTCTGCCATAAGTTTTACAACTTTATCTCTCTCAGTAATTAACTCATCCGACATTGAAGTGTTTTCAGCGATTGCAGCATCATAAGTAGCTTTCAAATCCGATAAATCCTTCAATACTGACTCTTTTTCAGATTTTACAGTTACAACTGTTGTTTGTAATGACTTCGCGTCAGATGTAAGTTTAAAAATGTAAATTAAACTTCCTATCAACAAAACTGCTAAAATTCCAATAATAGCTTTTAGTTTCGAATGATTGTTTTGATTTTCCATGTAGTATTTTTTTTTAATTATATAATGGTACTATATTAATATAGTAACGAAAGATAAGCAATTTTATTATATTTTTGGTGAAATATTTTTTTTCAGATGGAGAATATAATTCCGTTTTCAATTACTGATTTAGCAAAAGTTACCAACCACAGAAGCGGCGAAGTAAAGTTTGGCGAAAAAATGCTAACCATTCCCAAAGGCGAGAATTGTCATGATTATTTGAAAAATTGTGAAGCACAATATGTGCTTTTTGGAATTCCGGAAGATGTTGGTGTCAGAGCTAATTTTGGTCGTCCCGGCGCTTATTCAGCATGGGAAAGTGCTATTTCGAGCATTGCTAATATTCAGCATAATCGTTTTTGTAAAGGCAGTCAAATATTGATTTTAGGCGCTCTAGATGTTTCCGAAGAAATGGAAGCTGCCAAAGATTTAGATTTCCACGTAACGGCTGACCGAAAAAAATTAAGTTTACTTGTTGAAAAAATCGATAAAGAAGTCGTTCATATTATCAGTTCTATTATAAAATATGGCAAAACGCCAATAATCATTGGTGGCGGTCATAACAATGCCTACGGAAATATAAAAGGAACAGCACTCGGATTAGGAAAACCAATAAACGCCATCAATTTTGATGCGCATTCCGATTTTAGGATTCTGGAAGGAAGACATAGCGGCAATGGCTTTTCGTATGCGTATGAAGAAGGTTTTCTAAAGAAATATTTCATTTTTGGCTTACACGAAAATTATACTTCTAAAAATGTACTCGATAATTTAAAGAAAATTGAAGACCGCGTTACGTTTAATACTTATGATGAAATTAAAGTGCGTCATCAAAAAAACTTTCCGCAAGAATTAATCAATGCATTTGAATTTATCAGAAACGACAATTATGGCATTGAAATCGATTTGGATGCTTTGCCTAATATTGCCAGCAGCGCGATGACAATGAGTGGTTTTTCGGTCGAAGAATTACGTCAGTTTGTTTACTTTTTTGGCAACCATAAAAATGCAGCTTATCTTCACATTTGCGAAGGCGCACCCGATTTAGGCGAAGAAAAAAACAACCATCTTATCGGAAAACTGATTGGTTATTTGGTTACGGATTTTATTAAATCGAGAAAGGAATTGCTATGAGCAAGTGATTAGTGAATAGTAATTAGTGAGTAGTAAAAAACCAAATAATTATCTAACTATAATTGACTAATTACTTGTAACTAATTACTAATTACTAATTCCCTATCTTTGCGCCGACTTACTACTTAACAGTAAGTATATTATATGTTATTCGAAGATTTATCATTATCCAAAAGTATTCAAAGAGCAGTTTTTGAAGAAGGATACACAAGCCCAACACCAATTCAGGAAAAAGCGATTCCATTTATTTTAGAAGGAAAAGATTTGGTTGGCTGCGCACAAACAGGAACAGGAAAAACAGCAGCTTTTGCTATTCCAATTATACATAACCTACACAGAATGGTTGGTTCATCCAAAAAAGCAAAAGTAATTCGTTGTTTAGTGGTTACACCAACACGCGAATTGGCGGTTCAGATTGGAGAAAGCTTTGACACTTATGGGAAATATACCAACATTCGCCAGATAACGGTTTTTGGTGGCGTTTCTCAGGTGCCACAAGTTGACCAGCTAAAGAAAGGCGTAGATATTTTGGTTGCCACACCAGGAAGATTACTGGATTTACACAAACAAGGTTTTATCGATTTTGACCATTTGCATTATTTGGTTTTAGACGAATCTGATTTGATGCTCGATATGGGTTTCATTAATGATGTTAGAAAAATTGTTAAACTGGTTCCAAGCAACAGACAAACATTACTATTCTCGGCAACGATGCCAATGGCAATCCGTGAATTAGCCGATACTTTTTTGAACAAACCCGAATATGTTTCGGTAACTCCGGTTTCATCAACAGCTGAAATCATTGAGCAGCAAATCTATTTTGTTGGAAAAGAAGACAAACGCGGTTTATTGTATCATTTGATACGAAATGAAAACCTCAGCAATGTTTTGGTTTTCGTCAGAACAAAACATGGTGCAGATAATGTGGTTAAAGCATTGAAAAAACACGGTGTTAATGCTGAAGCGATACACGGAGACAAATCACAAACGGCAAGACAACGCGTTTTGGATCATTTCAAGAACAAGGAAATCTCCGTTTTGGTTGCAACCGATATCGCAGCGCGTGGGATTGATATTGAAAGTTTACCTTATGTAATCAATTTCGATTTGCCTAATATTCCTGAGACTTATGTACACCGAATTGGTCGTACCGGTCGTGCCGGAAATGGCGGAATCTCGATTTCATTCTGTAGTAAAGACGAAGAACCCTACTGGAAAGACATTCAGAAGCTGATAAAGGTCAATGTAAAAATCATCAAAGATCATCCATTTCCATGGAAAGATGCTGAACCAGATCCGGATGCAAAACCCGATTTGAGAAACAAAAAGAAACCCGAAGGAAAGGAAAACAATTCAAGAAAATCGGAAGCTTCTAAAAAGAATAAAAAACGCTGGTACTAACCGGCGTTTTCTTTTGTTTTAATTTGATTGTGAATGACCTGAAACAACTTTGAAGGTTCAAAAGGCTTTACCATAATGTCATTCATTCCGGCAGAAATAGCTTGTTCTGCGACTTCCTGTTTGTCAAAAGCAGTCAGGGCAATAATCGGAATGGTTATTCCTTTATCCCTGATTTTTCGTGTAGTATCAAAACCGTTGATTAATGGCATATTGATATCCATTAATACCAAATCAAACGTTTCGCGGTCTAAAGCAACTAAAGCAGCATAACCATCATCTACAATGGTGCAGCTCATATTGCTTCCCTGAATGATTTTTTTGGTCACAACCTGATTGATTTTATTGTCTTCGACAACCAAAATGTTGTATAAATGGCTTGTCGATAAATCCACTTCTATATTATTGATAATCTCTTTTGATTTATCTTCATCAAATTCAAATCCGATGGTAAATGAAAAAGTAGTACCTACATTTTCTTCACTTTCCAAATGAACTTCACTGTTGAATAATTTCAGTAAACTTGAAACTATAGATAATCCCAAACCTGTACCTTGATAATCTTCTTCTTTCCGCTCTATCTGAACGAATTTATGAAAGATTTTTTCATGATCTTCTTTAGCAATTCCGATTCCGGTGTCTTTTATTTTAAATTCGATGAAATAGACATTTCCTTCTACTTTTTTTAAATCGGCCATGACGGCAACTTCACCGTTTTTGGTAAACTTCAAAGCATTGCTCACTAAATTCATAAGAATTTGCGACAATCGAAGTTTATCGCCAATTAAAAACTCAGGAATTGCAGTGTCAATTTCAAGTGTGAAAACGTCATTATTTTTGTCAGCTATATATTCAACTGAATTTTTTATCAGTGTAATTTCATCTGTCAAATTAAAAATCAAACTTTCCAACACGATACGCTTCTCTTCTATTTTATTGATTTGAAGGATATCATTCACAAGAGAAAGCAGATATTTAGCCGAGAACTTTAAGGATTTCAAATGTGGGCTGTTACCTAATTCTTTATGTTCGTCTAAAATAATATTGGTGATTCCGATAACTCCATACAAAGGTGTTCTTAATTCATGAGTTATGGTTGACACGAATTGTGACTTGAGTTGAGACGCTTCTTCAGCGGCTTCTTTTGCCAAAACAAGTTCTTCGTTGGCTTTTTTTAATTCGATATTAGCCTGTTCTCTTAGCTTTATATTTTTATACAAAGTCAAAAGCAGTAATAATAAAATTATCAGGATAATTATAAACAGAATAACAATTAACCTTGATTCTTTTATGCTTTTTTGATGTTTTTCGTTTACCTGTTCAACTCGTCCCAATTCATTTTTGTATTCGTCTAACTCAATTTGCACCGCTGCTTTCTTCAGGTTATCAAGCTTGTCTTCAGAATAGACAATTTTGCTTAATGAATCTACTTTTGCTTTATACTCAATCGCTTTTTGTGGCTCTTTGAAATGCTTATAATGACGAACCAGGTTTTCATAAATATTAATCAAAAAAGAGTCGAATTTATTCTTCTCTGCAATTTGCTGAGCAGTAAAATAATAATGTTCCGCTTCCGCTTTTTGATCTATACTTGTGGTATAAATACCAATCAATAAATTCATTGACATCTTGGCTTCTTCGGAACCATTAGTCAAAACTTCATCTTTGATGCCTTTAACCACCAGAATTCCTTCGTCAAATTTATCGACAGAAAAATAGGCGCTGGCTAAATTAATCCTGTCAAATTCGATTTGGGATTTATCCTTTATTCGTAAAGCATAAAACAATGCTTTTTTGTAATAGGCTATTCCTTTGTTGACATCAATTTCACTAAAGTAATAGACACTTCCTAAGTTTCCGTATATCCAGTTGTAGAGTTTGTCGTTGTTGACTTTTTTGGCGTATCCGAGTGCTTTATCATAAAATTCTATAGCCTTTTTGGATTCCGAACATTCGTTATAAATAACCCCGAGTGTATTATAGGATTGCGCGATATAGGAGTTATCATTGATTGCAAACGAATTGACCAAAGCATGTTTTGAAAGTTCCAGTGCATCATCATATTCGGATT
Source organism: Flavobacterium sp. (assembly GCF_039916025.1). GTDB lineage: Bacteria > Bacteroidota > Bacteroidia > Flavobacteriales > Flavobacteriaceae > Flavobacterium. Next base: position 18,411 of record NZ_JBDSMB010000137.1, read on the forward strand.
TATTAAACTCCGTAACTGCCCTATTGAGTAATTTCTCAATGACTTCTTTCTCCTTTTTATATTCCTGCGCTACCGAAGTGGTAAAACAAAAAAGTAAAAATACAAGTAAACTAATGAAGTTGGCTTTAATCATAAGGTTGGTTCAACGCTCAAATATAAATTTTTATTCATAAAAAAATCCCGATTACGCGGGATTTTATAAGTTAATCGTTAATTTCTAATCAATTTTCTGTATTTAATTCGTTTTGGCGTAACATCACCCATACGTTTCTTCTTATTCTCTTCATACTCAGAGAAACCACCTTCGAAATAGTAGACTTCTGAGTTTCCTTCAAACGCTAAGATGTGTGTACAGATTCTATCTAAAAACCATCTGTCGTGCGAAATAACTACAGCACAACCTGCAAAGTTTTCCAATCCTTCTTCCAAAGCACGAAGCGTGTTGATGTCCAAATCATTTGTTGGCTCATCCAGTAGCAATACGTTTCCTTCTTCTTTTAAAGTCATTGCCAAATGCAAACGGTTACGTTCTCCTCCTGAAAGTGCTGCTACTTTTTTGTTCTGATCGCTTCCGCCAAAGTTAAAACGGGATAAATACGCTCTCGAGTTTACTTGTCTTCCGCCCATCATGATTAATTCCTGCCCATCGCAGAAGTTTTCCCAAATAGATTTATTTGGATCGATGTTAGAATGCGCTTGGTCAACGTAGGCAATTTTCACAGTATCACCAACGCTGAATTCTCCAGCATCAGTTTTCTCTTCTCCCATTATCATTCGGAAGATTGTTGATTTACCTGCACCGTTTGGTCCGATGATTCCAACAATTCCAGCTTGTGGCAAAGTGAAGTTTAAGTTGTCATATAATAATTTGTCTCCAAAAGCTTTAGCAACGCCTTTTGCTTCAATAACATTTGTACCCAAACGTGGACCATTTGGAATATAGATTTCTAATTTTTCGTCAAGCTCTTTTTGATCTTCGTTTAAGAGTTTATCATAATTTTGCAAACGTGCTTTTTGTTTTGTTTGTCGTCCTTTCGCACCCTGACGAACCCAATCCAACTCACGTTCTAAGGTTTTTCTTCGTTTTGAAGCCACTTTTTCTTCCTGCTCCATACGTTTTGATTTTTGGTCAAGCCAAGAAGAATAATTCCCTTTCCATGGAATACCTTCACCTCTGTCCAATTCCAAAATCCAACCTGCAACATTATCAAGGAAATATCTATCGTGCGTTACAGCAATTACAGTTCCGGCATATTGTGCTAAATGCTGCTCTAACCAAAGTACGCTTTCTGCATCCAGGTGGTTGGTTGGCTCATCTAAAAGCAATACATCAGGTTGTTGCAATAACAAACGACATAAAGCCACACGACGGCGTTCTCCACCAGATAAATGTTTGATTGGCGTATCGCCTTCCGGTGTGCGCAAAGCATCCATGGCAATTTCTAGTTTGGTATCTAATTCCCACGCACCGGAAGCATCGATTTTATCCTGTAACAAAGCCTGACGCTCCATTAATTTGTCCATTTTATCGGCATCTTCATAGACTTCGGGCAAACCGAACATATCATTTATTTTGTTGAACTCATCAAGAATAGCAACTGTTTCGGCAACACCTTCTTTAACGATTTCAATAACTGTTTTAGTATCATCCAATATTGGTTCCTGCTCTAAGTAACCAACAGTATATCCCGGTTGGAAAACAACGTCTCCCTGGTAGTTTTTATCAACTCCGGCTATAATCTTCAAAAGCGAAGATTTCCCCGAACCATTTAGTCCAAGGATTCCTATTTTTGCTCCGTAGAAGAAACTCAAATAGATGTTTTTTAATACTTGTTTATCACTTCCCTGATAGGATTTACTTAGTCTCTGCATCGAGAATATTACCTTCTTATCGTCTGACATTTTAAAGTTATTTTAAATTTTGAATTATAAATTTTAGATTATTTCAATCTGCATTCTGCAAACTGAGGACTGAACACTTTTTTACAGTCTTCCTTTTAACGAACTAAACACCCATGCATTGGCCAAGAACCCTACTCCTGTTGCGCCAAATCCCCAACCAGCGGTTTCATCATATCTGAAAGCACCAAGTGCAATAAGTATTAATCCCATGATAATCATGACTAGAGTTGCCCATCCTAAGACTGTGTTTTTATTCATTCCCATATTAAGTGGTATTTTGATTTTAGGAGAGCAAATTTAAGAAAAAATGTTGAGAGTTTTCGGTTTTATTACGCTTTGCATTTCGCAAGAATTTTTATCTTTAACAGAAAATAATAAAGTTCTGAACCTTGCAAACTCGAGGAAATGCTAACCTTACAATTAATTGAAATTACTATATGAAAAAAAACTTAGCCTTATTGTTTGCCCTGATTGGATGGTTTGCAGTAATAGCTCAACTTTTTTTAATGATTGAAAATAAAATCACGCCTATTTCAGAGGCTGTAATTAGATTTTTTAGTTTCTTCACAATCTTAACTAATATATTAGTTGCCATTTATTTTACTGGTATCGTATTTATTAAAAATTCAAATAAGTTAGTTCATAAACCGGGCGTTCTTACAGCGATAACCATCTACATTTTAATGGTTGGTTCCGTTTATCAAATCGCATTAAGAAATATATGGGAACCTCAAGGTCTGCAAATGGTTGTTGATGAATTACTTCATTCCTTTATCCCGGTTTTAGTAGTTGTGTTTTGGAGTATGTTCGAAATAACAAAACCAGTTAAATATTCGCAGATATTAAAATGGATGATTTATCCTGTAACCTACTTGATTTTTATCATGGTTCGGGGAAGTTTTTCTAACTTTTATCCCTACCCTTTTGTTGATGTTGTCACTTTAGGAATGACAGAAGTTCTTATAAATTCAGCGATTTTATTATTCGTTTTTATAGTGATTTCAGTTATTTTTCTTTTTATAGGAAAATCAATTATCAGAAGATAAAAAATCTTATGAGAAGCTGAGTCAGTCTAAAATACGTTACTTATCCAACACAACCACTCTGCCAAACCTTCCATGATGACTTTTTGAAATTGGCTTCCAGATTTTATTTTCTGAATCAAAATAATTTGGAATCCCATCGGTTTTGACAATCATGTCGAATGTGTCTATTGTTTTAATATTGTCAAAATCTCGTGAATTAACAACCGCATTTGTTTCAATATAATCGGAAGTAATTATAGTTTTTGTATAGTAAACAGTGTCGTAGCAGATTACTTTTCCCAAAATGATTCCGTCTATTTCTTCTATATCAAAACATTCTAATTGTAGTGGGATAAAAGCCCGGATTTGCGTTTGACGGTTATAGATTTTATAAGCAGCTTCTTTTCGGCTCCATAAATTCCACAATGTTGTTTCGGGGTTTTGTGAGTTTGAAATCAACACTTGTTCTTTTGGCGTAAAGAGTTTGTCTAAAAAACCTTTCCGTTTCCAGTTGCTTTCTTTTCGTGCGAGAGCCAAATCTATGATATCGTTTCCAATCACTTTTCGGCTAGTTTAGTTTCAATGATATTCAAAGTGGCTTTAACGTTCAGCATTTTTGCCATAGAGCCATCGTCAATTACAATTCCGAAAGCATCTTCTACGTCCAAAACAATATCAACCAAATTGGCTGAATTTATATTTAAGTCTTTAATGAAATCAGTGTTCTCATCAATGCTTTCAAACGCTTCTTGGTTTGCCACAAACGGTTTTACAATTGCTTTTAATTGTTCGATTATTGCTACTTTGTCCATTTCATTTATATTTTTTAAAAATCACACATCCGTTGACATCGCCAAAACCAAAGCTGGCTTTCGCTAAGATAGTAATATCTTTTTGAATTAGCTGCTGTGGAATTTTAGACACATCAATACAATCAGTAATCTCCGGATTCAAATCCTCACAGTTACTATTCGGAAAAATAAATCCGTCATAAACCTGTAGAACAGACGCTACGCTTTCGACACTTCCCGAAGCCGATAAACAATGCCCAACCATTGATTTCAATGAGTTGATATATGGAAATTCTTTTCCTTTTCTGTTAAGCGCTTCGCTCCAGTTTTGGATTTCTAAAGCATCTTTACTCGTTGCTGTCAAATGTCCATTTATAGCATCAATCTCATCCGAAATTATTCCGGCATTTGCCATTGCATCGGTTATGCATTTTTGCACCGCAATTGGATTTGGAGCTGTCATTGTACCAAGCCCACGTTGTCCGCCCGAGTTAACATTTCCTCCTAAAACCTCAGCGTAAATCCGTACACCACGTGCCAACGCTGTTTCTAAATCTTCCAAAACAAATGCTCCTGCGCCGCTTCCAGGGACAAATCCTGAAGCAGTTGCCGACATTGGTCTCGAACCTTGTTCCGGTGAATCGTTGTGTTTGAATGTGCAGACTTTCATAGCATCAAATCCGCCCCAAATATAAGGACCGCTATCACTGGTACTTCCTGCCAACATTCGTTTTGCTTGTCCAAGTTTTATGCGTTCATAAGCCATCAAAATGCTTTCCGTCCCTGTTGTGCAGGCAGAGGAATTCGTCGTCACCTGATTGCCTAAACCTAATTTTCCTCCAAGATAAGCACTCACGCCGCTATTCATTGTTTGCGCAACAGCTGTACTCCCGAGTTTTCGGGTTTCTAAATTGTCAATCTTATAAATGCTTTCCCTGAATTTTTCTATTCCTGATGTTCCGGTTCCAAAGATGGTTCCCGAATCCCAATCGGGATTTTCGTTTTGAAGAATTGGCAGGTCAGCATCTTTCCAGGCATCCATTCCGGCTATTACTCCGTACAAGATTCCGGTAGAGTTGAAATTCCGCAGTTCCAATTCGGTAAAATATTCTCTTTTGAGTTCTTCCGAGATTTCCGGCGTTCCCGATATCTGACATGAGAATTGCAGACGTTCGAGTTCTGGATTGTGTTTAATTCCTGAAATACCGTTTTTGATGGCATTGGTAAACGCATCGAGCCCAACTCCGTTTGGAGCCACAATTCCAAGACCTGTTATGACAACTCTTCTTTCCACTTGTGCTGAATTTATTTACTTCGTCAGTTCACTGCGCTCGTGTCAGTATTTATACAATCATTCCGGCAATAGTGCCGCGACAGACTTCTTCATCAGCAGCATTGAACATTTTAACCTTGCATTTTAATTTACCAAACCTGAAATACATTTTCTCTGAAACTACAGTTACTTTTTCATTTGGAAAAACCGGTTTCAAATACTCAATTTCAGAAGAGGTTAAGGCTACTTTTGATTCCCCATTAAAATCATTCCCCAACAAATATATTCCCAGACAAACAACACCAATCTGCGCCATGGTTTCGGTTAAAATAACACCAGGCGTAACTGGGTTATCTTTGAAATGCCCTTTATAAAAATCCAAATCAGCACTGAAAGTAAATGTGCCTTCTGCTCCGTTTTCATCTATGCTAATTAACTCATCCACAAAAAGGAATGGCTTTGAATACGGCAGTTTATCTATAATATTTTTATACATATCAGAATTCAATCAGTATTCGCTGCGCTGAAAAACCTGGACCAAAACTGAGCAGCAATCCTTTCTCGCCTTTCTTTGGTTTCTTATCCATTACGCGCTCTAAAACATACAAAACTGTGGCACTCGACATGTTTCCGTATTGCCTTAGCACTTCTTTTGTATCGTCTATATTTTTCCCTAAGCCAGAAAACAAATCTTCCACCGTTTGCACAATTTTTTTGCCTCCGGGATGAAAAATCAGATGATCAATATCCTTTATTTTGAGGTTGTTCTTTTCTAAAAACGGATGAATAATTTCAGGGAAATGCGACGCAATAGTATCGGGAACTTCTATATCCAAAACCATTTGCAGACCGCTATTCGTAAGCTTAAAACCCATCATATGAATTGCATCGTAAAAGTGATACATATCTTCGGCTATGATTTTCGGACCTTCATCATCTTCGTGGGAAGACAGCAAAACACAAGCTGCGCCATCGCCAAAAATAGCAGCAGAAATAATATTGGGCATCGAATAATCATCCAATTGAAAAGTTGCTGTTGGACTTTCCACCGCAATAACTGCGGCACGTTTTCCGGGATTTGCCTGCAGAAAGTTCTTTGCGTATATCATTCCGGATATTCCAGCCGCGCAGCCCATTTCGGTAACGGGTAATCTGACAATGTCCTGACGGAGTTTGAGTGAATTAATCAAATAAGCATCAAGTGACGGAATCATGATTCCAGTGCAACTGACGGTGATTATATAGTCGAGTGTTTCAGGTTTCCAGTTGGTTTTTTTTAAAGCATTGTCCAGGACTTTTTCGCCAAGAGAAATAACTTCCCTGACATAAATATCGTTGCGTTCTTCAAAAGACATATTAGTAAAGACTTCCACTGGTTCCATAATGGAATAGCGTTTGTCTACCATTGCGCCTTCGAATATCTTTTTTACTTTTCGGATAAAACGTTCATCCTGCCCGGAAAGCCAGCCTTCCAAAAGGGGTATGATTTCTTCTGTCGTTCGGGAATATTTTGGTAATTCTTTTGCAACGGCCGTTATTTTGACACTCATTTAGTTGTTTTGATACTTAATTTGTATTGATAATCCACTGATAACGAAATGCCCATTTCCATTCTATCGAATATTTTTTGAGATGCAGTTTTCTTGAAAACTGTTCCAGCTCGGGTTTTTTGAATCCTCTTAAAATGGATACTAAACCATCTTCTCTCGACATATCATTCAGCCTCAAAGTAAAACATAATGCCTGAAATAAGCGATAGGAAATACCGCTTCTTTCCAAATCATTGATTACGATTCCCATTTTGGCATTGGCTTTAAAAACTTTTAGCAAGTTCATGATTTCGTCATCCTTGAAATGATGGAGTGTTAAGGTACATAAAACAATGTCATATTCGAGATTTTCAAATGATTTATCAAAAATATCTTCGCATCGATAAGTGATATTCGGATAATGACTGGACAGTTTTTTAGCATAATTAACCGAAAATTGATTGGCATCAATTCCAATTAACTCACATTTGATATCATTCCCTTCTAGATAATCAGCCACAATTCGAAGCATATCGCCATTACCGCAACCAACATCAACAACAGTGATTTTGTCTTTGGCTGGGTGTTGTTTAAGAATGTTTTTTACACCCTGCAGCGTGAGTCTATTACCGCCTAAAAACTGATTGATTTTTGCGATTTTGTCTAAAGCGTCTTTGAGCTTGTCGCCTTTCATGTCAAAATTGTCCATGAGCTCAGGTTCATTGGTTCTGTAGGTAGTTTTAATGAACATAATATAAATTTTTAGTTAAGTATTTGCCATGTGTTTTTTTGATAATTGCAGTTAAGAGAGATGGGAATACAGTCAAAACGCTTAGTGTGGCATCCGAAAGTTTTGGTTTTTGCAGTAATGCTGAAAGCCATCTTCCTATTCGTAAGCGTTGCCTGAACTTATGATTCCATTCCTGCGTATAGCGATTTTCTAATTCCTCTCTTGACTCTAATTCCTTTCTCAAATATTTCGCCACTAAATCTGAGGCCATCTTGGCGCTGTGAATTGCCATAGCCATTCCGTTTCCACATAAAGGATGAATCAAACCGGCAGTATCGCCTATCATTAAAATATGATTGTCAACAGCGTGTTTTGGGGCAAACGATATCTGGCTGATGGTTAATGGTTTTTCCGAGACCAAAGTCATCGTATCGAATATTTCTTTTAGATTGGGATTCTTAGCAACCACTTTTTCCTGATATTCCTGCACATTTTTATAGCTTTTGAAACTATCATAATCGGCTAAATAACAAATATTGATTTTGTCGTTTTCAACTTTGGAAACACCACAATAACCACCTTTAAAATTGTGCAGCCCAACAACATCATCTGGAAAAGCTCCTGTATAATGTGCTTTGACTGCCAGCCATGGCGATTTGTGTTTGATAAAATCACGTTGCATTTTCTGGTCGATGGCCGAACGTTTACCAAAAGCTCCCAAAACAATTGTGGAGTTGTATACTGTTCCGCTGGAAGTGTTGACAATAAAGGCATCCTCTATAAATTCTACATTCTCAACCGAATCCTGAATGACTTTGCACCCATTGGCAATCGCTTTTTGATATAAAAAATTATCGAGCGCATAACGACTGACGCCAAAACCGCCTAAGGGCAGCGGCGCCGTAATGTTTCTCCCGCCGGTAGTAGAAAAATGTATTTTGGTAATGTGTGTTGGATATAACTCGTTCAAATCCAGCTTTAGCCAACTGAGATAAGGCAAAACTTCATTTGAAATGTATTCACCACAAACTTTGTGTTTTGGGTAAGCATTTTTTTCAAAAACAGTGACCTGAAATCCCAGTCCCGACAAATGAATGGCAGCTGTTAGACCTGCCAGACCTCCGCCTGCTATTATTACTGTACTATTTTCCATGGACAGTAAATTTATGGAATAAGCATGTTAAGAATTTATATAATTATGGGTAACATTTTATATAATTACAATAAAAATTTATAAAATTATTGTTTGTAAACAACTCCTTCTTTCATCACAAAAATTACGTTGGTAACTGTTGAAACATCTTGCGTTGGATCATCATTTGTCGCAATGATATCGGCAAGAAAACCTACTTCTATCGAACCTAATTGCTTGTCCATGTCTAGCAGCATCGCATTTGTGATTGTGGCACATTGCAGAGCTTTCATAATTGGCATTCCCGCTTCTGTCATATAGATGAATTCGCGGGCATTTAATCCGTGTTGGAAAACTCCGGCATCGGTTCCGAAAGCGATAGGAACTCCTCTTTTATAAGCTTTGGCAAAAGTTCCCTTAATCTTTGGTCCAATTGCCAATGCTTTTGGAACTACAATTCCGGGATAGTAACCAGGTTTTTTGGCATTCTCTTCAACGGTTTTTCCGGCTGTGATGGTTGGCACTAAGTAGCAGTTGAGTTTTATCATCAGGCTCATAGTGTCATCACTCATTTCGGTGCCATGCTCAATCGTTTTTACTCCGGCACGAACAGCTCTTTGCATACCTTCATCGCCGTGAGCGTGAGCGGCTACTTTCATTCCGTAGTCTTTGGCTGTGGAAACAATTGCTTCTATTTCTTCCATTGTAAATTGTGGATTTCCGGCACTCTTGGCAACACTTAAAACACCGCCAGTTGCTGTTATTTTTATCCAGTCAGCACCATTTTTATAACGCTGGCGAACCGCTTTTCGGGCATCATCAACACTATTAACAACACCTTCTTTTGGACCCGGATCACCCACTAAATTTTTTTTGTATCCGTTTGATGGGTCGGCATGACCACCGGTTGAAGCCAATGCTTTTTCGGCAGTGAATATTCTTGGACCGATTACTTTTCCTGCGTTGATAGCATTTCTTAATGATACATTGACACCAGTTCCACCTAAGTCTCTTACGGTTGTAAAACCAGCTAATAAAGTTGTTTTTCCAAAAGCTTCAGCATCATACGCAATATCGGCATCGTTGAGTGTGAATTCTTCTAAGTAAGCAGTTGGGCTGGTTTCTCCTTCAAGATGTACGTGCATGTCAATCCAGCCGGGCATTACGGTTTTGGTTTTGAGGTCGATGACTTTATCGGTTGTGTTTGTTGGGTTGATAAAACCGTCCTGAATGCTTTTGATAATTTTATCTGAAACGATTATGGTTTTGCCGGTTAGCACTTTCCCGTTTTTGGTATCGATAAGTTTACCACACTGAATGTAAGTTTCCTGGGCTTGGATTGTTAATGCTGTAAAGAAAAAGGTGAAGAGTAATATTTTTTTCATGGTAAGTTGGTTAGGATGATAAAGATAGGGAATAATTGTGGATTTGGTTATTCGGTTATTTGGTTAAGAGAACCTTGTCGATGGCTGAGTTTTTATTAGGAATAATTTTATATCTTAGCTTATATTACGTAGCGCAACTTTCACTTACATATCTATTTTTCTAGGGCTTTGCGAATGTTTGTTGCGGATATACAAGTTAGGCACAATTACTTACACCACTAGATGAAACGATATGCGTAAATTAAAAGAAGATTTTATAAGAGAAATTATAAAAACCGTAACAGAGGAATATGAATTTGAAGAATTAAATTTTGTAAAGAAATCTTCAAATAATTCTGAAGAAGTAGAAATTAAAACCATCAGCAAAGGAATTTTCAGAAATCCGGGAGGTCATTTAGGAATATTTTGCAAGTTTATCAAGCCATCCGAATTAAAGCCTGCCTTAAAAGCTTACCTACATAATAGAATTCCTGTAAAACATTTATATGAAGGGGAAAAATATTTATTATGCTCAACCGAGGAAAATATTTATTCATTCAGTATTGAATTCTATAAAACGATAACCAAAATAATAAACGAAATTGATTTTGAAATACCGCTGGAAAAAAGAGATATGTTTATTGGAATTGATAAAAAGTCTAATTTAAGAGTTTTTATTATTGAAACAGAAATTGCTGACTTTGCTATTGCAGTTTTACTTAGAGATAATCCTGAAGAAGAGGAAAGAGTAATACTAAGTAAAAAGCTTGAAGAATCACAACCTTTTTTTGAATTCAAAGCTCCTATCCATTTTAATTGGGACAAGCTCATCGGAGATAAAGATAGACAGTTTGAAAGAATATGTGAACTATTACTTCAAAAGGAGCAAAACATTTCAAAAATAATCCCAATTGGAAAAACGAGAGCTTCAGACCGAGGAAGAGATTTCGATGTAATTGAAAAAATTGAAAATCTTGGAGAAATTACAGAAAGGAAATGGCTAGTTCAATGTAAATATTCTGAAAATAGTATTTCTCCCTCAGCTATTTCAGGTTGGACTGATCGAGTTATTGAACATGATTATTATGGCTACTGGTTAATGACAAACAATGATATGACGCCAAATTTATTTGACCAATTCAAAGATGTTGAAAAAAATGAAAAGTATGGGATTAAAATTAAATTTTGGCAAAGAAGTGATTTTTACATAAAACTTAATGTCAACTCAGAATTATTTCTCAAGAATGACATTTTTCAAATAGATTAGTACTGCCTACCGGCAGGCAAGTTGCTAATTTTGCGGTAAGTTCACGTTCGCGTTTCACAAGAATTTTTATCTTTAACAGAAAATAAAAAGTTCCGAAGTTCACAACTGACGATAAGCCGCGGAACTTTATAGCCAACCAATGAGACACTACATTAACATCACAATTTTATTTTTTTGGACGACTTTATCGTATGGACAAATAGAAGTTGTGCCCCGAAAAGACAATGAGACCATTGAACAATTTGCTGAAAGACAAAAACCAGAAAATTCAACTTTGACACATAAAGTTTTAAAAACAAAATGGAATGGAAATTCTGTCATTGTTTCACTTTACGACATTACATATAAATTGCCCGTACAAAATGACCCAGACCAACAGACATATCATAAAATTGAAGGATATGTTTTTTCTCAACTGGATAAAAACACTTACAGTAAAGTAACTTTTGGAATCATAGATTCGGAAGGTGGTAATCCAACTATTGAAACTGTCTTCTTTGCAAATACTGATAAGGACAAGGCAGAAGAGTTAATTGTTATAGCTTCTTGGAAACAGAGACATTATGATATTACCGGAACGCTTTACGGAACATACGTCTTTGATAACGAAACGATAGAGAAAACACTCGATTTGAAATTTCTTGAAGAAATAAGTAAAAAGCTTGATGGAGGTTGTGAATGTACTTGGAGTGATGAAACAAACAAAAAGGCAAAATTTAAAACTGCATTAGAAATTAGGAATGAATTAATTCGACTGGGATATAAACAATAACAAAACTTACAACGAATAATTGGCTGCCTATAACAGCCGTTTCACGCAATAGCTCATTTAGTTTTTCTTAGAAATTACAAAGTTGAACTTTTACTTATCTTTATAAAAAAATCAATATGAAAAAAGGACTATTCATTCTTATCTCAATTTTGGCATTAAGCTGTAACAGCGATGAAACTAATCTAACCGATAAGACTGCTATTAATTTAGTCACTGGAGTTAATTTCAGACAGAACTTTGACGATTTGCCATTACAACTTGGAAATCCTAATGTTTTAGTAAACGACAGGTTTTTAATTTATCCTAATCCGGCAAACGAAACCTTTTATATTGTTGCTCAGGAAAATGTTACAGATGTTTGGATTGTGCCTGCAAATCCGGAAAAAATTTATCAGGATGAAGACTTCAGCATTGTTTTGAACACAAATTCATACACCGAACAATCAATTGATCCAAATTCAGATGTTTCACTTAGCGGATTATCTTCAGGCAATATTAGTATGGATATAACAACTCTTGAAAAGGGATATTATAAGGTGTTCGTTAAAATCGGTGGAGAAATATATTGGGATAATTTGTATAAATACGAAAATGGAGGAAATAACGAAGAACAAATAGCGGCGATACTTAATTTTTGGGATTAACCGCAAACATAAAATCACATGGAACATACAAAAACAAAACCACACACAGCCGCTAGATTTTTGGCTGGTTTTATTGATTATGCTATCATTTTTGCTGTAACAGTTTATCTAATTGTTCTTATCGGCAAAAAAAAGGCAGATGGCGAATACGAAATAGCCGGATTAACATTGTTGATTCCTATGCTGTTTTGGGCTTTTATGACAATCGGTCTGGAACAACTATTTGGTGTCACACTTGGCAATGGAATTGTTGGTCTGAAGCCAGTTCAGGAAAATCTGCCTGGCAAAATTTCTTTGGAACAATCCTTCAAAAGACACTTAATGGATCCTGTCGATATGTTTTTCTTTGGATTGGTTGGTTTTATTACAATTTCAAAAACACCAAAAAACCAGCGTGTTGGCGACCTTTGGGCAGAAACGATTGTTGTAGATGCAAATCAGATTTTTACTGAAGAATAAAAAACGTGGCGCAAAAATGAATTTTTTCATTGATAAATTTCTTACCTTAGCACAAGCTTAAAAATAAATCAGTCACTTAAATCTACAAAATATGAAATATTTACTACTCTTCGTTTCAATACTTTGCGGCGTAAACTGTTTTTCACAAGACCCAAATCCACAGTTATTTCAAACCTGGTATTTACGATTTGTTCAGACAAATGATTTCGCTCCCGCATATACAATTTCGGCAGTTGATCCGCCCATCGCACCAACTCTGACTATTTCTGCTGATTTGAGTTTTAGCGGCAATGGTGCCTGCAATACATTCACCGGTTCGTTTGCCACTATGGATGCTTCTGATTATATGCCTGGTACATTTTCTGCGACTTTAGCGATTTGTGGTCCCCAAATCCATAACTCAGTTGAAGGTTCCTATTTTTATTTTTTGCAATCACCAGGATACTATAATATTTATACTGAAGGTACTGGACGAGTTTTGATATTTGGCACGCCACTCTTTGGGCAGGCTATATTCCAAAACTTTCCTCTTAAAAATAAGGATTTTAGTTTAGAACAAATAGCAATTTATCCAAATCCAACCAGCTCCACAGTTTTTATAAATTCGAATCAAATACCGATTTCAAAGGTTCAGGTCATTAATTCATTAGGACAAAATGTAAAAACTATAAATCAAGGTTTTGAAGCTATCGATATTTCTGAATTATCTTCGGGAATATACGTTTTAGAAATTACCACAGACCTTGGAACAATAAACAAGAAAATCATCAAAAATTGATTTAGATTCAATAAATAAAAAAGGCGTTCCAATGGAACGCCTTTTTTATTTATATAGCAATGTTATTTCTTAAGCGAAGTCATATCAATCACGAAACGATATTTCACATCGCTTTTCAGCATTCTTTCATAAGCTTCATTGATTTCCTGCATTTTGATAACTTCTATTTCAGAAACGATGTTGTGCTTACCGCAGAAATCGAGCATTTCCTGAGTTTCGGCAATTCCTCCAATTAGTGAAGCAGCAACTGCTTTTCTTCCCAATATCAATGGAACAGTATTCAAAATAGGTTCTAAACCACCTAAATAACCAACGATAACCAACGTTCCGCTTATAGCTAATGTTCCAACATACGGATTCACATCATGTACATAAGGAACGGTATCAATGATCACATCAAATTTTCCTGCAACCGAAGCCATCTGAGCATCATCTGTAGAAATTATTACAGCATCTGCACCCAAATCCTTTGCATCTTTTTCTTTTTCCGGTGTTCTGGAAAACAGTGTTACATCGGCACCTAAACCTTTTGCCAACTTTATTGCCATGTGTCCTAATCCACCAAGACCGACAACGGCAACTTTACTTCCTTTACCAACATTCCAGTGACGTAATGGAGACCAAGTCGTGATTCCCGCACAAAGTAACGGAGCAACTGCAGCCAAATCTAAATTAGCCGGTACTTTTAAAACAAAGTCCTCATCAACAACAATCTTTTCTGAATATCCGCCATGTGTAAATCCACCTAAATGCTTGTCCTGACTGCCATAAGTTCCCACCCAACCATTTAAACAATATTGTTCTAAATTCTGTTTGCAACTACTGCATGTTCGGCATGAATCTACAAGACAGCCTACCGCTGCAAAATCGCCAACTTTTAATTTGCTTACTTCACTTCCTACTTTGGTTACTTTCCCAACAATCTCATGTCCCGGAACTACAGGATAAGTAGTCCAACCCCAATCATTTCTTGCCGAGTGTATGTCTGAGTGACAAACACCGCAGTATAAAATTTCAATCTCAATGTCTTTAGGCAATGCTACTCTGCGCTCAATATTCATTTCTTTCAATGGCGCTGTGGTACTGTCTGTACCGAATGCTTTTACGTTTGTTGTTTCCATTTGTGTTGTTTTTGATTTATTTTAAAGACAATAAATTTAATCTATTTTATTACAGTTTAGACATTAGAAAAAATTAAAGTAAAGTTAAAGTTGTTGTGGTTTGGAGTTGTAGTTTGTAACTTTAACATAACAAATTCAGAATTATATGAATATGTAAAAGAAGCGAAAGACGGGAGTGTTTCGCTTTTTTTATTGTTCAAAATTCTGGAATAAAAAAGTTTCCTGTCACTTTATTTCTGAAGACAAAAAAATTGTGGCGCATTTTTTGTATTTCGAGGAAAAAAAATTCTATGAAAAAATTCCTTTTTATACTGATGTTAACTTCAGGAGTTTATGCTCAGCAGGAAGTATTCAATGTACAACAATATTGTGTTGATGTCAAACCTTTCAAAAAAGGAGAATGTGATATTTCCGGAAACGAATATTCCTTTGTGTTTTTAGATACCAAAAAAAAGGATGTAACGTTCTTTTTTACCGACACCAAACTAAAATATAAAATTATGGAATCTCATGTAGATGAATTGAATTCTAATTTTATGTGGTATGATTTAGAAAATGAAAAAGGAAAGATGGATATGAAAATCAATAAACAAAAAACAAAAATTGAATTTATTGATGCTTCCAATCATATCTATCTGACTGTTGGTAAATCAACTAAATTAGAATAGCCTGATAAACAACTGTAGCTTTCGCTCTTAATCCTCAAAATAAAAACTAGCTTTGTAATGGTAGATTTAACAACATCTAATTTCGATATGAAATCTCAAAGGATAAATCTCTTAAAACTCGCGACACTTATTAGTTTATTGCTAATAGTTTCAGCAATTGCGTTTAGTTGGCTGACAAAATCTAAGCCTCAAAATAATGAAATCAATATCAATGACTCAGTTATAAATCCAACTGAAAACGAAAACACAATTTCCAAAAGGGACAGCATTGTCAATTACGGAAAGGAATTATTAGGAACTCCTTATGTTGAAGCTGGTTCTGATACGAATGGATTTGACTGTTCAGGATTTGTTTATTATGTTTTTAAGCATTTTAGAATTGAAGTGCCACGAAGTTCACCACAATATGAAAATTTTGGAAAAGAAGTTCCAATTGAAAATGTAAAAAAAGGAGATATACTTGTGTTTTTGAGTCCGACCAATAATACTGTTATAGGCCATTTGGGCATCGTTACGAATCCAAAAGGAATGGAAAGCGACTTTATCCATTCCACTTCAGGTCGTGAAATGAAAGTAGTTATTACCAGTCTAAAAGTGGAAGGTTATAAGCGTAGATTTGTAAAAGCTATAAGTGTAATTAATTAAAAATACTCACCAGCATCTCTTTCAGCAAATCGCCATGAGGCAACCCATTCGCTCCAACACCTTTACTTTTGACATCAACATCTCTTAGTGTTGCTATAATCGTGCTCACTTTTCTCATCGGATAATTGTGTGCAGCACCTATGTAATCATTTATAAAATAAGGGCTTACCTTAAGTATTTTGGCTGCATTACCAGGTGATTTATCTTTTAAACCATGGTATTGCAATAAAGCCGAAAAGAAACTAAACACCAATCCGTTGGTCATAACTATTGGATTGTCTTTTTGATTCTGTGCAAAATAGTTAGCAATTTGGTAAGCCTTGAATTGGTTTTTCTCTCCAATGGCTTTTCTAAATTCAAACACATTAAAATCTTTGCTGAAACCGATATTCTCTTCTATGTGATGAGGCGTGATTGTGCTTCCTTTTGGAAGGATAATTTCAAGTTTGGTCAATTCGTTTGCAATCCGGCTTAAATCATTCCCAAGAAATTCGACGAGCATTGCCATAGCTTTTGGCTCGATGGCATAACCCCTGTTTTTCAAAACATTCTTAATCCATTGCCCAACCTGATTATCGTACATCTTTTTACTTTCGTAAACCAGACCATGTTTATCGAGCGTTTTGGTTACTTTCTTGCGTTTGTCAAGAGTTTTATATTTGTAAGCAAAAACTAAAACTGTTGTAGGCTGCGGATTTTCGGCATATTTCTCCAATTGGTCAATCGTTCTTGATAATTCCTGAGCTTCTTTAACAATTACAACCTGGCGTTCTGCCATCATTGGATAACGTTTGGCATTGGATACGACATCGTCAATAGTAGTGTCGCGACCATAAAGCACCATTTGGTTGAATCCTTTTTCTTCTTCGGTCAAAAGATTATCTTCCAAATATTCGGTAATTCTATCAATATAATAGGGTTCTTCACCCATCAGGAAATAGATAGGTTTGATATTACCAGCTTTGATGTCGTTAATTATTTTTACTACTTCTTCCAAAATAAGTTGATTCGGTTATTTGGTTATTCGTTTATTTGATAATAGATTTGCTTCATGCAGCAACTCAACTTTCCTTCCTATAACTTTCGCTTCAAAAATAGTGAAAATAAAGTGTCAATTTTTGATGACATCAGGAAAAAGTTTATACAATTAACTCCTGAAGAATGGGTTCGTCAAAACACCATTCAATTCTTATTACAGGAGAAGAATTATCCAAAATCTTATCTCAATATTGAGAAACTTATTAAGATTAACGATATAACTAAACGCTACGATATAGTTGTTTTTCAACCAGATGGAACAATATTTTTGCTAATTGAATGCAAAGCGCCCGAAGTAAAAATCTCGCAGGAAACTTTTGATCAGATTGCACGGTATAACCTGACGCTAAAAGCACAGCATCTGATGGTAACCAACGGACTAAATCATTACTTTTGTCAAATGGATTTTGAAAATGAGAAATACGTATTCTTAAAAGAACTACCTGATTTTTCAAATAACCAAATCCACAAATAACCAAATTATCATTGAAAAAAATCGCCGTAGTTATTTTGAACTGGAATGGAGCCAAGCTGTTAGAGCAGTTTTTGCCTTCGGTGGTTGCCTATTCTAATGAAGCAAAAATTTATGTTGCTGATAATGCTTCAACGGATAATTCGATTGCGGTTATAAAAGAGAAATTCCCAACGGCTACAATTATTCAAAATGATGGTAATTATGGTTTTGCCAAAGGTTATAATTTAGCTTTGCAACAAGTCGAAGAAGAATATTATGCTCTTGTCAATTCCGATATAGAAGTTACTGAAAACTGGCTTGCTCCTATTCTATCCATTTTTGATTCTGAACCAAACATTGGTATTATACAGCCTAAGATTTTAGATTATAAAAACAAAGAATACTTTGAATATGCCGGAGCAGCCGGAGGTTTTATTGATCAATATGGTTATCCATATTGCCGAGGCCGTATTTTTGACACTATTGAAAAAGACAACGGACAATACAATGATGAACTTGAAATCTTTTGGGCAAGCGGTGCTTGTTTATTCATCCGAAAAGAAGTTTACCGAAAATTAAATGGTTTTGACGATGATTTCTTTGCGCATCAGGAAGAGATTGATTTATGCTGGAGAGCTTTTAACTTAGGCTATAAAGCCAAATATACATCCGAATCTGTTGTCTATCATGTTGGCGGCGCTACTTTGAACGAAAGCAATCCCAAAAAAACTTTTCTGAATTTTAGGAATTCATTATTGATGCTCACCAAAAATTTACCCGAAAACAAGTTGTTTCCTATTCTTTTTGTGCGTCTGATACTTGATGGCATTGCAGGAATTCTATTTATTTTTAAAGGAAAATTTATTCATTGCTGGGCAATTTTGAAAGCTCATTTTTCTTTTTACTCTCTGATAAACAAAACGTTAAAAAAACGAAGCGGAATTCAGTTGGATTCATACTATCATTCGAAAAGCATTGTATACCGCTACTTCATAAAGAGCGGCACCGTTTTTGACAAGTAATTTTAACAAGAGTTTATCATTAGATATGCTCAGAAAAATTAAAATAATCCTTATTTTTGTTAAAATTAAAATCACCTAACTCATGAGAAAAGTAATTTTTGCACTTTCGTTAGCGGCGCTTACGCTAACATCGTGTGGTACCAAGAAAAAAATCGCCGCTTTAGAAGCACAGAACAAAGAATGTCAGGATTTATTGAATTCGACAACCGTTAAACTGAATTTGTGTCTATCTGAAAAAGATGCGCTTTCAAAACAAAACGATTATTTAAAAACAAACAATTCTGATTTGATAAACAGTTCTAAAGAAATGACTATGTTGAGTACTAAGGGTGCTACGAACTTAGAAAAATCATTAGAAAGTTTGAAAGAAAAAGATCTTAAGATATCACGTCTTCAGGATGCGTTAACCAAAAAAGACAGCGTTACACTGGCTTTGGTTACCAGTTTGAAAAGTTCCGTTGGTATTTCTGATCCGGATATCGAAATCAACGTAGAAAAAGGAGTTGTTTTCATCTCTATCGCTGATAAATTATTATTCAAAAGCGGTAGTTATATGGTAAGTGACAGAGCAAAAGAAGTGTTAGGCAAAGTAGCCAAAGTAATTAACAGCAGACCAACATTCGAATGTATGGTTGAAGGTCACACCGATAATGTTCCATTTACAGGAAATGCAATTTTGCTGGACAACTGGGATTTAAGTGTAAAACGTTCAACAGCTATTATCAGAGTATTGACAAAAGATTTAGGTGTAAAACCATCTCAGTTGATTGCTGCCGGTAGAAGTGAATTTATTCCGTTAGTGGATAACAATTCTGCTGATAACAGAGCCAAAAACAGAAGAACACGTATTGTAGTATTACCAAAAATTGATGAGTTCTACGAAATGATTGAAAAAGAAATGAAGAACCAACAAAAATAGTCTGAGTCACAGTTTACAGTCACAGCTATGTCATAAACAAAAAATGTCTCGAGAAATCGGGACATTTTTTATATAGAAACCATACTGCTTACTGAGACTGCGACTGAACACTAAAATATATCCGGGTCACCTTTGCCTTCACGAATAACAACCGGTTCATAACCTGATAAATCGATAATAGTGGAACCAACATTATCTCCGTAACCGCCATCAATCACTAAGTCAACCAAGTGCTGCCACTTTTCAAAAATCAATTCAGGATCAGTAGAATATTCTAATACTTCATCATCATCGTGGATAGAAGTTGATACGATTGGATTGCCCAACATTTTTACAATTTCGAGTGCAATACAATTATCCGGAATCCTAATTCCAACAGTTTTCTTTTTGCGGAATTCTTTTGGCAAATCATTATTACCAGGTAAAATGAAAGTATATGGTCCGGGCAAAGCGCGTTTCAAAATTTTGAAAGTAGCTGTATCTATTTGCTTTACATAATCGGAAAGATTACTCAAATCACTACAAACAAAAGAGAAGTTGGCTTTCTCCAACTTGATGCCTTTGATTTTGGCAATGCGTTCCAAGGCTTTGGTATTGGTAATATCGCACCCCAAACCATAAACGGTATCTGTGGGATAAATTACCAAACCACCATTTTTTAAAACGTCAACTACCTTTTTTATGGAAGCTTCGTTTGGTTTGTCTTCGTATATTTTTATGAATTCGGCCATTTTTTTTTGAATAAAGAGTATAGAAAATAGATATTTATGAAAGAAGATAAAATTAATAAAATAAAGGACAAAGTCTATGTTCTATATTCTTTGTTCTATTCTCTTATCCAATAACATCCAATTTAGCAAATCGAAGTAATAATTTCTTAATTCCGCCTACTTCAAATTTGATTTCTGCTTTTTTGTCGGCGCCGACACCTTCTAAACTTACTACCTGACCTTTACCAAAACGCTCGTGAATTACAACATTTCCAATGGTTAATTTACTGTCAAACAAATTGGTATTATTACTTGGTGCATTGCCAATTGGTTTCAATTTACGAATATTCACAGAAGAAACTGGTTCATCTCCATATTTTTTTGGTGGAGTTCCTGCTTCAGGCTTGGCTAAACGCAATTTGGATTTATCAATATCTCCAAAAATATCCAAATCTATGGTTGGTTTATAGCGATAACCTGTATCCAACGGATTGATATATTCTAAAAACTCATCTTTTATATCTTCGATAAAACGGGAAGGCTCGCTATCGACCAATTTGCCCCAACGGTAACGCGATTGTGCATACGTTAAATAAGCCTGATGTTCGGCACGTGTTAAGGCAACATAGAACAATCTCCGTTCTTCTTCGAGTTCGCTCCTTGTATTTAGACTCATCGCACTTGGAAACAAATCTTCTTCCATTCCGACCACAAAAACATACGGAAATTCCAATCCTTTTGCCAAGTGAATTGTCATTAGGGCAACTCTATCATCATCGCCGGTATCACGGTCTAAATCAGTTGCGAGTGCTACATCTTCCATGAATTCAGATAAAGCACCACGAGCGCCATCAATTTCTTTTTGACCTTCGATGAAATCTTTTATACCGCCCATTAAAGTTTCGATATTTTCAATTCGGGCTATTCCTTCAGGCGTTCCGTCTTTTTTGAGTTCCTGGATTAACCCTGTTTTTTTGGCAACATGCTCGGTTAATACAAATGCATCCTGCTGTTCGTTGATGACCTGAAAACTTTTGATCATCGTTACAAAATCTTCGAGTTTTTGTTTGGTTCCCGAATTCAATTTCAAATCAATCTTATCAATATTTTCCATTACTTCAAAAATGGAACGCTTATAATGATTGGCTGCAACCGTAAGTTTTTCAACTGTTGTATCTCCAATTCCACGCGCAGGATAATTAATCACACGGATTAACGCTTCCTCATCTTTTGGATTGATAACCAATCGCAAATAACACAATACATCTTTGATTTCCTTTCTTTGATAGAATGACAAACCACCATAAATCCGGTACGGAATATCGCGCTTACGCAAAGCGTCTTCCATAGCACGGGATTGTGCATTGGTTCGATACAAAATCGCAAACTGACCATTTAGCATTTGATTGCGCATCTTTTGTTCAAAGATTTCAGAAGCTACAAATCGACCTTCTTCGCCATCTGTTATGCTGCGATGCACTTTTATTTTTGGCCCGAAATCATTAGCTGTCCAAACAACTTTTTCGAGCTTGGTTTTATTTTTATCGATGATTGAATTTGCGGCTTCTACAATGTTTTTAGTAGAGCGATAATTCTGTTCTAATCGGTATGTTTTTACATTTTCATAATCCTTTTGGAAGTTCAGAATGTTATTGATATTGGCACCACGGAAAGCATAGATACTTTGCGCATCATCACCAACGACGCAAATATTTTGAAATCTATCGCTCAACGCACGTACAATCAAATACTGCGAGTGATTGGTATCTTGGTACTCATCAACCAAAATGTAACGAAATCGGTCTTGGTATTTTGCCAACACATCCGGAAAACGATTTAAAAGTTCGTTGGTTTTTAATAACAAATCATCAAAATCCATCGCACCGGATTTAAAACATCTGTCAACATAATTTGCATAGATTTCACCTAAACGCGGCTTTTTGCTCATAGCATCCTGCTCCTGCAATTCGGGATTATTGAGATATGCTTTTACTGTAATCAATGAGTTTTTATAGGATGATATTCTGCTCAGAACCTGCTTTGGTTTATAAATATCTTTGTCCAATTGCATTTCCTTGATTATCGCTGAAATCAAACGGACACTATCTTGGGTATCATAAATTGTAAAGTTGGATGGATAACCCAATTTATCAGCTTCACTTCTTAGAATTCGGGCAAAAACGGAGTGGAAAGTTCCCATCCAAAGGTTTTTGGCTTCATTTGTTCCGACGATTTCTGAGATACGTTTTTTCATTTCGCGTGCCGCTTTGTTGGTAAACGTCAATGCCAAAATATTAAACGCATCCACACCCAAGCTCATCAAATAGGAAATACGAACCGTCAATACACGCGTTTTTCCTGAGCCTGCGCCAGCAATGATAATCATTGGCCCATCTTTCTGAAAAACAGGTTGTTGTTGGGCTTCGTTAAGTTGTGAGATATATTTTTCTATCATCATTTTTGAGAATGCTCAAATTTATGATTACTCGTTTTGAATTACAATTAATTTTAAGGGTATTTCTATTATATTTGTCAACAATTTTAGTCAAAACTAACTATGAGCTCCGATAAAATTTTAGAATTACTGATGTATGCTGTTCCATCACTTATAACTGGTGGTGTGGCGTATTATTTGTTTGACAATTACTTTAAAGACCAGCAAAATACCAGACGTTGGTTATTGCAAAGAGAAAATCAGAAACATTCATTACCATTGCGTTTACAAGCTTATGAAAGACTGGCTTTGTTTTTAGAGCGTATCAATCCTTCGAAATTACTAATCAGAGTTGCTCCATTGAATAATGATAAAGTAGATTATCAAAATCTTTTGATTCATCATATTGAACAAGAATACGAACACAATATCACGCAGCAAGTCTATATTACAAATGAACTTTGGACAATGCTTTTGACAGCTAAAAACACTATCATTCAAAATATCAGAAAAACAACTTCGGATGAAACCGTTACGAATGCGGATCAACTAAGAGAAAAGATTTTAAGCAATATGCTCGACGGACAATCTGCCACTACAGTAGCTTTGAGTTATTTAAAAAATGAAGTAGCCGAAGTTTTAGGATAACAAAAAAGCCTTCTCGATTGAGAAGGCTTTTTTGTTATTTGAACTTTGACACTCCGTCTTTTAGCCAAGTTAGATATTCACTAATATCCGGTGTGTAAGCAACTGGTGTGTTTAATTCTTTCTCGTTTAAATCTAATAATACATACAATGGTCTGGAATTATTATTGAATCGTGTAATTTGGAATTCGCTCCATTTTTTGCCAATCGTATTAATTTCTTTTCCTTCTTTGGTAACATATTGATCCGATTCAGGCAATTCCTTTTTATCATCACCGTAAAGCGAAATCAAAACCACATCATTTTTCAAAATAGATAAGACTTTTTCATCAGACCAAACGTTGTTTTCCATTAACCTGCAGTTCACGCATTGCTTTCCTGTAAAGTCGATCATGATTGGCTTATTGACTTTCTTTGCGTAAGCAACTCCCGTTTTATAATCTGTAAAAGAAACTATGTTATGAACCGTTAACTCTGCTCCTTCGGGCAATTCTTTATTAGATTCAGGAGAAACTTTACTACCGAATCCCTGTGGACTTTCACTATAAGTCATCGGTGGCGGAAAAGCACTTATTAATTTCAATGGTGAACCCCAAAGCCCTGGAATTAAATAAACAGTAAAAGCTAATGATGTAATCGCAAGCAATAATCTCCCTACTGAAATATGTGATAATACACTATCATGTGGCAAAGTGATTTTTCCAAAAAGATACAACGATAAACCTGCAAAAATGGCAATCCAAATGGCTATGAATATTTCTCTGTGCAGCAAATGTAAATCCAAGCCAATATCTGCATTGGATAAAAATTTGAAAGCCAAAGCTAATTCTACAAATCCGAAAACAACCTTCAATGTATTCAGCCAGCCACCAGATTTAGGCATTCTTCCTAAAAAACTCGGCACTAAAGCGAAGAACATGAATGGTAACGCTAATCCAAATCCAAAACCTAACATTGCTATGGATAAAATTGTTGCGCCGCCATCAGAGTTTAATGAGGTTCCAAAAACAAAACCCAATGCCGGACCAATGCATGAAAATGACACTATTATTAAAGTCAATGCCATAAAGAAAATACCAATCAAGCCACCTTTATTCGAAGCTTTATCAGTTCTATTGCTTAAGCTTGTAGGTATCGTTATCTCAAATGCCCCGAAAAATGATATTGCAAAAACTGTAAAAATCAGAAAGAAAAAAATATTGACATAAACGTTGGTGGATACTTCAGAAAAAATATCCCTGCTTATTCCCTCAAAAATGTGAAACGGAATTGTAATGGCAAAACAAATCAATACTATACAAATTCCATAAAATATAGCGTTGAATTTTCCTTTTGATTTCCTGCCTGGTTGCTTCAAAAAGAAACTAACCGTCATTGGTATCATTGGATAAACACAAGGCGTAAATGTGGCCGCAAAACCACCAAGAAGCGATAGTATAAATAGGGTCAACAAACCTTTGCTCTCTTCTTTTTTTGGTGCTTCGGCAACTGTTTCTACTTCTGGTTTGGCAGGTTCACTAACCGTAAATTGCGATGAACTTGCAGTGGTTGTATCGCTAACAACAGTTGAACTTAGCGCTGCTTTCGAATCAGGTAAAGCAAACGTAAACTGCATATTGTCATTGATGCACGCCTGCTTGCAAACCTGATAATCAATCTGGGCTTTTATGGAAGTTAGTTTGGCATTAATAATTTTTACTTTTTGGGTAAAGGTTACGCTCTTTTCAAAATAATATTCATCAACACCAAAAATATCATTGAACTCTTTTTTATATGGACTTTCTTTAACCTTGCCAATCAATTCATAGTTGCCTTTTGCATCTTTAAATACAAATTCGGCAGGTAAAGGGCCATCGACAGGCGTAAATTGAGAATAAACATGCCAGCCTTCATCAATCTTTCCATCCATGATCAAATTAAATGCATCCACCGAAGTAACCTCAACTCTGGAAGTCCATTTTACCGGTTTTACAATTTGTGCATTGATGTTGGCAAAAGCCAAAAAGGTTAGCAGTGTAAATACTATTTTATTCATGAAGTTGGATTTGTATTATTTGTGTTGTTTGTGTTGTAACTTTAAATCGCTCGTCTTGTCTTTTTCCGATAACCCAAACAATTTGATTCTCAGAACATAAAAGCCAGGCATTTGATTTGTCCAGTAAAGAAATTTTTTCGTCTTTAAAAAACTTGCTGAGCTTCTTTTTCCCGTTCATTCCTTGAGGATAAAACCAATCACCTTCCTGCCATTTTCTGATTTCCAATGGAAACTGGAGTTTTTCTTCGTCGACAAAGATAGTATTAGTTGCCTGAACCGAAATGTCGTCTACGTTACAAAACGAAATTTTTAAGGGAAATTTAACGTCTTTTTGGTCTTTTTCAATTAGAAACTCTTCGTTTCCTTCTGTTTTTTGTTTCTGAAAAAAAATCAACTCATTTCTGTCTTTTAGCAACGTGTGATTTTGCGAATGAATCTGCTTTCCGGATTGTGCTGTAACCAAATCAGTAATCGAATCCCAATCGCTAAAGCCGAAAGGTTCCAGCCATTGATACAAATACGCATAGTAATTGGGCAATTGCATCAATTCCGTCAAGTTGATTCTCTTTTGAAAATTCATGTCTGTAACGACTTTTCGATATACAATTCGGGATGCATCATCAACCAAAGTCTGTGCTTGCTGCAGATTCGAAATGGTGTTTTCGAATGAATCCAACAGACTTGAATTGAGCTCTTTTAATATCGGAATCACATCGTGACGCAATTTGTTTCGAACATATTTATCCGAAGCATTGCTGCTGTCTTCCCGCCATTGAATCTTATTTTCTTTAGCAAAAGCTTCGATTTCGTTTCTGGAAAAAGGCAATAACGAACGAACAACATTTCCGTTTTGCTGCGGAATTCCGGTCAAACCGTCTAATCCTGAGCCGCGTGTAAAATTGATTAGAAACGTTTCCAAACTGTCATCCAAATGATGCGCCGTTAGAATATAATCGTAATCATTATTTATCAAAAGTGTGTTGAACCATTCATAACGAAGGTTTCGGGCAACAACCTGAATGGATAATTTCTGTGTTTCAGCAAATTTTTTGGTATCAAAATGATTTACAAACATCAGAACATCCAGCTTTTCACATTGTGATTTCACAAATTTTTCATCTTCATCGCTTTCATCACCACGCAGTTGGAAATTGCAATGTGCGACTCTAACATCTAACTTCAAATCATGACACAAATGCAACAAAACCATGCTGTCAATGCCTCCGCTTGTTGCCAAAAGGAGTTTTTTCTCTTTCAGAAAAGGAAGATTTTGATTGATATGATTTTGGAATTTTGCGAGCATCTTCAAAAGTAGTTATTTTAATTTAACTCAAAACTTCAAACATCGCTTTGGCTTTCAGCAAACATTCTTCATATTCCTGTTCGGGATTGGATTGCGAAGTGATAGCGCTTCCGACAGAAAATGAAACATAATTGGCTGAAGCATTGTACAAAATACTTCGGATAACGACATTGAAATCGAAATCATTTTCCGGAGTAAAATAACCAACAGCGCCGCTATACATACCGCGTTTTGATTCTTCCAGTTCTTCGATTATTTTCATTGCCGAAATTTTTGGCGCGCCTGTCATGCTTCCCATTGGAAAAGTTGTGCGTAGAATTTCTATTGGCGAAGTTGTATTTTCCACATTAGAAACAACTGTCGAAATCATTTGATGCACCTGTTCGAAAGTATAAATGCCGCACAATTCTTCAACTTCTACTGTGCCCTTTATGGCTGTATGTGATAAATCGTTGCGAACCAAGTCAACAATCATGATGTTTTCGGAACGTTCTTTTGGGTTTTGCTCTAATTCTTTTTTTGAATTATTATCGAGAGTTTCATCCGAAAAACGTTTGGCTGTTCCTTTTATCGGTTGCGATATGATTTTGTTTCCTTCTTTTCTTAAATAACGTTCCGGCGAAGCACAAAGCAAATACTGCTCATTGTTTTTGAAGAATATCGCAAATGGCGGTTTGGAAATTTCGTTTAGTTTTTGGTAGATTTCAATTGGCTCAATAGTAGCCTTCTCGGCATAAAACTCCATGCAAAAATTAGCTTCGTAAATATCGCCACGATGAATCTGTTCGAGCATTTCATTTACTTTGGAAAGATAGCTTTCTTTTGAGATTCTTTGTTGAATAGACGATGGATGATGGATGACGGATGATGGATGTGAAATGGTTTGAATGTGGTTAAAATCCTCATCAAATTCATCATCACACATTCTCAGATACTGAACTTCTAATTGATTTCCTTTTAGTAGGAATAATTTCTTTGGCTGAAAGAAAAACAAATCGGGAAAATGCAAGCTATCAAAGTTGTTGGAATGCAATTCTTCTACATCATTTTTTACATCATAAGACAAATAGCCAAACAGCCAGTCTTTCGTTTGTTGCTGGTATTGTTTTAAGTCTTCAAAAGCGTTGTTGTAATCTGTTTTTACTGAAGTAAAAGCATCCACAGCCAGCACACAATCAAAGCTGGACTGTTTTTGATGATAATTATTTGAATCCAAAAAAACTACTTCCCTAAACTGTTGTGACCAATGCAGTAATTGGTTTTTGAACAGTTCAGGATTGTCAATTTTTTTCGAAAATATAGTTCTCAATGAGATGATTTTTATGGCACTCAAAATTACAATAAAATAATTGTTCATTAGAATAGACAAGTGTAAAATTTTGGCACGCTTTTTAGTAAGACTAAAAAAACCATTTAACAAGTAATTCATTTTAAACTATTGATAGAAAACTACACTCACCTTTTGAGAATTGAAATTGTAACTATTAATAACTATTAAAATGAATGTAAAATGAAAAACAAAACAAAACTTGGTTTGGCATTGCTCTTATTCGGACTTGCCTTTGCGTGTAAACAAGCTGACGGTCTTGCAGAATCTAATGTTGAAGCCGCGGTTGACAGCACATCAGTAGAATCAACAATCTCTTCCAACGCTGCGGTTGAAAAAAAAGAAAGTAATCGGAAATTTGTACGAACCGCAGATTTAAAATTCAAAGTAAAGAATGTTGCCAAATCAACTTATGCTATTGAAAATATAGTTTCCAAAAACGGGGGCTTTGTTACTTTCACAGATTTGAAAAGCAACATCAACGAAAAATCAGAAACCAAAATCAGTCAGGACAGTACACTCGAAACTACCCATTTTACTGTTGATAATACCATTACACTTCGCGTTCCAAATACCCAATTAGATACCGTTTTAAAATCAATGGTGCAAGAAGTCGCTTTTTTAGATAGCCGTTTGATAAAAGCTGATGATGTTGCCCTGCAATTATTATCGAATAAAATGGCGCAAAAAAGATTGGCTGCAAATCAAAAAAGACTCGAAAATGGCATTGATAGTAAAGGTAAAAGATTAAGAGACATTACGGGCGCGGAAGATAAAGTTCTAAACAGGGAAACCGAAAGCGATGAAACTGTTCTAAAAAATCTAAGCCTCGAAGATCATGTAAATTTTAGCACGGTTACTTTGTATTTGTATCAGAGAGAAAGTGTTTTGCAGGAAATTGTTGCCAATGAAAAAAGCATCAATGCTTACAGACCACATATTGGACTTCAAATTTGGGATAGTCTGAAAACGGGTTGGTTTATGTTGGAAGCCATTACTGCTTTCATAATGCAACTTTGGGCGTTGATATTGCTCGCTATTTTAGGAGTATTTGGATATAAAAAATTTGTGAAGAAATAATAGTTAGTAACTTGACTGTAAATTAGATACCATTGGAGCAATCCTTTGGTATTTTTTATTTAACTTTGGTTATCATTAATCACTTAAAAATCAAAAATTATGAAAATCGCAACCATTATTGTTCGAGTCTTGATTGGGCTTTTTTTGCTATTTGCTTCAATCAGTTTCTTTTTAAAACTAATGCCTGAAACTGAAGCGACTGGGAATTTTAAAGCATTCAATACCGGTTTGATTGCCTCAGTATATTTAATGCCTTTAGCGAAGGCTGTTGAACTACTTTGTGGATTGTCTTATGTAATTGGTAAATATGTAACTTTGGCTAACATCGTTATTCTTCCTGTTACTTTGAATATTTTATTAATTAATTATTTTATGGCTCCGGCAACATTACCAATAGCAGCATTACTTTTCATTGGAAATCTGTTCCTGATTTATCGTTACTGGGATAATTATAAAACAGTATTTACACCCTAAAAAAAGTCCTCTTGTTAAAAAAAACGAGAGGACTTTTTTATTTATAAACTTGAATTAAGCCAAATCAAATCGGTCAAGATTCATCACTTTATCCCATGCTGAGACAAAGTCTTTTACGAATTTATCTTTAGCATCACTACTACCATATACTTCAGCAATAGCTCTTAATTCTGCATGAGAACCAAATACAAGATCAGCACGGGTTGCTGTCCATTTGTGTTCTCCCGTATTACGGTCTGTTCCTTCGTATAATTCCCTGTCTTCTGAAGTTGCTTTCCATTCAGTATTCATATCAAGAAGATTCACAAAGAAATCATTAGTTAATTGCCCAATATTTTTTGTCAAAACTCCATGCGCTGAACCATCAAAATTTGTATTCAATGCGCGCATACCGCCAACAAGTACCGTTAATTCTGCGGCTGTAAGTGTCAACAATTGCGCCTTATCTATTAATAATGCCTCAGTCAATACACCAGATTTCTTGCGATAGTTTCTGAAACCATCAGCTTTTGGCTCTAAGTGAGCGAAAGATTCTACATCAGTTTCTTCCTGTGATGCATCCATACGACCCGGAGTAAAAGGCATATTCGTTCTTGAAGCTTTTTCAATTCCAACACAACCAGCTAAAACAATAAGGTCGGCAATTGATACTTTTTTGTCACCAGACTCAGCATTGAATTCTTTTTGAATAGCTTCCAATTTATTCAATGTATCTGTAATCAATGGCGTATTATTTACCTGCCAATATTTTTGAGGGGCAAGACGTAAACGCCCACCATTGGCACCACCGCGTTTGTCTGAACCACGGAAAGTTGAAGCTGATGCCCAAGCTGTAGATACCAGGTGGGATACTGAAAGTCCAGCGTCTAAAATTTCATTTTTTAATGTAGCAATATCATTAGCGTCAATCAATTTATGATTAGCAGCCGGAATTGGATCCTGCCATAGTAATATTTCTTTTGGAACATCTGCACCCAGATAGCGTGCTCTCGGTCCCATATCACGGTGAGTTAATTTAAACCAGGCTCGTGAAAATGCATCTGCAAACTGATCTGGATTTTCAAGGAAACGACGTGAGATTTTCTCATATGCTGGGTCGAGCCTCAATGATAAATCGGTAGTAAGCATTGTTGGGAAATGTTTCTTTGAAGCATCAAAAGCATCCGGTATAATTTCTTCGGCGTTTTTGGCTACCCATTGATGAGCACCTGCAGGGCTTTTAGTCAGTTCCCATTCGAAACCAAAAAGGTTTTCAAAGAAGTTATTGCTCCATTGCGTTGGTGTTTTTGTCCACGTAACTTCTAGTCCGCTTGTAATGGTATCTGCGCCTCTTCCGCTGCCGTGTTTGCTAATCCATCCAAAACCCTGATGTTCTAAACCGACAGCTTCCGGTTCTTTCCCTACGTTATCTGAAGACGCAGCTCCGTGGGTTTTCCCAAATGTATGTCCACCTGCAATCAAAGCAACCGTTTCTTCATCATTCATTGCCATACGTGCGAATGTTTCACGGATGTCCTTTGCTGCTGCAATAGGATCAGGATTTCCGTCCGGGCCTTCCGGATTTACATAAATTAATCCCATGTGTGCTGCCGCAAGAGGATTTTCCAAATCACCTTTGGAATGCATATCTCCAGGATCTTCGTCTGAAGAAACTACTCCACGCCCTGCCAAACCTTCTACTCCATGACTATAACGATCTTCATTTCCAAGCCATGTTGTTTCTGAACCCCAATATACATTCTCATCAGCTTCCCAAACATCTTCACGTCCTCCGGCAAAGCCAAAAGTTTTAAATCCCATTGATTCAAGTGCCACATTACCCGCGAGAATCATTAAATCGGCCCACGAAATTTTGCGGCCATATTTTTGTTTAATTGGCCATACCAATCTACGTGCTTTATCAAGACTAACATTATCAGGCCAACTATTAAGGGGTGCAAAACGCTGTTGTCCTGCTCCGCCTCCACCTCGTCCATCATGAACTCGGTAAGTTCCGGCACTGTGCCAGGCCATACGGATAAACAAACCTCCATAGTGCCCAAAATCTGCCGGCCACCAATCTTGTGAATCTGTCATTAATGCAGTCAGGTCTTTTTTTACTGCTGCCAAATCCAAACTTTTGAACTCTTTTGCATAATCGAAATCGGCATCCATCGGGTCAGAAAGCGAAGAGTTTTGACGAAGTACATTTAACTTTAATTGATTTGGCCACCAATCAATATTTCTTGTTCCACTACCAGCGGTTTCTTTTGAGGCTCCGTGTCCAAACGGGCATTTGCCCTGAGATGTGTCATTTCCCATATCTTATATTTTATGTTGTTATAAAGTTACATTTTAGAATTCCAAATCTAGTGATTCTTGTTGTTTTTTCTTAATAGCTTTTAATTATATATTACTATTAACTAATTGCCAAAACTTATATTGAAGATAATATCATTTGGTTTTATATATTTGTTTCCTACTAAACCAAAAGACATTTATGCTATTATCTAAATTATTCCGAAAAAAATCAACTTCAGTCATAGTAAAACAAGGTGGCGATGGTGATGAGCATGGAGGCTTACACAAAGTTTTAAATGTTAGGGATTTAACGTTCTTTGGTATTGCAGCCATTATTGGTGGTGGTACTTTTAGTGCGATTGGCAATGCTTGTTTTTCTGGTGGACCCGGTGTTGTGTTTTTATATGTGATTTGCGCTATTGCCTGTGGATTTACCGCTTTATGTTATGCCGAATTTGCATCAAGAGTTCCGGTTTCAGGTAGCGCTTATACCTATGCTTATGTTTCTTTTGGTGAATTGTTTGCCTGGATTATTGGATGGGCATTGATTATGGAATATTCTATTGGGAATATTTATATTGCTTTTTCTTGGAGTGGCTATTTTACTAATTTGCTCGAAAGTTTCCATCTGCACTTACCCGAATGGCTGACAATAAATTACAAATCAGCACAGGATGCTTTATTGGCTAACAAAGCTGGTGAAGGATTAACAGCCTGGCAAAATGCACCGACCATTGGTGGTTTGCGTATTATTTTTGATTTGCCTGCCGTCGTGATTAATATGCTTATTACTTATTTGGTTTATCGTGGCACTAAAGAGTCTAAAAACTTCAGCAATGTCATGGTTTATATCAAATTGGCGATTATTGTTTTAGTTATAATAGTTGGAATCAGTTATGTTGATATTGAAAACTGGACACCATTCATGCCTAATGGTTTTAGTGGAGTTATGGGTGGCGTTTCAGCCGTATTCTTTGCCTATATTGGTTTTGATGCGGTATCTACTTTAGCAGAAGAAAGCAAAAATCCACAGCGTGATTTACCACGTGGAATGATTTATTCGTTGGTGATTTGTACTGTTGTTTATATTATTTTGGCTTTGGTAATTACAGGAATGGTTTCTTATAAACTACTTGGCGTAAGTGATCCTTTAGCAGAAATATTTGCATTGAAAGGTGTAAAATGGATGTTGTTTATTGTATCGATTGCAGCTGTAGTAGCTATGACAAGTGTATTATTAGTTTTCCAAATGGGGCAGCCTCGTATCTGGATGACGATGAGCCGTGACGGTTTAATGCCAAAAAAATTCTCTACTATACATCCAAAATACAAAACACCGAGTTTTGCCACAATCGTGACTGGCTTAGTGGTTGGAATTCCTATATTCTTTACCGATGAAAATTTTGTATTGGACTTTACCAGCATCGGAACCTTATTTGCCTTTGTATTGGTTTGTGGCGGTGTTCTTTTATTATCTCCGCAAAGTGAGGCAGAATTGGCCGAACGCGCTACAAAAGGAAAATTCAGAATTCCGTATGTGAACTCTAAGTTTATATTTCCACTGATTTGTATTGTAACAATTGGTATTATTCAATATTATTTACCAACCTACTTTAGTGATACTTTTGACTTTTCAGGAGATAAGATGGCAACCAATATCACATTAGTAGTTTTCTTTATTCTTTGTGCGGTAATGGCTGTTCTTGCATTTATAAAGAACTTATCTTTAATTCCTTTATTGGGATTAATTTCCTGTTGTTATCTGTTAACCGGAATGGCAGTTTCCAACTGGAAATGGTTTGGTATATGGCTGGTTATTGGGCTGTGTGTCTATTTTATGTATGGCTATAAGAACAGTAATTTAAATAAAAAATAAGCGTAAAAAATCCCGATTTCAAATTCAGAAATCGGGATTTTCTATTATTAAATCTTTATAATTTCATCTGAAAATCGGGATGACCACATTGCCATAAAACAAAAGAAAACTGATCGGCAAAATTAGCATAAGTCACATCTTTATCTTCTGTAAAATGTCCGTTATCATAGTTAACTTTCATTAACACAGGTTTGCCAGATGCAGAAGCATTTTGAACTGCCGCTGCAAATTTCCCAGGCTGCCATGCAACAACTCTAGGGTCATTCCAGCCACCAACGCAGATTACAGCAGGATAGTTAACACCATCTTTAACATGTTGCATTCCATCCATTTCATAAAGCGCCTTGCATTCTTCTTCTAAAGTTACTGTTCCAAATTCCGGAATATTCACTGGCCCATTTGACGTAAACTCGCCTCTCATCGTATTAGCACAACCAACATTACAAATGGCTGCCCCAAATAAATCTGGTCTTTCTGTAATAGCACGTGTTATTAAAATTCCACCAGCACTTGTTCCTGTTCCACCTAATTTTTTTGGGGATGTGTAACCATTCGCTACTAAATATTCTCCGCAACTAATGAAATCTTTCCATGTATTTGGTTTTGTAGTTTTAAATCCGGCTTTATACCAATCCTGCCCTTTTTCGCTTCCACCGCGAACGTGGGGAAAAGCCACTACAACTCCTCTAACAGCTAATGAGTTTTCCATCACATTAAAATAAGGTGACATACTTGAACCATAAGCACCATAACTGTCCATCAAACAAACATTCGAACCATCTTTTTTTAATCCTTTTTTGTAAATGATAGAAAGTGGAATCATTACTCCATCGTGTCCTTTAACTTCTACTTCCTCAACAACAAGATCTTTATAGGCATCAGGATATACCGCAGGTTTATTAAATGGACTTGGTTCAAATTTATCCTGAGCAGCGTTATACTTAAATTCTGAAAATGGTTTGTTCCATGAAGTAATAGCGACAATAAAATCATTGGTTTCAGTATCGATGGAAAAAGCATAAGCTAAACCATTAAAAGGCAACTTTACCTCAGTAGTTGCATCCGTTTTTAAATTGTATTTGTAAAAATGATTATTAATGCCGTCGCTGTAATTCAATAATAAATAGTCTTTACAACGGGCAAATGATTCCAATGTCTGATCCTTTTTTTCCGGACCAATGGTTTTAGCAGTTGCCCAATTTGGGTTTTTCAAACTGGTTTCAACGAGCTTATAGTTTTTAGCACCATTGTAAGTAATTGCAAATACTCTGTCTCCCACCATATCAAAACCTCTTACCAATTTATCATCAGTTGTACAAAGTGTTTTCCATTGTATATTTCCGGAAAATGATTCAGAAATGGGCGCATAATAAAATTTCTGCTCATTTTGTACCGTTCCTTCGCCCGCAAAAATGTAAGCTTTAGAATCTTTGGTAAAAAAAGCATACGGATAAGCTTTTGACTCAATATTTAATTTTGGATAACTTTCATTACTAAAAAAATCAATGTCTTTTGAAACATCTGTACCCAGTTTGTGCAGCTTTGTTTTTGGATTCAACCGACTGTTTGGATCCGTATTATCTGCCGATTTGATCCAGGAATATAGAAATGAACCATTGTCAAAAGTCCAGCTATCAATACCTGCGGCGGCTTTTATAACATCCGGTAAAAAAGTTTTAGTATCCACATTCATTACTTGAATGGTTGATACTTCTGCTCCATTTTCTGAATAAGCAATAAGAAGCTTTTTACCGTCAAAACTTGGATAAGTACTTTGTACAGAGAGTGTTTTACCTTTAATGAAATTAAGTGGATCAAACAGTAATTGCTCGGCGCCATTATCGCCTTCCTTATAATATACTTTGCTAATTTTTTCACCAGGCGTTGTTTTCTGATAAAAAATTCGTCCACCTTCTTTAGATCTTCCACGATATGTTGGTGGCTGCAGTTTGTCTAAACTTTTCCATTCGGCTATCAGCTCATCTCTACCGGCTAATTTATTCATAGTAGCATTCGTTAAATCGGCTTGATCCTTGAACCATTTAACCACGGTCGAATCTTTAAAATCCTCCAGCCAACGATAATTATCAGTATAAGTTGTTTGAAAATAAGTATCCGTAACTGGCACTTTTTTAGTCTCTGGATATTTCCATTGTGCAGAGAGATTTGCACTCAATAAAAAAATGGCAAAGCCAATAAGAGTTTTTTTCATGATTTATATATAGTTAGTTATTGTTTAATAATTTGTTGTATGCTATTGACATGAAAAAAGAATTATTTTAAGAGTAGGTTTTCATAACTCTTTTATTAAGAAGTCATAAAGCTAATAAAAATTCTTTAATTGTGGCTTATAAATTACAAAATCGTACAGACTTAATATTGATTAAGAATGCTGCTTTTATAGAATAAAAAAATCCGTTAAAGATGTTCTCTAACGGATTTCCTACACAATCTTGATAAATCTACCTTAACCCACTTTTGCTTTTCGACAGGCAGTTAACTGTCTATATTATTTTAATTTGTTGGTTTTATTACCAACTGCAAAAGGAAAAAAATTCATTCTTAACGGCTACTGTAATCTATGCACAGATTAGTATAAATTAAGGGTTGCTTTTCACTGCGAATGCATCTCCTTTGAATACTTTTTATTCATCATCCCGCTAACAATATATTGGGATAATTACTTCTAATATTCATTTCAAATCTACAAAAAAAATATTTTATTTTAATTGATTTCCAATGATTTAATTTTAAAAAATATGCTTTTTTATCGTTCTTGTATTCTTATCCCTATTAATAAAAAAAAAACTTAAAACTTCTCTTATATTTGAAATTAAAAGAAGAATATCCAATGAATATTTGATTACAAAATCAAAATACAAAATCCTTATTTTCTAAGAGTAGAAAAGTGAAATAAAAACTGTAATTTTGTGACGCAAAAAAAATAAAATATAGATTATGAGTTCATTTGACGTAGTCATCATAGGTTCTGGTCCCGGCGGATATGTATCAGCTATTCGTTGTGCCCAATTAGGTTTCAAAACCGCCATCATCGAAAAATATTCAACACTTGGTGGAACTTGCCTTAACGTAGGCTGCATTCCATCAAAAGCATTATTAGCTTCATCACATCATTACGAAGAATTACAGCATTTTGCCGACCACGGAATTGAAGTTTCCGGCAAAGTAAAAGTGAATCTTGAAAAAATGATTGCCCGCAAACAAGCGGTAGTTGATCAAACTTCCGGTGGAGTGAAATTCTTAATGGATAAAAACAAAATCACCGTACTTGAAGGCGTTGGTTCTTTTGAAAGTGCTACCAAAATCAAAGTCACTAAAGCAGATGGAAAATCGGAAACTATTGAAGCTAAAAATGTAATCATTGCTACAGGTTCAAAACCATCTTCTTTGCCTTTTATCAAATTAGATAAAGAAAGAATCATAACATCAACAGAAGCACTGAAATTACCGGAAGTTCCTAAACACTTAATCATTATTGGTGGTGGTGTTATCGGAATCGAATTAGGTCAGGTATATTTAAGACTTGGTGCTCAGGTTTCAGTAGTTGAATTCATGGACAGAATAATTCCGGGAATGGATGCAGGCTTGTCTAAAGAATTGACCAAAGTATTGAAAAAACAAGGCATGAAATTCTATACTTCTCATAAAGTAAAAGAAGTAACCAGAAAAGGCAAAAACGTAACTGTTCAGGCCGATGATGCCAAAGGAAATACCGTAACTTTCGAAGGTGATTATTGCTTAGTAGCTGTTGGCCGTCGCCCTTATACTGACGGATTAAACGCTGATAAAGCCGGAGTAAAAGTAACCGAACGTGGCATGATTGAAGTCAATGATCATTTACAAACTAATATTCCAAATATTTATGCGATTGGTGATGTTGTTCGTGGAGCGATGTTGGCTCACAAAGCAGAAGAAGAGGGCACTATGGTTGCTGAAATCTTAGCGGGACAAAAACCACATATCGATTATAACTTAATTCCGGGTGTAGTTTATACCTGGCCTGAAGTTGCTGCTGTTGGTAAAACCGAAGAGCAATTAAAAGAAGCTGGTGTGGCTTACAAAGCAGGAAGTTTTCCTTTCAAAGCTTTGGGAAGAGCCAGAGCAAGTGCCGACAATGACGGATTTGTAAAAATCTTAGCGGATGCAAAAACGGATGAAGTATTAGGTGTTCACATGATTGGTGCGCGTTGTGCCGATTTGATTGCCGAAGCGGTAACCGCAATGGAATTCAGAGCATCAGCCGAAGATATTTCAAGAATGTCTCATGCGCATCCAACTTTTGCCGAAGCAATTAAGGAAGCAGCATTAGCGGCTACTGATAACCGACCGTTACATATTTAATTAGACTAGCTTAGACTACTTAGATTTTTAGATAACAAAAGGCCGACTCAATTGAGTCGGTCTTTTGTTATTTGATTCGGGAAGTTGTGATTTTGACATCGGCAGTTGCCCAACTTTTCGAAAGCAAAGCATCTATTTCTTTAACTTTAGAAGGATTATTAAGTTTTTGATAGGCCAGTTTCAATCCAGTTTGCGCCCAGCCATTATTTCTAAATTTTTTCAAATCAGTTTCATAGGTTTTCACAGCATCATTATACTTTCCGGCTTCAATTTGCACTGCACCGAGATGATGCCGCACGGAGAAAAACCAATCTGGTGGTTCATTATAATTTAATGCGTCTTCAATGGCAACTGCTTTTTCGAGCAGTGGAATACTTTGTTTATAGTTTCCCTCCGAAGCTAAAATTTCAGCTTTCAATACTTTACTTGCAATTTGCAAAACATCATACATTGTATTGATATCCCAAATAGTCATTTTTTTCATAGCGTCATCATTAGACAAAACTTCCAATTTCGCTAACTCAGCTTTTGCTTTTGCGATGTCTTTTTTTCCTAAATAAGCCATTCCTTTTGCATAATGAGAAACAGCCACTGGATATTTCAACGTATCGGAAACTAATTTCATTTTTAAAACTGCATCCCATTTTCCAAATTTTACTGCGACAAAATATGGAATAACATAAAAATGCTGCAAGGTTGACCAGCCTGGTTCAATCATTGTTTTTGGATGGACAAGATTTGATGTTTTATCAGCTCCTATTTTCGCCCATTTATAATTGCCTTCTAATGTAGCGCAGGCTGCCATAAAATGATAATTATGTGGATAATAAGCTAATGGATATGCACCTTGCGCGTGACACATCGTTACATAAATGCTGTCTAATTTCACCGAATTGATATTGGCCAAAGTACCTTTGTGATATTCGCCTGTTCGAATATAAATATGCGAAGGCATGTGAACCAAATGCCCTGAGGCTGGAGCTAATCCGTCATCAAAACGTTTTGCTGAAGCATTGGCTCTTTCTGCAGAATTCGAAGCTTCTACAGCATGAATATAGAAATGGTTTGCACCAATATGCTTTGGGTCTTTTTTTAATATTTTTTCCAAGAGCATTAAAATTTCCGGTGTCCATGGCTTGGCAATGCCATTTTTATCAAACAAATCCCAAGGATGCAAATCCATAATAGATTCGGCATATAAAGCTGCTATCGTATTGTCATCCGGGAATTTTTTTGCCACATCTTCCATAGCTTCAGAATAGGCAATATCCAATGAACTTCTATCTTCCACCGATGGGCGACATATCTTTTTGATAACGCATTTATTAATGCCTTTTCTTTTTCAGAAGCATTAGCTGTAAGCTTGACTGCTTGCTGAATCGCTTTATAGGCTCTTTCATAATTATCGGGTTCCATTCCTGCGTTGTAATTTGGACCCAACACATAGGCATAACCCCAAAAACTCATGGCAGATTTTGTGTCTAATTTCGTAGCATAATAAAAAGAGCGGGCAGCTTCGGCATGGTTAAAACCGAAAGCAAAGGCTAATCCCTGATTAAAGTATTTTTGAGCTTCCTCATTTTTTGTGCTAATCGGAAAATCAATAACATCCATTCCTTTAAAAAGTGGCGCTTTATTATTGGTTTCAAACCATTTAGCATCCGTAGTTTGTGGTGCGCAACTGTATCTTGTTTTTCCAGCGACGACAGTTTTCTTCTCTTCCTGGGTTTTTTTACAGGATAAAAACAAGGCAAAAACAAGTACGAGCAATTTTGGAATTCTGTTCATAAGTCACGTTTTTATTCAATCAAATATAATAGAAACGCACTTAAAATCAAAGACTTATTTTCTTTTAAAACCACAGAAGAGAAAATTCTGAGTTGTATCAAAAGGTGTTTTGTGGTCTTCAACGAAACAGCCTTTCAATACAAAATCTCTTTCAAAAATGAAACGCAGGCTTTCCTGATTGTATTGTTTGATTTCCAAACCGCTGCACTTCAACGGACCGCTTTCTGAAAAAGTCCCTATAAATACTCTACCGTTTTTCGAAACCGCTTTATTCACTAATTCAGCGTAATTGTCGATTTCTTCGGGATCTGTCAAAAAATGAAAACAAGCACGATCATGCCAAAAATCATACTTCTCTTCCGGGTTAAAATTCAAAACATCAGAAACTATAAAAGTTACTTTTCCACTTGCCTTTGCTCCGAGTCTCTTTGTAATGCGGTCAATAGCATTGGCAGAAATATCCAACAAAGTCAAATTAGTATAACCCAAATCGAGCAAAGCGTCAATAAAATAACTGTCACCTCCACCAATATCGATAATTTTGACATCCAAAGGCAATTCTAAAGCGGTTAAAAAATCTACGGAAGTTTGTGGATACTCCTGATACCAACTGACTTCCTTTTCTTGTTTGACAGCGAATACATTTTCCCAGTGTGTTTTTCTATTTTCCATTATTTAAGTCCTGATGATTTATGTTGTTTGTCACGTTGCTAATAAACAAAATAAAATGCTTTTTCCCTAATAGCAACCTAAAATACCTTAATAATTTTTACTACTTTTGAAACTCAAAAAAACAACATTTATGGCTTCAGTATTATTCAGTGGAAATCCAGTAAACACTAATGGTGAGTTACCAAAAGTGGGTTCAAAAGCACCCGATTTCAAACTTACAACATCAAATTTATCAATTGTTTCCTTATCAGATTTTGCCGGTTCAAAAATAATTCTGAATATATTTCCGAGCATCGACACGCCAACCTGCGCTACGTCGGTTAGAAAATTCAATGCCGATGCCAGCAAATTGGAAAACACTAAAGTTTTATGTATTTCACGCGATTTACCTTTTGCCCAAAAACGTTTTTGTGGTGCAGAAGGTCTGGAAGATGTCATTAACCTTTCTGATTTCAACACCGGAAATTTCGGGAAAGATTATGGTCTTGAATTTGTTGACGGAGCATTTGCCGGTTTACATTCGAGAGCAATCGTTGTTATTGATGAAAAC
Source organism: Flavobacterium sp. (assembly GCF_039916025.1). Lineage (GTDB taxonomy): Bacteria > Bacteroidota > Bacteroidia > Flavobacteriales > Flavobacteriaceae > Flavobacterium. Next base: position 59,480 of record NZ_JBDSMB010000137.1, read on the forward strand.
GGAATAATCAAACATACCGAACAGGTTGCCAATACCTCAAACGAACCCGATTATGAAGCTGCTTTTGCTTCGCTATAAATATTGAATTATGGAATTCCAAAAAGACAACTCCTTTTTCACCGGACGACTAAAAAGTGTAGGCTTTGCGCTAAAAGGTGCTTATAAACTTATCACAACAGAGCATAGTGTGATGGTGCAGTTTTCATTAGCTGTTTTACTAACAATTGCCGGGTTTTATTTTCATATTTCTAGAGAAGAATGGATAATGCAGATTTTAGCTTTTGGATTGGTTTTAGGAATTGAAAGCCTGAATACAGCTGTAGAGAAAATTGCCGATTTCATTCACCCTGAATTTCATGACAGAATTGGTTTTATCAAAGACATTGCCGCAGGAGCCGTAATGTTTGCTGCAACTGCTGCCATTGCAGTAGGATTATTAATTTATGTTCCAAAATTTCTACAATAATTCGATTAAATTTCTATTTTTATAGCGATATAAATTTCCAATGGCAAAAACAGTAAAAAAAGAAACTAAAGAAAAAGATCCACAATCGGATATTAAAATATTAAAGACCAAGAAGCAATACAGAATGCTGTTTGGTTTTCTTTTGGTTTTATTGTCAATTGCCTTTTTAGTTTCCTTCATTTCATTCTTTGTTTCGGGTCAAGCCGACCAAAGTGCTGTTGATTCCTTAACAGACAGAAGTGAACACGTAGAAAACTGGTTAGGCAAATTTGGAGCTTACGTTGCTGATTTATTTATCTATCGAGGTTTTGGTGTCGCTTCATTCCTATTTGTTAAGTTGTGCTTTTTGAGTGGCGCTTTTTTATTATTAGACCTGCCAATTAGAAAACTAAAAAATACTTGGTTTTGGGATTTGTTTGCTATCATAGTGTTGTCGATAACGTTTGGCTTTTTTGCTACAACTATTCCGGAATTAGGCGGAACAATTGGTTACGAACTCAATCAGTTTATACAGGATTATATTGGTAAAGTTGGAACATTACTTGGGATTGCTTTTGCGATTGTTATCTATTTAATTTTCAAAATAAAAATTTCTCCGGATGCCATTAAAACTTTCTTTGAAAAGAGACATAAAGACATCAAAGATGATCTGAATGGATTGACAGGAACAGAAAGCGGAGCAGATTATAATTTAGAAGAATTTGCTGTTAAAGAAGAGGAAGAATTAGACGAACCGACTTTAAAGCCTTCGCAATTTGAAATCAATAAAGAATTGTTGAAACCAACTATTTCAAATCCTTCCGAAATTAATTTGGAACCAACCATAAAAACTGTTGAACCAACTCCTACTCTACAACCTGACACGAGCGAAAGCGAACTGGCGAAGCAAATCATTCATACTAAAGATGATGCTTTTGTGATTGAACAAGCTCCGATTGAAGATGTCATAGAAGAAAATCTGGCTGCAAAACTTGTATCCGACTTTGGCGAATTTGATCCAACTTTGGATTTATCCAACTACAAATTCCCAACAATTGATTTGCTAAAAGAATACACTTCTGTTGGCATCACCATCAATCAGGAAGAACTGGAAGAAAACAAAAACCGAATTGTAGAAACTTTAAAAAACTACAAAATAGATATTGCCCAAATCAAAGCTACGGTTGGTCCATCGGTTACATTATATGAAATTGTACCCGAAGCCGGAATCCGTATTTCCAAAATAAAAAGCCTTGAAGATGATATTGCTTTGTCATTGGCAGCTTTAGGGATTCGTATCATTGCTCCTATCCCAGGAAAAGGAACGATTGGTATTGAAGTTCCAAACAAAAACCCAACGATGGTTCCTATGAAAACTGTGATTTCTTCAGCTAAGTTTCAGGAAGCCGAAATGGAATTACCAATTGCTTTAGGGAAAACTATTTCTAATGAAACCTTTGTGGTGGATTTAGCAAAAATGCCTCACCTTTTGATGGCTGGTGCGACCGGACAAGGAAAATCGGTTGGATTGAATGCAGTTCTGACTTCATTATTGTACAAAAAACATCCGGCCGAAGTGAAGTTTGTTTTGGTTGACCCAAAGAAAGTCGAGTTAACGCTTTTTAATAAAATTGAGCGTCATTATTTGGCAAAACTACCCGATGACAGTGATGCTATCATTACGGATAACACCAAAGTAATCCATACCTTAAATTCGTTATGTATTGAAATGGACAACCGTTATTCGTTGTTGAAAGACGCGATGGTTCGTAACATTAAAGAATACAATGATAAATTTAAAGCCCGTAAATTAAATCCGGAAAACGGACATCGTTTCCTGCCTTATATTATTTTGGTGGTTGATGAGTTTGCCGATTTGATTATGACCGCCGGAAAAGAAGTGGAAACACCAATTGCGCGTTTAGCACAGTTAGCACGTGCTATCGGAATTCATTTAATCATTGCCACGCAACGACCATCGGTGAATGTAATTACAGGGATTATTAAAGCAAACTTCCCGGCGCGTATTGCATTTAGAGTTACATCTAAAATAGATTCAAGGACGATATTAGACACACAAGGCGCTGACCAACTAATAGGTCGTGGGGATTTATTGTATTCCAATGGAAATGATTTAGTGCGTGTGCAATGTGCCTTTGTAGATACTCCAGAAGTTGAAAGAATTGTAGATTATATTGGTTCGCAAAAAGGGTATGCCAGTGCTTATTTATTACCCGAGTATGTTGGTGAAGAAGGCAGTAGCGTAAATCTGGAATTTGATATATCTGAAAGAGACAGCTTGTTTAGAGATGCGGCAGAAATAATTGTAACAGCCCAGCAGGGTTCGGCATCATTATTGCAAAGGAAGCTGAAATTGGGTTACAACCGCGCCGGTCGATTGATTGATCAGTTAGAAGCAGCAGGAATTGTAGGCCAATTTGAAGGAAGTAAAGCAAGAAGTGTAAACATTACTGACTTAGCTTCTTTAGATCAATTCTTTAATAATGAACAAAACAATGATTAAAATGAACAAAATAGTATCAATTGTTATTCTATTTTTA
>NZ_JBDSMB010000138.1:0-1857 GCF_039916025.1 Flavobacterium sp.
CCCCCAGAGATAGCTCCTAAGGTTGATGTAATCGAAAATGAAAATTTTGATGAAGAAAACACAGAAAATGTCTCAATTGAAATTGAAATACCTGAAGTAGAAAACATAGTTAAGACTCGCATTTTGATGCCAAGCAGAAAATTAAGAATTGCTATTTCAAAAGAGTTTCTTGACGAACTCGAAAAAATGAAAATTAAATTCAGTCTGAACTAAGTATCAGTTCTGATAATGATTTCATAACCAAAACTGATTTTTTTGTAACATTGATACCAAATAAAATGCCTAATTTTGGCATTAAATAAATACAATAATTTAAAAATAAAAGATATGGCTTTAGCAATAACAGACGCTACTTTTGACGAAGTAGTATTGAAATCAAGTAAACCAGTAGTAGTAGATTTTTGGGCAGCTTGGTGTGGACCATGTAGAATGGTTGGACCGGTTATCGACGAAATCGCTACAGAATATGAAGGAAAAGCAACAGTCGGAAAAGTTGATGTTGATGCAAACCAGGAGTTTGCTGCAAAATATGGAGTTCGTAACATTCCAACAGTTTTAGTTTTCCAAAACGGAGAAGTAGTTGGACGTCAGGTTGGAGTTGCTCCCAAGAAAACTTACACAGATGCTATTGATGCTTTGTTGTCATAACAATCAAAGTCATTGCAATCCCGAAGCTTCGGGAGAAGCAATCTCATTATAATTAATAAAAAGGCTCAACGAAAGTTGAGCCTTTTTTTATGATTTAGTTTAGAAATTTCCGTTTATATTTGGACTATGAAGATTGAAGAACAAAAAGAGCTCGTTTCCGGTTTTAAGCATCTTGAATTGCTTGCCAATCAAGTTGTGGAAGGCTTTATTTCGGGAATGCATAAAAGCCCGTTTCATGGTTTTTCTGCAGAATTTGCGGAGCATAAAGTCTATAATTCTGGCGAAAGCACCAAGCATATCGATTGGAAATTATTTGCCAAAACAGATAGGTTATACACCAAAAAATATGAAGAAGAAACCAATCTTCGTTGTCATTTGATTATCGACAATTCTTCTTCGATGCATTATCCGAAGCTGAAAAATGACGAAGTTTTTTATCATAATAAAATTGGTTTCTCAGTTTTAGCTTCGGCAGTTTTGATGAATTTATTGAAAAAACAGCGCGACGCTGTTGGGCTGAGCGTCTATTCAGATACTTTTGAATATTATGCACCGGAAAAAGGAAGCGATCGTCATCATCGTATGATTTTGAATAAACTCGAAGAACTTTTAGAAAAGCCAAAAAATTCAAAAAGCACCGATACGGTTACTTTTTTGCATCAAATTGCAGAAAAAATCCATCGCCGTTCGATGATTATTTTATTTACAGATATGTTTCAAATAGGCAAAAATGAAGCGCTTTTCAATGCTTTGCAGCATTTGAAACACAACAAACACAAAGTAGTCGTTTTTCATGTTGTTGATAAGAAAACGGAAATCAATTTTAATTTTGATAACGCGCCAAGAAAGTTTATCGATTTAGAAACAGGAGAAGAAATCAATATTTTTGCCGATACTGTCAAAGATGCTTATGAAGAAAAGGTAAATAATTACTTCAAAACATTAGCCATGACATGCGCTCAAAATAAAATTAAGTATGTTCCGGTTGCTGTGGATGAAAGTTTTGAAAAGATTTTGACAACCTACTTGGTTGAAAAACAAATGTTTGGTTAGAATTGTTTTTTACACATTTTATTTTTCATAAAAATAGTTGCAGATTTGAAAAACGATTGTATATTTGCAACCGCAATAACGCAGAGGTTTGGTAGTTCAGTTGGTTAGAATACATGCCTGTCACGCATGGGGTCGCGGGTTCGAGTCCCGTCCAGA
>NZ_JBDSMB010000139.1:0-18566 GCF_039916025.1 Flavobacterium sp.
AGTTCGGGAAAAATGAAAAGACTTTCTCCGAAAAGATATTTAAAATATTATCAAAAAACGCGAATAAACCTTTTAACTACAAACAGATAGCTGCTATTTTAGAATTAGATGATACTAAAAGCAGGAACGAAATAATCAAAGATTTAAAAATACTTGCCGCTCAAAAACTGATTATTGAGTCAGAACCTGGGACGTATTTAGTCAAAGCTTCCAGCCAGCAATACTATGAAGGTGTTGTTGACATGACTTCGAGAAAATCAGGATATTTTGTTTGCGACGATTTAGAGAATGATGTCTTTATTCCGTTTATAAATCTGAATCATGCTTTGGATGGAGATAAAGTAAAAGCCTATGTTTATAATCGTAGAAGCTCCAGAAAACCAGAAGCGGAAGTCATTGAAATTATTGAAAGACACAAAACCGAATTCGTTGGTGTAGTCGATATTCAAAAGAATTTTGGATTTGTAACTACGGCAAATGCGAAAATGTATACTGATATTTTTATTCCAAAAAATAAATTGGAAGATGCTGAACATGGCGATGTTGTTTTAGTAAAACTGGAAGATTGGCCAGCAAAAGCAGATTCTCCATTTGGTTCTGTGATAAAAGTGCTAGGAAAACCTGGTGAACACAATACTGAAATCCATGCAATTTTAGCAGAATATGGCTTGCCTTATGATTTTCCAATTGAAGTAGAAGCTTATGCAAATAAAATTGATACTTCCATAACCGATAAGGAAATTGAAAAGCGTCGTGATATGCGGAAAGTACTGACGTTTACGATTGATCCAAAAGATGCAAAAGATTTTGATGATGCGTTGTCTTTCCAGGTTTTAGAAAATGGAAATTATGAAATTGGTGTCCATATTGCTGATGTTTCGCATTATTTACAAGAAGGAACAATATTGGATGATGAAGCTTATAAAAGAGCAACTTCAGTTTATTTAGTTGACAGAGTTGTACCAATGCTTCCTGAAGTTTTGTCAAATTTTGCTTGTTCGCTTCGTCCGCACGAAGAAAAATATACATTCTCGGCTATATTTCAACTGAATGCTAAAGCTGAAGTTTTAGATTCCTGGTTTGGAAGAACGATTATTTATTCCGACCAACGTTTTTCTTATGAAGAAGCACAAAGTATTATCGAGACAAAATCAGATATCATTCCGGCAGAAATATCGTTAACGGGTGCAGCATATAAAGTTCCTGCAGAAATTGTGGCAGCAACTTTAAAACAAGATGAGTTGGCTAAAATTCTTCGTAGAAAAAGAATGGCTGATGGTGCTATTTCGTTTGATAAAGTTGAAGTAAAATTTAATTTGAATGTTGAATCAGAACCGGTTGGTGTGTTCTTTAAAGTATCTAAAGATGCAAATCATCTGATTGAAGAATTCATGTTGTTAGCCAATAGAAAAGTAGCAGAATTCATTGGTAAACAAAAGAAAACGTTTATTTACAGAATTCACGACGAACCAAACGAAGATAAATTAATCAACCTGCAAACAGTGATTTCTAAGTTTGGTTATTCAATAAATATGAAATCAAAACAGGATATTTCAAAATCATTGAATCAATTATTGAATGATGTCAACGGAAAAAAAGAACAGAATTTAGTAGATACATTGACGATTCGAAGTATGAGTAAAGCAAAATATTCTACTGAAAATATTGGGCATTATGGTTTAGCATTTGATTATTACAGCCATTTTACTTCGCCAATCCGTCGTTATCCTGATGTGATGGCACACCGATTATTGCAATATTATTTAGATGGAGGAAAATCTGTTGATGCTGATACTTACGAAGAAAAATGCGCTCATTCCAGTGATATGGAAGGTTTGGCAGCACAAGCAGAAAGAGATTCGGTGAAATATATGCAGGTAAAATACATGCAGGATCACAAAGATCAGGAGTTTCTTGGTGTTATTTCAGGCGTTACCGAATGGGGAATTTATGTAGAAATAATCGAAAATAAATGCGAAGGAATGGTTCGTATCCGTGAAATAAAAGAAGATTATTATACGTTTGATGAAAAGCAATATGCCTTGGTTGGTCAGGCAACACAGAGTATTTTACAACTTGGTGACGAGGTTTATGTAAAAGTAAAAACAGCTGATTTGGTTAAGAAACAATTGGATTTCAATTTTATTAGAAGAAATTAATAAGTATGAAAAAGTTAGTTTTTAGTTTATTGTTAGTAAGTACAATTGCTTTGGCTCAGGAAACAAAAAATGTGGGTGATTTTAGCAAAGTAACTTCATTTGACCGCATTGATGTTTTCCTTGTTTCAAGTGAAGAAAATAAGGTACAGATTGATGGAAAACAAGCTGATGAAGTTGAGTTAGTCAATAAAAATGGAGAATTAAAAATCAGAATGCCATTGACAAAATTACTGGATGGTGATAATATTTCCGTTACGGTTTACTTCAACAATCTAACCGCAGTTGAAGCTAATGAAGGTTCCAGAATTGCTTGTGGCGACAAAATCAGTGCAACATCTTTTGATATTATTGCCAAAGAAGGCTCAGAAATAAAACTCATTCTTGATGTACAAAAATTGAATGTGAAAGTGAAAAACGGGTCTATTGTCGACCTGCAGGGAAATGCTCTCACACAAGATGCTGTTGTAAATTCGGGCGGAAGGTATTTAGCTCCGGGATTAGAAACAAATCAAACATCAATTAATGTCACTGCTGGTGGTGAAGCTCATATTTTTGCGACTGACATAGTTGATGCTAAAGTCAGAGCTGGTGGCAACATTACAATCCACGGTGAGCCAAAACAAATAAATAAAGATATTGTTGTTGGTGGTACAATCTGCGAGGCAAAAAAGAAATAATTTTCAATTTTCGAATTTTAAATTCTAAATTGCAGTGTCAAAAATTTAACAATGATTTTACTTCAAGATATTTTATCTGCCATTCCGCTTGGTTTCTTTTTAAGTTTTATGATTGGACCAGTTTTCTTCGTATTACTTGAAACGAGTGTTGTCAAAGGCTTTAGAGCCGCAATTGTTTTTGATTTAGGAGTTGTTTTAGCCGATATTGTTTTTATTACCATAGCTTTTTTTAGTAGTTACCGATTAATCCAGAGTATTAAAGACGATCCGGCGTTGTTCATTTTTGGAGGTTTAGTAATGCTTACTTATGGTATTATCTCTTTTGTAAATAACAGAAAGGAAGCCAGAAAAAGTAAGATAGATGAAATTGATCCAAAAGAATTGGCTAAAACAAATTATCTTTCTTTGTTTATCAAAGGCTTTTTTCTAAATTTTATTAATATTGGCGTACTTGGTTTTTGGTTAGCCATATTGATAACCATTGGTCCGCAACTGGAATTAAAAACATCCAGAATGCTGACTTTTTTCTCTACTTTAATAGTTACTTATTTCATAACAGACATTTTTAAAATACTGTTAGCAAAGCAATTAAGAAGTAAGCTGAATCAAAAAAACATCCTATTAATCAAGAAGTTTATCAGTGTGGTTTTGATTGTATGCGGCGTGGTTTTGCTATCTCAGGCATGGTTTCCAAACGACCAGAAAATTGTAAAAAAAGCTTTTGAAAAGTTGGAACACGAGAAATAAAACCACCTATCATGAAAAGATTACTGTTGTTCTTTTCGTTCCTTTTTTCACTTTCATTTTATGGCCAGAATGATACGCTTTAGGTTGTCCGTCATACAGATAATGATTTAGTGGTTCCAAAAAACAAAAAATTAGTTTTTAGAGGACTTTTAAATGAATTTTTTATTGATGTTCCTAACTCCAAATCATTCGAAGCATCCGGTAACGGAATCACTAAAAAAGACAATAACATTTACAATCTCAATCCTGGAGCAGGATTAGAAACGACAATAACTATTGATATTGTTTTAAGAAACAATAAAAAAGTCTCAGAGAAACACGTTTTTAATTTTAAAAACACAGGTTCAATTATATCAACTTTCAATAAAATGGAAGGTGGAATAATAAAGCTTCAGAAAAGCGCTTTAAAAGATGGCGTTGTTGATGTAAGAGTTAGTGATAAGAATATTGAGGATTTTATTGAAGTCACTCAATTTAGTTTTAAAATTCCCGGTATGCCCGCTATGGTTATTGAGGGAAATAAAATTGATAATAAGACTTTTGAAAAAATAAATAAAAATGCGTCTAAAGGTGATGAAATTACAATATTTGATATAAGAACAAAGTCAATAAAAATAAAATCTGGTCCAATATGTGGAATTCAACCAATGATTATTCAAATTTTATAATTATCAAACTCTAATTTCCTTGAACTTTTTCAGAACTACTGTCCAGATTCGAACAAAACTTTAATCAATTTTTCTTAAAAAAATCATTAATAAAAAAACCTCCAAATTTCTTTGAAGGTTTCTGAGGCATCTTACGTCCCGAAGCTTCGGGAGAACCGAGTAGACGGTTTTGCATATATCTTTAATCAATTTTCCTTAAAAATTTTCAATAAAAAAACCTCTCACATGGAGAGGTTCTAATTTCTGAGGCATCGTCCGGATTCGAACCGGAGTAGACGGTTTTGCAGACCGGTGCCTAGCCGCTCGGCCACGATGCCAGTTATAGCGGCAAATATATACTTTTTTTTTAAAGTTGCAAAGTTTCAAAGTTTCTGAGCAGCAAAGTTTTTAAAATAACTCTTTCGCACTTCAAACTTCGTAAATCGTACTTAACTACGATATTCCTCCATTTCAATGGTAACCGCTTCAACATCACCACCAATAGGAGGATTGAGTTTAGATACTGCTAAAAGAATTCGGGAAACTGCCGGGATTTCTTTGAAGATTCTGTTTAGAATTCGATGGGCAACATGCTCTAATAACTTCGAACGAATAGCCATTTCTTCTTCTACAATTTTGTTTAAAAGCACATAATCAACCGTATCTTTAAGCTCATCTGAAATAGCCGATTTACGTAAATCGGTTTTGATTTCTAAATCTACACGGTAATCCGAACCAATTTTGGCTTCTTCATCGAGGCAGCCGTGAAAAGAAAAAGTTCTGATATTTTGAAGTTTTATGGTTCCCATAAAAAGGTTATTTGAGGATTTGGTAATTTGTTTATTCGATAAAAGTACTAAATATTTGCTTTTTATCTTCCAAAAAACCAAATAACCAAATCGACGAATAACCAAATAACCAACAATTTTGGTAACTTTGTCGCTCAAAAATTTGAATATGTCAACAGAAGAGAAGTCGCTTAATTTCATTGAACAAATTATAGAAGAAGATTTGAAAAATGGTTTGTCGCAGGACAAATTGCGTTTTCGTTTTCCGCCTGAGCCTAACGGTTATTTACACGTTGGTCATGCCAGTGCTATTTGTTTAAACTTTGGTTTGGGACTTGATTATCAGGCGCCGGTTAACCTGCGTTTTGATGATACGAATCCGGCTAAAGAAGAGCAGGAATATGTAGATGCTATCAAAAAAGATATTGAATGGCTGGGCTATAAATGGAGTAACGAATGTTACGCTTCTGATTATTTCCAGCAATTATACGATTGGGCGGTTGAATTTATCAAGAAAGGAAAAGCGTATGTTGACAGTCAGTCTTCGGAAGACATGGCAATCCAAAAAGGAACGCCAACTACCAAAGGAACAGATTCTCCTTTTAGAAACCGTTCAGTTGAAGAAAATTTAGATTTACTAACACGAATGAAAAACGGTGAGTTTCCAAACGGAACACATATTCTTCGTGCCAAAATAAGCATGGGCGCCAACAATATGTTGATGCGTGACCCAATTATGTACCGAATTCTGCACGCACATCATCACAGAACCGGAAACGATTGGTGTATTTATCCAATGTATGACTGGGCGCATGGCGAAAGCGATTATTTGGAACAAATTTCACATTCATTTTGTACACTTGAATTTTTACCACACAGAGAATTATATGATTGGTTTTTAGACCAGGTTTATGATGATACTAAAACACGTCCGAAGCAAAGAGAATTTGCACGTAGAAATCTATCTCATACAGTTGTTTCAAAAAGAAAATTGTTGCAATTAGTTGAAGAAAAACATGTTACTTCATGGGATGATCCAAGAATGAGCACTATTTCAGGAATGCGCCGTCGTGGTTATCCACCAATGGCAATCAGGAATTTTGCTAACACAATCGGAATTGCAAAACGTACCAATTTGATTGATGTTTCGCTATTGGAATTCTGCGTTCGTGAAGATTTGAATAAAACAGCACCAAGAGTCATGGCGGTTTTGAATCCGGTGAAGTTGGTTATTACCAATTATCCTGAAGGAAAAGAAGAAATTCTTGATGCTGAAAATAGTCAGGAAGATGAGAGCTTAGGGTTTAGAAAAGTGCCTTTTTCAAGAGAATTGTATATCGAAAGAGAAGATTTTCAGGAAGAAGCGAACAAGAAATTTTTCCGTTTGACGCTGGGAACTGAAGTTCGTTTGAAGAATGCTTATATTATTAAAGGTGAAGGTGTTGTAAAAGATGCTGACGGAAATATCACTGAAATTCATTGTACTTATGACGAAGATTCACGCAGCGGAAGCGGAACAGAAGCTTCTCAAAGAAAAGTAAAAGGAACGATTCACTGGGTTTCTATCAATCATGCGATTGAAGCTGAAGTTCGTATTTATGACCGACTTTTTACTCACGAAAATCCTGATGGCGATAAAGAGGTTGATTTCAAAGAATATATCAATCCAAATTCGCTTGAAGTAATTACGGGATATTTAGAACCAAGTCTGGCAACAGCCAAAAATGGAGAGCGATTCCAATTTCAACGTTTAGGATATTATTGTGTTGATAAAGATTCTTCTTCCGAAAAATTGGTTTTTAATAAAACAGTTGGCTTAAGAGATACCTGGGCAAAAGTGGAAAGTAAAGAATAATTTCAATATAGATTTTACAAATGGAAAGCTCACTTTTTAGTGAGCTTTTTTATTATTTATAAAATTTATTACAATTGCAATTCATATAATTTTTAGCAATTAAAACGGGCTTTCATAAATTGATTTTATGGTATTTTTAAATTTTTCCCAAGTCAAATTACCTTTATGCCTGATAACTTTCATTATGTCGTCTTAAAATGCATTTCGACTGTTTAAACTCATTTTAACATGTCGTCTAACTGTTTTTTTGTAAATTCACTTCTTAAAATTTTTAAAGTTATGTCAGATAAAAATGGAAATGGCACATTGGCACTTTTAGTCGGTGCCGCAATCGGAGTTGGACTCGGAATTTTATTTGCTCCGGAAAAAGGTTCGGTAACGAGAGAAAAAATAAAAAATGGATTTGATGATTTAAAAGATCAGGCAAAATCTAAAATAGATTTTTTGGATGATGAAACCAAAGAGAAAATTTCAAATGCCAAGGATGACTTAAAAGTCAAAGTGGAAAGCTTTCTTTCGGATTCAAGTTATAAAGCTGAAGAAGCGATTACCTTTTTAGAAGAGAAATTAGCCGAGCTTAAAAAACAAAACGCCAAATTGCAGAAATAATGGCATTAGAAGAACTAAAAGACAATGTTGAAGATATTCAGGAAAATGCCAAAGCGTATATAGAAAGCAGCATTGGATACTACAAACTTTGGGGTTTTAAAGTGGCGATGAAATCAACTACTTTAATTCTCAAGTTTGCCTTGATTGCAATTTGCTTAATGATTGTGCTGCTTTTCATTTCGGTTGCCGGAGCTTTAGCAATTGGTAAATCATTAGACAGTTATGTGTTGGGATTTTTAACAGTGGCCGGAATTTATTTGATATTGGTCTTCCTCTTATTTTTAATAAAAGACAAAATCGTTGAAGGGCCAATTTTGCAGAAATTCTCAGAAATATTTTTTAACGACGATTAATCATGAAAGCAAAACAATATTCGTCTTACGCCGAAATCGAACACGATTTAGAAATTCTGAGAGTGGAACGCGAAATCCATTATCAAAAAATAATGTTAGGCATTGATAAAACCAAGGAAAGTTTTATGCCTTCCAAATCAGTTTCGTTTGTTGGCGAGGTATTGCAAAAAGCAACAACTGGTCCAATTGGAACCATATTAAAGATTGCAGTTCCATATGCGGTCAATTGGTACATAAACAGAAAAAGAGGCAATTAAGCCTCTTTTTTTTATTCCATTGTGATAAAATTATTTTGTTGGTTTCGGTTCATCCGGATGCGATGTATCAGATGGATTGTAATCTAACGAAGAATGATTTCCCGATTTCTTAACTCTTTTCGGTTGATTTTTCATTTGTTCACCCATAATACTAGAAGCCGTAAAACTGGTTACCATATTGTTCAACATATCGCTCGCCGCTTGTGGTGAATTGGGTAACAAAATCAAGTTTGAATTAGTATCAGCACCAATAGCCTGAAGCGTATCATAATGTTGCGTAATTACAATCAAAGCTGAAGCTTCCTGCGAATTGATTCCAACTTTGTTTAAAACATCAACACTTTCAACCAAACCTTTAGCAATTTCTCTACGTTGGTCAGCAATACCTTGTCCTTGTAATTTTTTACTTTCTGCTTCTGCTTTTGCTTTAGCAACGATTCTGATTCGTTGTGCATCTGATTCGAACATGGCAGCTGTTTTTTCTCTTTCGGCAGCATTGATACGGTTCATCGCATTTTTCACCTGGATATCCGGATCGATATCGGTAACCAAAGTATTGATAATGTCATAACCATAAGTTGTCATTGCTTCGTTCAACTCACGTTTTACAGCAATGGCAACATCGTCTTTTCTAAGAAAAACGTCATCCAAAATTAACTTCGGAACTTCAGCACGAACCACGTCAAATACATAAGCTGTAATTTGATCGTGTGGATACTCTAATTTATAGAACGCTTCATAAACGTGTTCAGGAATTACTTTAAATTGTACGGAAACTTTCATTTTTACAAACACATTGTCTTTGGTTTGCGTTTCGATAATCACGTCCAATTGCTGAATTCTAAGATTCACACGACCGGCAATTCGGTCAATAATTGGAAGTTTGAGCTGAAGACCAGAGTTCCTGACGTTCAAAAACTTTCCGAAACGCTCAAGAACAACAGCTGTTTGTTGTTTAACCGTAAAGAAAGAGGAAAAGAGAATGATAATACCTAAGAATAAAAAAACAAAGAAAAAGATTGGCATGACTGTTTAAATTTAAATGTTAGTAAAGTTGTTGTACGGAAAAAATGTATGTTTGTTACAAATTAAAAGTTACGAATTCATGATTAAAAAGATTTCAATCCTTTTGTTGTTTACAACAGCTATTGGATTTGCACAATATGGTTACAGAGATTCCAATATGATTGGAATTACTTTAGGATTAAATCAATTTAGCGTAAACACTTCGGATTTTGATGCAAAGCCAGGAAATGGTTGGAATGTTGGGCTTTCCATGCGAGGAAATTTCTATAACGATTGGGATGCTATTTATGGTTTGCAGTTTAGTGAATACAATTATAAAGTTGTAACTAAAAAAGGTGTTTCCAGTGATATAGATGTAAATTACAAATTGCCTTGTGCCAATGTCACTTTTCAGTTGAGTTATAAATTTATTGAAAATCATTTAAGTGTTGAGTTTGGCCCTGTGGTACAGATAAATGGCGATGCTCAGATTAACAAAGCCGATGAAACCAATATAGTAAAAGGAACAGCCGTGACTGCTAAAGATTTCACAAAAATGGGAAACGTCGGTGTTTATCCACTTATAGGTATAACAGCCGGAGTTAGGAATGTTCGACTGAATATTTCCTATCTGTATGGCGTTATGAATATGTTTGGAAAAGTTGATGGCGATTTCACTGGTCACGCTTCCATAATTAATGGGAATGTGGTTTTCTACTTCTAATAAAAAAGCCCCAAAGATTCGGGGCTTTTCTTTTTATAAACTTTCGATTGCTTTTTCCAATCGCTTGATGGTTTCTTCTTTTCCAATCAATTCCACGATGTCAAAAAGATGCGGACCTTTTAAAGCACCAACCAAGCTCAAACGGAAAGGCTGCATTACTTTACCCATTCCAATTTCGTTTTGCGTCATCCAGTTTTTGACAACTGTTTCGATATTTGCAGAAGTAAAATCACTTATGTTTTCTAGCACAGAAATTAATTCCTGCATTAAACGCGGTGTATCAGCATTCCAGTTTTTTGCCGCTTTTTCATCATAAGATGTTGGCGCTTCAAAAAAGAAGCTACTCATTTCCCAGAATTCAGAAACAAAATTAGCACGCTCTTTTATCAGGGATACTATCTTCACTAGAGAAGTATAATCAACATCAATATTCTTTTCATAAAGAAATGGAGCAAAGCTTTTTGCCATACTTTCATCGCTTTGCTTTTGTAAATATTGATGATTGAACCATTTATTTTTATCTGGATCAAATTTGGCTCCGGCTTTGTGAACTCTGTTCAAGTCAAATTTTTCTACTAATTCCGCTAATGAAAATAACTCTTGATCTGTTCCGTCATTCCAGCCTAATAAAGCTAAAAAGTTAATTACAGCTTCTGGGAAAAATCCATTTTCTCTATAACCTGAAGAAACTCCTTCTTCACTTTTCCATTCTAATGGAAATACAGGAAAACCTAACTTATCGCCATCGCGTTTTGATAACTTTCCATTTCCGATTGGTTTTAAAATCAATGGTAAATGCGCAAACTCTGGTGCTTCCCAACCAAATGCTTTGTATAATAAACTGTGCAACGGCATCGATGGCAACCATTCTTCACCACGAATTACATGTGAAGTTTCCATTAAATGATCATCGACAATATTCGCTAAATGATAGGTTGGCATTCCGTCAGATTTGAATAAAACTTTATCATCTAACAAATTGGTTTCAAAACTAATATCGCCACGAATGATGTCATGTAGATGCAACGTCTCATTTACAGGAGTTTTAAAACGAACAACGTAAGCTTCGCCTGCAGCTATTCTTTTTTCGGTTTCTTCTTTTGAAATTACTAAAGAAGTATCCAGCTTTTCACGATTATGCCAATTGTAAATGAATGTTTTTCCTTGCTCTTCATGTTGTTTTCTGTGGACATCTAAAGCTTCAGCAGTATCAAAAGCATAATATGCCCAGCCTGAATTTATCAGTTGGTCAGCGTATTGTTTGTACAATTCTTTTCTTTCCGATTGACGGTACGGCCCAAATTTTTCGTTCTTTCCAACGGTTTCACTTGGGGCGATTCCTAACCATTCCAAAGCTTCAAAAATGTATTGCTCGGCTCCGGGAACGAAACGATTTTGGTCGGTATCCTCTATTCTCAAATAGAAAACGCCGTTATTTTTTTTTGCAAATAAGTAATTGAATAATGCAGTTCTAACACCTCCAATGTGCAACGGTCCGGTTGGACTTGGGGCAAAACGTACTCTAACAGCTTTTGACATTTCGTAAATTTTCGACAAAGATAAAGTTTATAAAGCCACGAATGCACGAATATTTTTTGTTTTCATTCTACTAAATATTCCGAAAATTATTCGTGCATTCGTGGCAAATTTGTTTAAGGAATTTTTAACGCTTTGATATTCCCTAAAAATTGTACATTTATCGGTTATAAAAAGAAATTGCAAAATTGGAGAATTCAAAGGTTATTTATCAAAAGTTAGAAGACTTTATCAGGAAGTTTTACACAAACGAATTGCTGCGCGGATTTATCTTCTTCGTCGGAATTGGATTGCTGTATTTTATTTTCACCTTGTTCGTAGAATATTTTCTTTGGCTTAAACCAATGGCGAGAACCGTTTTGTTTGGCATGTTCATTATTGTTGAGCTTTTTCTGTTGTTCCGATTTATATGTTTTCCGTTATTCAAGTTATTCAAACTTCAAAAAGGAATTGATTATAAAGAAGCTTCAACCATTATTGGGAATCATTTTAGTGAAGTAGGCGACAAGCTGACCAACTTTTTGCAGCTTTCTCTGGACAAAAACAAGTCGGAATTGTTATTAGCATCAATTGATCAGAAAGCAAATGCACTGCAGCCAATTCCTTTTGGCAACGCAATTAATCTCGGAGGCAATAAGAAATACTTGCCTTTGGCTATAATCCCGATTTTGTTTTTTGCTTTCTTTTATATTTCGGGAAACAGCAATCTGATTTCACAAAGCCTGAATCGTGTGGTTCATTTTAAGCAACAGTTTTTGCCGCCGGCACCATTTGAATTTGAGGTTTTGAATAAAAACTTGCAAACTGAACAGAATAGAGATTTCCTTTTAAAAGTCAGAACTGTTGGTAAAGTTGTTCCCGAAAACGCGGTGATTTTCATTGGCGAGGAAAGCTATTTTATGGAAAGCAATAAGTCGGGAGAATTTGAATTTATTATTCCTAAGCCTTCTGAAGATATAGAGTTTCATATTGAAGCCAACGATGTTTCTTCGCATGATTATGAATTGAAAGTGGTTACAGTTCCATCGATTGCCAATTTTGAAATGGTGCTGAACTTTCCAAATTATCTGAATAAAAAATCTGAAGTTATAAAAGGAACAGGAAATGCTATAATTCCGGAAGGAACGCAGGTTACCTGGAGAATGAATACATTGGCTACACAAAAAGTGGATTGGGTAAATGAAAATGCGCATTACACTTTTGCCAAACAAGACAATATTTTTTTGTTGTCAAAAAGCATTCTTCAGAACATAGATTATCAAATCCTAACTTCAAACAATAGGGTTCAGAATTACGAAAAGCTGAATTATCAGATATCTGTTATCAAAGATCAGTATCCAACCATAAATGTCAACAATGCACCGGATAGCTTGAAGGTTAATAAGAACTTTGTTTTAGGGCAGGTTTCTGACGATTATGGCTTGTCTAAACTCCAAATTGTGTATTATCCTAAAGACACACCGAATGTTGCTAAAAAAGCTGTTATCGCAGTTAAGAGAGATATTTATGACCAGTTTGTGTTTTCATTCCCGAGCAACCTTGCGGTAGAAGAAGGAGTTTCGTATGAATATTATTTTGAGATTTTTGACAACGATGCGATTCATAGTTACAAAAGCACTAAATCTTCAGTTTTCAGCAATAGAATAGCTACTGAAACTGAGAAGCAAGATGAAATGATGCAACAGCAAAATGAAAACATTAATTCAATGGCGAAATCCCTGAAAGCGCAAGACAAGCAGCTTTCGGAGTTGGATAAATTGCAAAAAATGGGTAAAGAAAAAGACAATTTAGAATATAAAGATCAACAGAAAGTAAACGATTTTATTCAGCGTCAAAAGCAACAGGACGAAATGATGAAAGAGTTTTCAGAGAAGATGAAGGAAAATTTAGAGCAGTTCAAATCGGAGAAAAAAGACGAGAAAAAAGATTTGCTTCAGGACAGATTAGAAAAGTCTAAAGAAGAAATCGAAAAGAATAAAAAACTATTAGAAGAACTTCAGAAGCTGAATGACAAAATCAGTAAAGAAGAGTTGTTTGAAAAAATGGAGAAATTCCAACAAGCAAGTAAAAATCAAACTAAGAGTTTAGAGCAATTGGTGGAATTGACTAAGCGTTATTATGTAGAGAAAAAGGCGCAACAAATAGCTGACAAAATAAATAAGCTCGCTGAAAAGCAAGATAAGCTTGCGGATAAAACAGATGAGAATAATGCGGAGAAGCAAGACGAAATTAATAAGGAATTCGATAAGATTCAGGAGGAATTAAAAGATTTAGAAAATGACAATAAAGAACTAAAAGCTCCGATGGATTTACCTAAATCTGAAGACAAAGAAAAAAGCATAGACGAAGATTTAAAGGATGCGAAAGACCAATTACAGAAACAGCAAAAAGACAAAGCCAAACCAAAACAAAAAAGTGCTTCCAAAAAAATGAAGCAAATGGGACAACAAATGCAAGAGCAAATGGAATCTGGTGAAATGGAGCAAATGCAGGAAGATCTTGAGATGTTACGTCAGATTTTGGACAATCTTTTAGCCTATTCGTTTTCACAGGAAGATGTAATGAAACAGTTTAAGAATTTAAAACGCGGGGCTCCATCGTTTAATAAGAACCTGAAAATCCAACAAGATTTAAAGCAACAGTTCAAGCATGTTGATGACAGCTTGTTTGCGATGTCTTTACGTAATCCAAAAATAGCTGAAGGTATCACTAAAGAAATAGGAAACGTTCAATACAACGTTGACAGAGCAATTGAGACTTTAGCGGAAGCCAATGTTCCAAAAGGTAATTCCCATCAACAGTATGCGGTTTCATCTTCCAACAAGCTTGCCGATTTGTTAAGCGATATTTTGAACGGAATGCAGATGCAAATGTCCGCTCCAGGTTCAGGAAAAGGAAAACCAAAACCAGGCCAAGGTCAGGGAATGCAATTGCCTGACATTATTAAAAAACAGGATGGTTTGGGTGAAAAGATGAAAAAGGGAATGAAGAAAGGCGACAAACCTGGTGATGGCCCGGAAGGAAAACAAGGGGAAGGAGAGGGACAAGGTCAAGAAGGGCAAAAACCCGGGCAGGGACAAAAAGGAGGCAAAGGTGGTAAAGGTCAGGGAGAAGGCCAAGGAAATGGAAAAGATGGGAAAGATGGTGAAAATGGTCAAGATGGTGAAGGAGATGCCAAGGCTATAATGGAAATTTATAAAGAACAACAACAGCTGCGTGAAGCATTGGAAAAGGAATTAAAGAAGCAAGGTGTTGGCGGTAACGGTCAAAATGCTTTGGATCAGATGAAGCAAATAGAAAAACAATTGTTAAACAAAGGTTTTAATAATGAAACGCTTCAAAAGATTTTAAATGTCAAATATGAGTTGTTGAAATTAGAAAAAGCAGTCCAGCAACAAGGCGAAGACAAGAAGCGTCAATCGGAAACAAACAAGAAAGAATTTAACAATCAGGCTACTGCACTACCAAGCAAGCTTCAAGAATATTTGAATAGTATTGAAATTTTAAATAGACAAAGCTTACCTTTGCGCTCCAATTTTAACCAAAGGGTTCAAGAATATTTCAAAACCAATGATTAGTTTTAATTACGAGTTAGATTTCAAACTAGAAAACGAATCTATTTATTCAGACTGGCTTTCAAAAGTCATTAGCTCTGAAATGAAGAGCGAAGGCGATATTAATTATGTCTTCTGCGACGATGACTATTTGATTGAAATTAACCAGCAATATCTAGACCACGACACATTAACAGACATTATCAGCTTTGATTATTCTGTGGGAAATGAATTACACGGAGATGTTTTTATTTCCGTTGAAAGAGTTCGAGAAAATGCAGTTGATTTCAATGTTGATTTTGAGGAGGAATTAAAACGAGTATTAGTTCACGGAGTTTTGCACTACTGTGGATACAAAGACAAAAGCGAGGAAGACGAAAAACTTATGCGTCAAAAAGAGGAAGAAAAAATGAAGATGTTCCACGTGAAACACAACTAAAATGTTTTTAGAAAAATACGATGTAATAATAGTAGGAGCGGGTCATGCAGGTTGTGAAGCCGCAGCGGCGTCAGCCAATTTGGGCTGTAGTACATTATTGGTTACAATGAGTCTGCAAAACATTGCGCAAATGTCATGTAATCCTGCGATGGGCGGGATTGCAAAAGGACAAATCGTTCGTGAGATTGATGCGCTCGGAGGTTATTCAGGAATTGTTTCTGATAATACAGCCGTGCAGTTTAAAATGCTGAATAAGTCAAAAGGTCCCGCAATGTGGTCTCCAAGAGTACAGTCGGACAGAATGCGTTTCGCGGAGGAGTGGAGATTGCGATTGGAACGAACACCCAATCTTGACTTTTATCAGGAAATGGTCAAAGGACTTTTGATTAAGAATAATAAAATAGAAGGAATTGTAACTTCACTTGGAATTGAAATCAAAGCCAAAACTGTCGTGCTTACCAATGGAACTTTCCTTAATGGATTAATCCATATTGGCGAGAAACAATTCGGAGGAGGAAGAGCAGGCGAAAGCGCGGCTTTTGGAATTACAGATGATTTGGTCAAAGTTGGTTTCGAAGCAGGAAGAATGAAAACCGGAACGCCACCGAGAGTTGATGGCCGTTCTTTAGATTATTCTAAAATGAGAGAAGAACCAGGTGACGACATTCCTGATAAATTCTCCTATTCGGATGAAACAAAACCTTTGGCTCATCAAATGCTGTGTCACATGACTTATACTTCAAATGAAGTGCATAATATTTTACGTGAAGGTTTTGATCGTTCGCCAATGTTTAACGGAAGAATTAAAAGCATCGGACCAAGATATTGTCCTTCTATCGAAGATAAAATTAATCGATTTGCTGATAAAGAAAGGCATCAATTATTCGTAGAGCCCGAAGGCTGGAATACAGTTGAGGTTTATGTAAATGGCTTTTCGACTTCATTGCCCGAAGACATTCAATTTAAAGCATTGCGATCCGTAGAAGGATTTGAGAA
The DNA here is from genome assembly GCF_039916025.1 of Flavobacterium sp. Taxonomy (GTDB): domain Bacteria; phylum Bacteroidota; class Bacteroidia; order Flavobacteriales; family Flavobacteriaceae; genus Flavobacterium. The sequence goes on from NZ_JBDSMB010000139.1 coordinate 16,347, forward strand.
AGTTAAATTTTTCCGTCCTGGATATGCTATCGAATATGATTATTTTCCGCCTACACAATTAAAACATACGCTTGAAACTAAATTAGTAGAAGGATTATACTTTGCTGGACAAATAAACGGAACAACAGGTTACGAAGAAGCAGCTTCACAAGGAATGATGGCTGGAATTAATGCGGCGTTGAGAGTAAAAGAACAAGAACCAATGATTTTGCGTCGTGACGAAGCTTATATCGGAGTTCTAATTGATGATTTAATTACAAAAGGAACGGAAGAGCCATACAGAATGTTTACTTCGCGAGCGGAATACAGAACGTTGTTGCGTCAGGACAATGCCGATTTTAGATTGACTCCTAAGTCACATGATATTGGTTTAGCATCTGAAAAGAGATTGCGCAGAATGGAGCATAAGTTTAATGAAAGCGAAAAAATGGTGAATTTTTTCAAGGAAACAAGTGTAACGCAAGAAGAAGCAAATCCAATTTTGATTGAAAAGGAAAGCTCTCCGATGACACAATCGGACAAAATGTTTAAAGTGTTTTCACGTCCGCAAATTGAACTGGAGGATTTCTTAAAATTTGAAAAGGTAAAAGAGTATGTTGCCCAAAACGATTTAGATAAAGAGATAATTGAACAAGCAGAAATCCAAGTTAAATATTCGGGTTATATCGAAAAGGAAAGAAACAATGCAGAGAAACTTATCCGTTTAGAAGATATTAAAATTCCGGAGAATTTCGATTTTCATAAGATCAAATCAATGTCGATTGAAGCCAAACAAAAACTGACCAATATTCGTCCGATAACCATTTCACAAGCATCAAGAATCAGCGGAGTTTCTCCTGCTGACATTTCAGTTTTATTAATTTATATGGGACGATAGAAATCTGTTCCACGTGAAACTAAGTTTCGCAAGCCCTACCAACATAGCATTTATATGAGTTTTCAGAACAATATTTTTTTTAAAAAAGTTAAAGACTATTCCGTTTCAAAAGAGATTTTCGAATTGCATCACAATCCGGAATATGATTTGTTAATCACTTTTCCTAAACCAAGTTTAGAGAAATTACCAAGCTATTATGAAAGTGAAGATTATATTTCGCATACTGATGGTAAGCGTTCTTTATTTGAAAAAATGTATCATTTGATTAAAAATATTGCGCTTAAAAACAAAGTAAAATTAATCAACGCACAATCACAGAAAGGAAAACTTTTAGACATTGGAGCAGGAACCGGAGACTTTTTGGTTGTGGCAAAAAACGATGGATGGGATACAACCGGAATCGAACCAAACGCAAAAGCAAAAACAATTGCTACAAATAAAGGCGTAAATTTCGCAAACAATCTTTCCGATTTAGAAAGTCATTCTTTTGATGTAATAACCATGTGGCACGTTTTAGAACACGTTCCAAATCTTGATGAATATATATTGGAACTGAAAAGATTAGTAAAGCCAACAGGAACAATTCTCATTGCGGTACCAAATTTCAAATCGTTTGACGCTGAATATTACGGAAGATTTTGGGCAGCTTTTGACGTTCCGAGACATATCTGGCATTTTTCAACAACAGCCATTCAAAAATTGTTTGCAGAAAAAGAAATGAAATTGGTTGATGTTCTTCCAATGAAATTTGACAGTTTTTATGTGAGTTTATTATCTGAAAAATATAAAACGGGAAAAATGAATTTCGTTAAAGCTTTTTTTGTCGGATTGAAATCGAATAATAGCGGAAATCAAACCAAAGAGTATTCTTCACACATTTACATCATAAAAAACAAGTAAAAGCTTATTTAAAGCGCGCTGTTTAATAAAACAAACAAAGAATATGCGATAAGTTATTTGAAACAAAATATGGCTTTAAAGCGCTTTATTTGAATTCAAAATCAATAGCTAGACATTATAACAATGAATTTTACAATAACTAAAGCTTATAACTCCTAAAACACACAAATTCAACTTTAGATTATTGAATTTTATTTTTATACTTTTGAAACCGAAATTAAAATTATCAAATCATAATGAGAAAAACAGTTATCCTATTTGTGTTCGCAATTGCAGTTATTTCCTGTAATAAAGCAGCAGAAACTAAAGAATTTAAAACAGCCTATATTGATACTTCAAAATTAATGGAAGAATCTACAGAAGCTAAAGACATCGAGGCAAAATATAAAGACAGATCTAAAGTAATGGGTAACCAGTTGGAAGCTGAAGTAGCGAGATTCAAA